>JAZQKN010000021.1:0-36422 GCA_045542175.1 Acutalibacteraceae bacterium | reverse complement strand
TGACTCATGGGGTGCTCCCACAGCTTGCGAAACAGCAGGTATCCCCAACGTTTCATACAACGGCAGCACACAGTCAGCTTGCCCCAACACATTCATCGTTTCATCAAGAATCGACTGGACTCCTTATATGAAGCACATGATTACTTGCGTACAGGAAGGCAAGGACATCGAAGATGACTGGACAGGCACACTTGAAACAGGTTCAGTTGTTCTTACAGACGTAAACACAGCTGTTGCTGCTGAAGGCACAGTTGAAAAGATTGAAGAAGTTAAGGCAAAGCTTATCTCAGGCGAAGTTCACGTATTTGATACAGCTACCGAAAACTTCATCACAGTTGGCGGCAAGCCCGTTACAACTTATATGGCTGACGTTGATACAGACGCTGAATATAAGGGCGATACAGAAGTTGTTAAGGACGGCTATTTCCACGAATCAGAATACCGTTCAGCTCCTTATTTCGATCTCAGAATCGACGGCATCACTCTTCTTAACGAAAAGTTCTAATTTGGTTTCTAGGCGGAGCGAAAGCTCCGCCTATACCCTTTTAATTTTGAAAAAAGTGCTGAAAATATCAGCATTCTTTTGTAATACTTTTTGAAACAGTAATTCTATATGTCTGAAATACGATGATATTTCAAAGATTTTTAACGCATCTGTGGCGGAAATATGCCTTTCAAAACCATATTAATTGCTGTTTCAAAAAGTATTAAACAGGAGGTAATGACTTGGCTACACCTGCTATTGAATTAAAAAATATTACAAAGACCTTCGGTCAGATAGTTGCCAACAAGGACGTATGCCTCACCGTTAACCGCGGCGAAATTCTTTCAATCCTCGGCGAAAACGGAAGCGGCAAAACCACCCTTATGAATATGATTTCAGGCATCTATTACCCCGACCACGGTCAGATTTTCATTGACGGTAATGAAGTTCTTATCCGTTCACCCAAAGATGCTTTCCAGTATAAAATCGGTATGATTCATCAGCATTTCAAGCTTGTTGATGTTTTTTCCGCTGCCGAAAATATTGTTCTCGGTCTTAAGGAAGACGGCAAATACAGCCTTAAGGAATCCTGCAAAAAGATTAAAGAAATCAGCTCGATGTACGGCTTCGACCTTGACCCCAACAAGAAAATTCACGAGATGTCTGTTTCTGAAAAACAGACCGTTGAGATTATCAAAGTGCTCTACAGAGGTGCGGATATTCTTATCCTTGACGAGCCTACAGCCGTTCTCACTCCCCAGGAAACACAGAAGCTTTTCAAAGTTCTTCGCAATATGCGTGACAGCGGCAAAGCAATTATCATCATCACTCATAAGCTTCACGAGGTTCTCTCCCTTTCAGACAGAGTTTCCGTTCTGCGTAAGGGTGAATACATAGGTACGGTAAACACTGCTGAAACAAACGAAGCAGAGCTTACCGAAATGATGGTTGGTAAAAAGGTTGAACTCAACATTGAAAGAACAAAGGTTGAGGATACCCCCGACAGACTTGAAATCAAAAACATTTCCTGTATCAACCGCGAGGGAATTACCCTTCTGAAGAATATTTCGTTCAATGCAAAAGCGGGCGAAATTCTCGGCATTGCGGGTATCGCGGGCAGCGGTCAGCGTGAATTGCTTGAATCAATTGCGGGCTTACAGAAGCTCAACGAGGGCGAGATTCTTTATCACGACCCCAAAACGGGCAAAACGGAAAATCTCCGTGACAAGTCACCCGTTAAAATCAAAGAGCTCGGTGTCCGCCTTTCATTCGTTCCCGAAGACAGACTCGGTATGGGTCTTGTCGGCAATATGGATATCATCGACAATATGCTTCTCAGAAGCTACAGAAAAGGCAAATCCGCTTTCCTTGAGCGTAAAAAGCCCAAGGACCTTGCCAATAAGATTATCGAAGAGCTTGAGGTTGTTACTCCCAGCGCAAAAACTCCCGTTCGCAGACTTTCGGGCGGTAACGTTCAGAAGGTTCTTGTCGGCAGGGAAATTGCCGCTTCCCCCACAGTTCTTATGGTTGCTTACCCCGTAAGAGGTCTTGATATCAACTCCTCTTACCTCATTTACAATCTTCTCAACAAACAGAAAGAAAGCGGCGTTGCCGTTATCTTCGTTGGCGAAGACCTCGACGTACTCATTGACCTTTGCGACAGAATTATTGTTATCAACTCAGGTTCAATCACAGGCGTTGTTGATGCGAGAAACACAACAAAAGAAGAAATCGGTTTGCTTATGACCAAAAATAACGGAGGTGAAAGCAATGAGTAAGCCTATCTCCAAAAAACACGAGCCGCTTTTCCACGTTGTCAAGCGTTCGTCAATTCCCGTATGGCAGACTTTACTCATCCGTGCGGGGGCAATTATTGCAGCGCTTATCGTTGCGGGCGTATTCACCTTTATTCTTACAGGCAAAAATCCGATTGACGTTTACGTAACAATGATTGACGGTGCAATCGGCACTGAAAGAAGAATCTGGAACCTTTTACAGGGCATCGCGCTTCTTCTTTGCGTTTCACTTGCAGTTACTCCCGCTTTCAAAATGAAATTCTGGAACATCGGCGCTGAAGGACAGGCTCTTATGGGCGGTCTTATGGCGGCTCTTTGTATGATAAACTTCAGCGATACTCTCAGCCCCGCCGTTCTTATGATTGTTATGGTTATTTCAAGCGTTGTTTGCGGCGCGATATGGGCGCTTATCCCCGCTTTCTTCAAAGCTCATTGGAACACAAACGAAACGCTTTTCACCCTTATGATGAACTACATTGCAATGCAGATCGTAAAGTTCTTCGCTTATAAGTATTCTGTTCCCAAGGGTTCAGGCAGCATCGGTATCATCAACAGCGACACAAAAGCCGGCTGGTTCCCCGAAATTCTCGACCAGAAATATCTGCTCAACATTCTTATCGTTGTTGCTCTTACAATCGTTATGTACATCTATCTCAAGCACAGTAAACACGGCTACGAAATTTCGGTTGTAGGCGAAAGCGAAAACACAGCAAAATATATCGGCATCAACGTTAAAAAGGTTATTATACGCACAATGATTCTCTCGGGTGCCATCTGCGGTATCGCAGGTCTTCTTATGGTTGCGGGCACCGACCACACAATCGCAAGCGAAACTGTCGGCGGCAGAGGTTTCACCGCTATTATGGTTTCGTGGCTTGCAAAGTTCAACCCGATTATGATGTTCCTCACCTCTTTCCTTATCGTATTTATGGAAAAAGGCGCAATCGCAATTTCATCGGAATTTGAGCTCAACAGCTCTTTCTCGGAAATCATTACGGGAATTATCATATTCTTCATCATCGGCAGCGAATTCTTTATCAACTACTCAATAAAATTCAGAGAATCAAAGAAGGAGGGCAAAGGTAAATGATTATTTCGATAATCCAACGTGCCATTATGCAGGGTATTCCCCTCCTTTACGGTTCAACAGGTGAAATTATCACCGAAAAGGGCGGTCATCTTAATCTCGGTATTCCCGGTATTATGTACGTAGGCGCTATTTCAGGCGTTATCGGTGCTTTCCTTTACGAGCAGTCAACCGAAACTCTCAACCCTGTTCTTGCAGTGCTTATTCCCCTTTTCGCTTCAATTCTCGGCTCGCTTATTATGGGTCTTATCTACTGCGTTCTTACCGTTACTCTTCACTCAAATCAGAACGTTACCGGTCTTGCACTTACAACGTTCGGCGTCGGTTTCGGTAACTTCTTTGGCGGCTCACTTATCAAGCTGACCGAAAGTGATACTCCTTCAATCGCACTTGTTGAAACAAGCAAGTTTTTCAAAACTCCTCTTCCGTTTGCAGATAACCTTGGCAAAATCGGCGAGCTGTTTTTCTCATACAGCTTCCTCGCTTATGCCGCTATCATAATCGCAATTCTCGCTTCGTTCTTCTTTAACAAAACAAGAAAAGGTCTTCACCTTCGTGCAATCGGCGAAAACCCCGCAACTGCCGACGCGGCAGGTATCAACGTTGACAGATATAAATACGTTTCAACCTGTATCGGCAGTGTTATTGCAGGTCTCGGCGGCCTTTACTACGTTATGGACTACGCTGACGGCATCTGGTCAAACAACGCATTCGGCGACAGAGGCTGGCTTGCAATCGCTCTTGTTATTTTCGCAGTATGGAAGCCCAATATGAGCATTCTCGGCTCAATCCTTTTCGGCGGTCTTCTTATTGCTTACAACTACATTCAGAACCTTTCTTTCGAGCAGCAGGAGCTCTTTAAAATGACTCCCTACGTTGTTACAATCATTGTTCTTGTTGTTATCAGTATGCGCCAGAAGAAAGAAAACCAGCCCCCCGCAAGCCTCGGCCTTTCGTATTTCAGAGAAGAAAGATAAATCTGACAGCTTCCTCAGCAGAGGGAGCTGTTTTTTTAATCAAAGTAATATAACAAGCCTGTCAGTCATAAGATTTAATGATATATCTGACAGGAGGTTATAACTTGAAAAGCATTGTCGAGCAGCGTGCAATAAAACTTGCTGAATATATAGTCGAAAACAAAACAACCGTGCGTGCCGCGGCAAAAAAATTCGGCATATCAAAATCCACCGTACATACCGACGTTTCAACCAGACTCAGGCACATTAACCCATCGCTTTACAGCGACGTGCGGAATATTCTTGAAATCAACAAAGCGGAAAGACATATCAGAGGCGGCCTTGCAACCAAAGAAAAATATGGAAAATAAGCCTTATATATGTTGAATTTCAAATGAAGATGTGATAAAATCATTTTGAATCAGGGATTAATTCCCAATGAAAGGACCGATAATATGAATCAGCTTAAAATCGGCATCATCGGTGCCGGACGCATCGGTTCCCTGCACGCTAAGTCGATTACTTATAACGTACCGACAGCCGTTGTAGTCGGAATCACTGACGTTTATATGCCCAATGCTGAAAAGGTTGCGGCAGAACTTAACATTCCTAAGATTTACAAAGACTACAAAGAAATGCTCGCTGACCCCGAGGTTGAAGCAGTTCTTGTCTGCTCATCAACCGATACTCACGCTGACATCGCTATTGAAGCTGCTCAGGCAGGCAAGCACATCTTCTGCGAAAAGCCCGTTGACCTTACACCCGAAAAGGTTAACGCAGTTATCGACGCAGTTGCAAAGGCAGGCGTTAAGCTTCAGGTTGGCTTTAACCGCCGCTTCGACCATAACTTTGCTAACGTAAGAGCAATGGTTAACGACGGTAAAATCGGTGATGTTCACATCATCAAAATCACTTCAAGAGATCCCGCTCCCCCTCCGGCAGAATATTCGGCAGTAAGCGGCGGTATGTTCCTTGATATGACAATTCACGATTTCGATATGGCTCGCTTCCTTGCCGGCAGCGAAGTTACAGAAGTTTATGCAAACGCAACCTGCCTTGTTGACCCCGCTATCGGCGAAGCTGGCGACGTTGATACAGCTGTTATCAGCCTTAAGTTTGCAAACGGTGCAGTTGGCGTTATCGACAATAGCAGAAGAGCTGCTTACGGTTACGACCAGAGAATCGAAGTATTCGGCAGCAAGGGCGCTGCAGTTGCTTCAAACGACACTCCCACAAACGTTGTATTTATGGGCGATGAAGGCGTTGTTGCTGACAAGCCTCTCTATTTCTTCCTTGAAAGATATATGCAGTCATTCAGAGATGAAATGCTCCAGTTTGTTGAGGCTGTTATTGAAGACAAGCCCACTCCCACAACAGGCGAAGACGGTCTTAATTCAATTCTTGTTGCTCTTGCAGCAAAGAAGTCAGTTGCAGAAGGCAGACCCGTTCAGCTTTCAGAAATGATGTAATAAGCAAGGCACCTTCCTTTCGGAGGGTGCCTTTTTCTATTCATCTCTTAAAGTAAGCTTTTCCGCCTGAGTCGGTGAAAGCTTCTTATTTTTCACCGAAAAATAACGGGTTTTTCCATCGTTGTAGGTCGCATATACGTACCACTGCGATTCGTAATAATCATATCCGTCTTCAAAAAGATTCGCGATTATTTCGGCTGAAATTTCATCAGGTGCATAAACTGAAATGAACGTTTCGGCACATTCCGAAAAGCAGTTTTCATCTGCGGTTTCAGAGCTTAAGCAGATTTCGGTTACAATCCCGTCGCCGCCGCAAAACAGCTCTGCAACAAAGCTTTTACTTTTATATTCAAAAAAAGCAACGCAGGAATTTTCTTCGTAAAACATTCTGTCAGACGAATAAACAATGTTTTCATCAGCTTTGGCTAAACGTGCCAGAAACACTTGCGGGTCAACGGTTTCCTGTACGGTACAACCTGAAAAAACCATAGAAAGAATTACTATAAATGGAATTATTCTTTTCATATTACCGCCTCAGTATTTGTTTCTGACCTTCAAATTTGCCGAAACAACTCCGCCCAGAACAGCAGAAACAACCATAACGGCAAACTGTACAAAAACGCCCGTACCGCCCGTTGCACCGTTGAGAACAAAAAGTATTACCGTACACAAAAAAGCTTGCATAAGACCCGTCAGAGAGCCGTATTGAAAGGCTTTTTCTTTTATGTTATAAAGCGATGCAAATCCGCTTAAAAACGCCGACATAACACCGTAAACAATTCCCAGCGGCATATAATACTTTACTCCCAAACCTACACGCAGTTCGGTAAACGCAAAAGCAAAAATCATAACAAAATATAATCCGCTGCCGATTAGTGAGCAAAGAGCAAGTCTTTTTATCGGAAATGCAGACGTTTCTTCTCTGCGCGAAACCTTCTTTTTAGCCATAAAAAAGCTCCCCTCGTATTACTGATAATCAATAATATGAAGGGAGATTGTTTTTTATTCGGATTACATATCGAATGTATCGTCTTTTTTCTTTGTCTTCTTTCTCTTAGCCTTGCTCTTGTCAGCTGCTTCTTCCATCTTTGCTTTCTTTTCAGCTTCAGCAGCTTCCTTTGCAGCCTGTCTTTCAGCTTCGAGCTTTTCGTTAGCTGTATTGTTAGTCTGAACAGCCCAACGTGTAATCTTCATCTTGTTTCTGTCTGCGCCTGTTTCGATGATAAGAGAATCCTCTTTTGTTGTTACAACACGGCCCATAATACCGCCGATTGTTGTGATTTCATCGCCTACCTGAATATTATCACGCATCTGCTGTTCTTCTTTTTGTCTTTTCTTCTGAGGTCTGATTGTCATAAAGTACATAAGTGCCATAACACCGACCAACATTAAAAGCATACCGGGATTTCCTAAGTTACCCATTAAAAATTACCTCCAAAACATAATGCAAGTATTATACTATACAATCCTGAAAATTTCAAGTGATTTGGTAAATATTTATTTAAAATAAAAATCAGATTCTTGTATCGTATAAATCAACGTATTTATCGTGGAATTCCTTAAAAGTGCCGTTATCAAGGTTTTCACGGATTCTTTCCATAAGCGTATTATAGAAATAGAGATTATGAATTACGCAAAGTCGCATTGCAAGCATCTCTTTAGCTTTGAAAAGATGGCGGATATACGACCTTGAGAATGATTTACAAGCGGGGCAATCGCACTCGGGGTCAATTGGCAGAGGGTCTTTCTCGTATTTTTTATTATTAAGATTGATTATACCTTTCTGTGTGAAAAGATGACCGTGACGTGCGTTACGGCTGGGCATTACGCAGTCAAAAAGGTCAACGCCTCTGTAAACAGCCTCGATGATATTTCCGGGAGTGCCGACACCCATAAGATAACGGATTTTATCCTTGGGCATATAGGGCTCAACGGCAGAAATGATGCGGTACATATCCTCTTTCGGCTCACCTACCGCAAGGCCGCCGATTGCATAGCCGTCAAGATCAAGCTCGGCAATCTGCTTCATATTTTCTATGCGTAAATCCTCGTAAGTACAGCCCTGATTTATGCCGAAAAGCATCTGATTTGGATTAACGGTATCGGGCAGAGAATTGAGCCTGTCCATCTCCGCCTTGCAGCGCTTGAGCCAGCGTACCGTTCTTTCGCAGGACTGCTTTGCATAGTCGTGCTTTGCGGGATTTTCAACGCATTCGTCAAAAGCCATTGCAATTGTTGAGCCGAGGTTTGACTGAATTCTCATACTCTCTTCGGGGCCCATAAAAATATGTCTGCCGTCAACGTGGGACTGGAAATAAACGCCCTCTTCCTGAATCTTTCGGAGTGAAGCGAGCGAGAACACCTGAAATCCGCCGCTGTCGGTAAGAATGGGGCCGTCCCAGGCGGTGAACTTATGAAGTCCGCCCAT
Organism: Acutalibacteraceae bacterium; assembly: GCA_045542175.1. Lineage (GTDB taxonomy): Bacteria > Bacillota > Clostridia > Oscillospirales > Acutalibacteraceae > CAG-177. The sequence continues at coordinate 28,202 of JAZQKN010000021.1, read as the reverse complement.
TTCACGAACAAGGTCATCACCGGGTCTGACGTGCATATGATAAGTGTTTGAAAGCATTACCTGGCACTTGATTTCTTTCAAATCGTTTGCGGAAAGCGCACCCTTGATCGCACCGCAGGTGGCAACGTTCATAAACGCGGGAGTCTGCACCGTTCCGTGAACGGTATGGAATTCGCCGCGTCTTGCAGTGCCTTCGTTTTTGATAAGTCTATACATAAGATTTCTCCGTTATTTATAGAATATACAACTGTCGCCGAAGCTGAAGAATCTGTATCTATCTTCAACGGCAATTTTATATGCGTTCATTGTGTTTTCATAGCCGCAGAAAGCACTTACAAGCATAATGAGAGTGCTTTCGGGCAGGTGGAAATTGGTAATAAGACAGTCGATGCACTTGAATTCATAACCGGGATAGATGAAAATATCGGTATCCCCTTCTGCTTCGCAGATTTCACCCTTGAACGTTGCTACGGATTCAAGCGTTCTGCAACAGGTTGTGCCCACTGCAAAAACTCTGCCGCCGTTTGCCTTGGCAGAATTGATTAAATCGGCAGTTTCGGCGGGAAGATAATAATGCTCCGAGTGCATATGGTGGTCTTTGATGTCGTCTGCCTTGACAGGTCGGAAAGTACCGAGACCTACGTGCAGAGTAACGTAGCCGATTTTAACGCCCTTTTCCTTGATTTTTTCAAGCAATTCGGGGGTAAAATGAAGTCCCGCAGTCGGTGCGGCGGCACTGCCTTCTTCCTTTGCAAAAACGGTCTGGTATCTGTCTTTATTTTCAAGCTTTTCGGTTATGTAATGAGGCAGAGGCATTTCGCCTATTTTATCGATAACCTCATAAAAATTGCCCTCAAAACCGAACCTTGCAATTCGGTTTCCGTCATCAAGAACATCAATAACTTCAGCGGTCAGCGAGCCGTCGCCGAAGGTGAATTTATGACCCTTTCTTGCCTTTTTGCCGGGACCCGTAATCACTTCCCAGGTTTCGTTATCAATGCGTTTTAAAAGCAGAAATTCAACAACTGAGCCTGTGTCAATTCTTGTGCCGTACATCCTTGCGGGAAGCACCTTTGTGTTATTGAGAATAAGGCAATCGCCCTCGTTGAAGTAATCAATTACGTCTTTAAAAATCTTATGCTCGCACTCGCCCGTTTCTCTGTTAACGGCAAGCATTCTCGAGCTGTCACGCGGCTCAACGGGAGTCTGCGCAATGAGTTCCTGTGGTAAATCGTAGAAAAAATCGCTGCGTTTCATTAAAATTCCTCAAATATTCTTTAAAAATTAACAATATATTAGTATAAATACCATTTGACTTGATACAACATTTTGTGTTATCATCATAATATTATCGAAGGTTTTTGTCAAGGTAATAATTTATGCAAAAATCTTTAAATTTTCAATATCCGAAATGAGGCATTAATTATGAAAAACTACAAGGTTGGTATTGTTGGCGCAACAGGTATGGTTGGTCAGCGTTTCATCACTCTTCTTGCAGAACACCCCTGGTTCAACATTGAAGTTCTTGCTGCAAGCCCCCGCTCAGCAGGTAAAAAATATAAAGATGCCGTAGGCTCAAAATGGTGCATGTCTACCGAAATTCCCGAAAAGGTTGCCGACATCGTTGTTATGGATGCTACCGCTGATATCGAAAAGATTTCAGCCGCAGTTGACTTCATCTTCTGCGCAGTTGATATGAAAAAGGACGAAATCAAAGCGCTTGAAGAAGCTTACGCAAAGGCAGAATGCCCCGTCGTTTCAAACAACAGCGCTCACAGACACACACCCGACGTTCCCATGATTATCCCCGAGCTCAACACAGATCACGCTAAAATCATTGATTCACAGAAAAAGCGTCTCGGCACAGAAAGAGGATTTGTTTCGGTTAAGTCAAACTGCTCACTCCAGAGCTACGTTCCCGCTCTTTATCCTCTTAACAAGTTCGGCGTTAAGGACGTTCTCGTTTGTACATATCAGGCAATTTCAGGTGCAGGTAAAACATTTGATACATGGCCCGAAATGGTTGATAACGTTATCCCCTTCATCGGCGGTGAAGAAGAAAAATCAGAAAAAGAACCTCTTAAAATCTGGGGTAAAATCGAAGGCGACGAAATCGTTCCCGCAACTTCACCCAACTTTACCGCACAGTGCTTAAGAGTTCCCGCTTCAGACGGTCACATGGCTGCTGTTTTCGTAAGATTTGAAAACAAGCCCACTATGGATGAAATAAAGCAGATCTGGGCTGAATTCAAGGGCTATCCTCAGGAAGCTGAGCTTCCCAGCGCTCCCAAGCAGTTCCTTCACTACTTTGAAGAAGATAATCTTCCCCAGACAAGGCTTCAGAGAAACCTTGAAAACGGTATGGCAGTTTCAATCGGACGTCTCAGAGAAGATACACAGTTCGACTATAAATTCGTTTGTCTTTCACACAACACACTCAGAGGTGCTGCAGGCGGTGCAGTTCTTATGGCTGAACAGCTTTGCGCACAGGGTTACATCAATCCCAAGAACTAATTGAGTTTTAATTTTTGAAAGGAGTCAGCTATGAAGCAGACTGTTTTTACCGGTGCAGGCGTTGCAATCGTTACACCTTTCACCGCTGACAACAAGATTAACTATCCCAAGCTTGCAGAGCTTCTTGAATACCAGATTGCAAACGGCACAGATGCAATTGTAATCTGCGGCACTACAGGTGAAGGCTCAACTCTTGACCACGATGAGCATTCGGAAGCTATCAGATACACAGTAGAGGTTGTTAACAAGAGAATCCCCGTTATTGCGGGCACAGGCTCAAACGACTCAAACTATGCCGTAAAGCTTTCAAACGAAGCTGAAAAGGCAGGCGTTGACGCTCTTCTCTCTGTTACTCCCTACTACAACAAAACCTCACAGAGAGGTCTTATTGCTCACTATAACTACATCGCTGACAGAGTAAGCGTTCCCATCATCACTTATAATGTTCCCTCAAGAACAGGCGTTAACATTCTTCCCGAAACCTATGCTGAGCTTGCAAAGCATCCCAGAATCGTAGGCACAAAGGAAGCTAACGGAGATATTTCTTCAGTTGCAAAAACAATTTCTCTTTGCGGTGAAGATTTCTCCGTATATTCGGGCAACGATGATCAGGTTACCGCTCTTATGTCACTCGGCGGTAAGGGAAGCATTTCGGTTCTTTCAAACATTCTTCCCAAGGTTGCACACGATATCCCCGCAAAGTTCCTTGCAGGCGATTTCAAGGGCAGCCGTGACCTTCAGCTTGAATATCTTGACCTTTGCAACAATCTTTTTGTTGACGTTAACCCCATTCCCGTTAAGGAAGCTATGAATATGATGGGTCTTGACGTTGGTCCTTGCAGACTTCCCCTTTACGAAATGACCGACGAAGCCAAAGCAAAGCTTCGCGCAAGCCTTGCAAAGCACGGTCTTGTATAATTAACTTCACGAGGTAAATCAAATGGCAGGAATTTTATTAAGCGGTTGCAACGGAAAAATGGGCAGAGCAGTTACTATGAACGTTGCCGTTACTAAAGATTGCAACATCGTCGGCGGCATCGATATATTTGCCGAAAAGCTTTACGATTATCCCGTTTTCGGCTCACCCGCTCTTGTTTCCGAAGACGTAATCGACAAAACTGACGTTATTATTGACTTTTCCAATCCTTCCGCACTCGGCGGTCTGCTTGAATTTGCCGTTAAACACGGTAAGCCCGCAGTAATCTGCACAACGGGACTTAATGATTCACAGAAGGCTCTTATCAAATCGGCAGCAGAAAAAATTCCTGTTTTCTTCAGTGCAAATATGTCGCTCGGCGTTAACCTTATTTCAGAGCTTGCTAAAAAAGCAGCAAAGGTGCTCGGCGATTCATTCGATATTGAAATCGTTGAAATGCACCACAATCAGAAAATAGATGCTCCCCGCGGCACGGCTCTTATGATTGCCGACGCTATCAAAGAAGAGCTCGGCGGCGATATAAACTATGAATATGACCGCCAGTCAAAGCGTGAAAAGAGAACGAAGAATGAAATCGGCATTCACGCAGTCAGAGGCGGCACAATCACGGGCGAGCACGAAATTATCTTTGCGGGTCACGATGAGATAATCAAAATTTCCCACTCCGCAAGAAGCAAAGAGCTTTTCGCAACGGGTGCGGTTAACGCGGCGTTATTCATCTGCGGCAAAGATGCGGGACTTTACGATATGTCCGCAATGCTTAAATAATAAGGAGAATGAAAATGAAGCTTGTTGAAAATATTTTTGTAACAGAAGACGTTACTCTTTTTTCTCTCTGTGATGCACCTGCAGACGTTGCGCATATGGCAAGCGTTTTCAAGATGATTGCAGAGGCGGGAATCGACGTTGATATGATTTCACAGTTTCCCCTCAGCGGCTCAAACTCAGGCTTCTCTTTTACGGTAAGCGACAGCGACTTTATCCCCGTGCTTTCAATCGCTTCACATCTCCGCACACTTAATCCCAAAACCAAAATCAGCGTAAGCAGCGGCAACTGCAAGCTCACTGTAAGCGGTGAAGCAATGAGAGGCACTCCCGGTGTTTCAGCAAGAGTTTTCAAGGCTGTTGCAAGCGTTGATGCAGACGTAAGAATGATTACAACATCGGAAATTGAAATTGCAATGCTTGTTGTTAAATCAGATGTTGATGATGTTATTGAAGCAATCAAAAACGAATTTGCTGAATAATTCAATATATATAAAGAAAAGCAGGAAGCAAAAACTTCCTGCTTATTTTTTTATTCAATTTCTTCAAGATGATCAGGATTTATATATCCTGAAAATTCTTCATTAACTATATACTCATAATTTTCTTTAATATAGTCTTTTCCGATTGTTACTACCGTTCCTTTTTTTACTGTGTCAACTCTATAAAACGGCTGCGTATAAACTCGTCTATCATAAAGAACAGTATCAGCTGTCACACGATAATCGCCGCAAAAATCCTTTGCATATATACATTTTTTATTAACACTCTTAAGATACAAATCACCGTTTTCGCTCACGCCGACAGTATATTCAAATGCAGGAATATGATTACCTGTTTCCCAGTTTAAATATTCAAACATATATGCTTGCTGCATAGCAAATCCTTGTCCAAATCCATAATCTTCCAGTTTACCCAATGTATATACAATATAGTCACCATCTTTTTCTGTTATATCATATATAAATGAACTGTAGCTACTGAAACCGGTTTCTCTTGAGGTAAAGTGAAGCAAATCACTTTGTGGTAAATAAGTAATATAAGAATAGCTTTCATTTGCATACAATATTTTTTCTTTATCATATTTTACAGCAACATCAAAATCTTCAGGCATAAAAGATCTTGCGTTTTCACCAAACATATCTTTAATATACGCATTTAATGTTTCAATTTCTACTATGCCGCTTGTGATGTTAATGCTCTCATCATCAAAAATAACCCTAAGTTCTTCTGTCGCTTTTTTTAAAAGTTCTTTATCTTCGGTTTCTATCATCCTAAAAGGAAACTTTGATGCAGAAACACAACAGTTTATCAGCTCGTTTACAACTTTTTCCGCATCGCCATTCCAATTATAATAATCTTCATAGCCAAATTTTAACGAGATTAATGAATTGATTTCAGTTAAAAAATCTTCACTGTATCTGCTCTCAAAATCAGTCTTAAAAATCTCAAATTTACCATCTTTAATATTCAAATTACCGGAAGAAATAGGTTTTAACTCTTTTTCTGTTGTTTTCTCTTCATTTTCCACTGATACTGTTTGCAAAGCACTTTCCGTTTTATTATTAACATTTTGTGTTATATCCGAACTACCGTTTTTATAGCAAGCTGATAACATCATACAAAAAAGCGAAATCAATAATAACACAGAAACAAAAGATTTCTTGTTCATATTATCCCTCCATTATATTTATTAATTCCATATTATAATTAAATCGATAAACAATCAAGTTACAGTTAATTACAAAGAATTACAAAACAGTAAAAAAACAGGCACCCAATTACAGGTGCCGTTAATTTTTATTCAATTTCTTCAACGTCGATGCCGAGGATTACAACGTCTTCTACGGGCTTGTCGCCGTAGCCTGTCTTAACGCCTGCAATGGCGTCTACGGTTTCCATACCCTCAACAACCTGTCCGAATACGGTATGCTTGAAATCAAGCCACGGTGTGCCGCCGAGTGCCTTATAATCTTCAACGCACTCTGTGGGGAAGCCTCTGTCTGAAAGCTGCTCCATCTGTGCAAGAAGACCGCTGTCAACTTCCTTAGCCTGAACAATAAAAAACTGGCTGCCGTTTGTGCCGGGGCCTGCGTTTGCCATTGAAAGTGCGCCTCTGACGTTATGGTAGTCAACGCTGAATTCATCCTTGAAGCTGCTGCCCCAGATGCTTTCACCGCCTCTGCCTGTGCCTGTGGGGTCACCGCCCTGAATCATAAAATCGGGAATTACACGGTGAAAAATAATGCCTGTATAATAGCCGTTCTTTGCGTGAGTTGTAAAGTTTTCAACAGTCTTGGGTGCTGCGTCGGGGAAAAGAAGAATTTTTATATCACCGAGGGTTGTGTGCATAAGTGCAACAACGTCACCCTTTTCGGGAATTCTTATCTGCTTGCTCATTGTTATTTTCCTTTCTTATGCTTTTGTATCGTACTTATCGGAAAGCTTCATAAAGTCAACCTTTGCCATCTTTGTTCTGGGGAAGCTATCCATAACTTCAATCTTTCTGGGGCAAGAGAATCTTGCAAGATGCTTTTTACAGTAGGTCTGGATTTCATCAACCGCCTTATCCTTGTTCACGCCCTCGGCAAGAACAACGCAAAGCTTTACGCAAGGTTTGTTTTTCTGATAACCCTGTACCGCACAGGCTTCGTTTACGATAGGCATTTCAAGAACTGCGTTTTCAATATCGGCGGGATATACGTTATAGCCCGAAATGATAATCATACGCTTCTTTCTGCCTGTGAAATATACAAATCCGTCGGAATCCATATGACCGAGGTCGCCTGTAAGAATCCATCTGTCGCCCTTATTATCGGTATAAACGCCGTCATTTCTGACAGTGTTATCGCCGTTGAAATAGCCGAGCATTACGGTATCGCCCTTAACAACGATTTCACCTGTCTGACCCGCGGGAAGCTTATTCTTCATTTCGTCCCAGATTTCAACTGTCATACCCGTAAGAGGCTTGCCGATTGAATCCGCTCTTACGTCTTTATAGTTGTTAACTGTACAAACCGATGCAACCTCGGTAAGACCGTAGCCTCTGAAGAGCTTACCCTTACCGCCATTCTGAGCAATTACACCGTTGAAGTCCTTAACAAGCTTTTCGGGGAGAAAATCGCCTCCACAGAAAACAAGACGGAGATTCTTGAGATGAGGACCTGAGAAATTCTTATCCTCATACATTTTCTTATACATATTGGGAACGCCGAGAAGGAATGATACTTTATACTTCTTAAGCGTTTTATTTGCTTTTTCGGGAGAAAACTGCGGCATGGGAAGAAGCGTAAAGCCATGTGTTATGGGATAATGCATTGCAACTGCAAGACCGAATGCGTGGAACATAGGAAGAACAACAAGCGAACATTCCGAACCAGGCTTGTGGTCATCATCGAGAGGCTCAAGCTTATCGGCAATTGCGTTGATATTGAAGCTTGAGAGCATAATCGTTTTGCTTTTGCCCGTTGTGCCGCCGCCGTGAAGATAAACGGCAATTGCATCGCCGTCACGGGTTGAATCGGTTTTAATCTTTGAGCCAATTGAAATAACCTTTTTATATTTGATACTGTTTTTGAATTCGTTAAGACCCTTACCCTTTACCTTTTCAAAAACGTTGAAAGGCAGAGTCAGAGCTGCTGAAACGTAGTCGGAGTTTGAGCAGATAATGCAGGGAATACCGGCTTTATTTACTGCTTCCGAATATTTTTCGGCAAGAATATCAAGCATAAAAACAGCCTTTGAATCGGATGCTTCAATGCTTTCAAGCAAGCCCTCGGGTGAGGTCAGCGGATGAACTATGTTTGCAATTATGCCGAGTTTATTAAGTGCATAGAAAGAAGTAAAAGCATGAATAAGGGTCGGCAGAAATACCGTTACCGCATCACCTTTCTTGATGCCGATTTTGGTCATATAGCCCGCAATTGCATCAATATCATGCATAAACTCGGAAAAACATACTTTATTTCCAAATGCTATTGCCGCGGTATAATCACCGTTTCTTTTATAGCTTTCAAGCAAATAATCGTAGCAATTAATACTCATAGTATAAAAATACCTTTCAAAAACAATTCCGATATATATTATCAGTTATTATTATAAAAGTCAATGAATAAAACGTTTCTTAAGAAAAGTTTAAAATTTAATGTATATCCCCGCTCAGAACGATTCTGTTGTCGTCTGTGAACGAAGCAATAATTCCGTTGTTGTCATATGTTGCATAGAAAGGAACTTTTGCACTCATTGTGAAGTTCCATTTAACGTTTGGGTAAACCTTGCCAAGCTGGTTTGTTACAATAACAAGCTCGGGTGAAAGCTTTTTGAGGAAAGACGGTGAAGACGAGCCGTAATAACCGTGGTGACCGGCTTTGAGCAAATCGATATCACCTATCTCATCGCCGTAAAGCTTCTCAAGTCCCGACGGACGGGTAAAATCAGCTGCAAGAAAAGCTGTTTTTTTGCCTTTTGTAACTTTAATGCCTACGCTAGCGGCATTTTCGCCGTTGCCAGCAAGCTCAGGTGAATTAACACGGTTGAAAAGTTCAAGCTCAAAATCACCGAACTGAAGAGTTTCGGGAAGGTCGCTTACCAAGGAAATACCACGCTCAGAAAGAGCCGAAACTATATCGTTATAAACCGAATCAATATGCCACGAATCAACCTCGTAATCCTTGGCAATTTCAGGGTCAAAGGGTTTGAAATAGGCTTTGCTGATAAGAATTTCACTATCCTGAATTATCGGTTTGAAAGCTCCAACGTGATCGTAATGACAGTGTGTACCAAGGATAAACGCAAGCTCAACCTTGCCGCTTTCATTGGTTGCAACCTTTTTGAGATAAGCAATAACTTCATCCTCGTAGCCTTCATAGGGCGTGCTTCGGCGGGGATTGTTATCACCCTCTCCCGAATCAATCAAAGCGAACATTCCGTTGCTTTCAAGCAGAATTGCATCTGAATTTGCAGTGTTAAGAAAATGTATTCTGTCATTGCCGTTTGCATAAGTATAGGTTTCTTTTTCAACGGTATATCTTTTTGCATAATGATTGCTCAAAGCAACCGTTATAATATCAAGCACGAATATAGCAAGCATAAGCGGAACAATTATCCACGTTGCAATCTTTTTGGGGTTCTTTTTATTTTTCATACGATACTCCACCATTATAATATCCATAGTATTTTATCACAAATTTTTCTGTTTGACTATAGAAAAACGAAAAGTTTTTTAAAAAAAGCTTGTATAGTATCAACTTTTATTGTAATATTATTTTATATTGTTTAAGATTGAGGTTTTATAATTGAAAATAAAGAACAACTTAACTCTGAATTCATTTTCACGTGAATCAGCATACAGGCTTACAGCCGTTCTTCCCATTGCAATCAGTATGGCTGTCTGCTCGGGAATGGGAACGCTTGCGGGTATAATCGGAGCGGCTATCGCCTGCGTTTTAATCGCTACGCAGAACACCAAATACCTGATGCCCGTTTTCCTTTCATACTCGGTTGTGGCATATACTTACTCACTTTACGGAATGTCAACCGTAGCGGCGGGAATCGGCGTTTGCGGAGTGCTGTTGATTGTTTCGGCTGTTCTCGGTCTGAACATCAAAAAACTGATTTTTCAGCCCGCAATTTCAGCTCTTATGATTTCAACCGCAATCAACATAACCGTTCTTGAAACCACAAATTATTTCGGAATAGGCGCAACGGGCAACACCGTCGGAGAAATGCTCAGGTCTTATGCTTCACTCGGATTTCACGCTAACTGGAGAGGCGTGCTTTACGGTACAATCGTTCTGGTTATAATGGTTACCTATCCGAGAAAGTTTAAAAAGTTTGATAAAATTATCAGAGCACCGTTTGTTGCTTTGCTGGGTACACTTATTCTCAACCTTTTCCTCAATCCGGCACATACAAAAACAGCTATCAACGAAGCGGGATTCAGCTTCAACGCTTCAGAAACTTTTTTCCCTGTATTCAGAGAATTTCCTCATATCGGCGTTGCGTTGGTAACGGGAATTGCTTTATACGTTACAATGGCTTATTCAATCGCAGATACCAAATCACCAGGTAATCTTGACTATGCCGCAACAGGCGTCGCAAACGGATTGTGCACTGCTTTTTCGGGAGTTTACCTCCCCTGTAAGTCACAGACTTACAAGAATTTTTCTTTTGCGGGCATTCCCGCTGCAGTGCTGATTATTCTGGTAACAATATTCCTTCACGGCTACATTGCAAGAATTCCCGTTCATTCCTGTGCGGTAATTCTGATTGTCGGTGCTTGGCAGAGTGTTAAATGGAAACAGCTCAAAAACGTTTTCAAAGACGTTCCGTCAATGTCCTGTTTCCTTGCCGTTTTAACCTTCACGCTCTTCTTTGGCGCACTTAAAGGTGTACTTTTCGGAGCGGTTTGCTCAATTGTCGGCTCACAGTTTACAAAGTCCAAAAAGCAATAAAAAAGCCCCAGACCGATTCGGTTTGGGGTTCTTTTTATTCAAACAGGTTTCCGCCGTTTGCATCAATTGCAACCACAACGGAAAAATTATTCAGTTTTAATCTTTTAACACTCTCGCAACCGAGGTCTTTGAAGGCGATTTCTTCGCATTCGGTTATGCCCTTGGCACACAAAGCACCCGCGCCGCCAATTGCGCAAAAGTAAACCGCTTTGTTTCGCTTTATAGCCTCGCAGACCGCCTTGTTTCTCGGTCCCTTACCAATCATTGCCGCAAGCCCTGAATCAAGCAGACGGGGTGAAAACGGGTCCATTCTGCCTGAAGTTGTAGGCCCGCAACTTCCGATTACCATTCCTTCGGGAGTGGGTGTGGGTCCCGCAAAATAAATACAGGCACCGTTGATTTCAAACGGCATTTCGCCGCCGTTATCAAGAATTTCAAACATTCTTTTATGCGCCGCATCTCTAGAAGTATAAACCGTGCCGATGAGATTGACTATATCCCCCGCTCTGAGCACGTCTGCATAGCTTTTTATGTTTTCAATATCAATATTATATACTGCCATTTTACGCCTCAATACCCGAAAGCTCATCAAGAATTGAAAGAAGATTTTCAACGCCCGACTTAAGCTCAGCTGCCGATGATTCATAGTTAAAGCAAGCAGTTTTAAGTCTTTCATTGGCTTCTGAAACGGTTTTTGAAGCGTTAACTACCGCACTGTTTGCCTTCTGGCTTACCTGCTTTGCGTTTGAAAGAATGGCATCAATTCTTAAATCCGTATCCTCAAGCTTTGAGCAACAGGATTCAATAGTCTGAAACTTTTCTTCAATCGAAGCTATCTTTTCTTCAAAAAGCTTAACCTTTTCATTATATTCAGCCTTACATTCATCAAGCTCTTTTTTATGTTCGGCTTCCGATGCTTCAATAGCAGCGGTAAGTCTTTCATTTTCAGCCTTGCAAGCTTCAATTTCCTGTGCGTTTTCATCTCTTGCCGTTTTGATATCTGCATTAAGCTTTGCAATCTCAGCCTTATATTCAGAAATCGCAGCCTCCATTGCAGCATTTTCCTTTTTAACGGTTTCAATCTCCGCTATGTCGGAATTTTTCTCTGCAAGCTCATTCTTCAGACGGTAAATCTCTGCCTGAAGCTGTTCAACATAATTGATTACGCCTTCTTTTTTAAAGCCGCCCATAAAACTTTTTTTCAACACCTGATTTTCCATAATTAAAATCCTTTCAACTGAATAATATAATCTGCGTTGCTCCTTCGCAAATCTCTGCAGATTTTCCGTCTGAATAAATCTTCAAAACAGTTGTGTCACCGTTTTGGGCAAGATAAACCGCTTTGCCGTCGGTTGAATTGAAGCTTGAAACCGTTACGTTTTTATCAATAAGAATCTCTTCACCTTCGTAATCACAGTAAAAATCTGCAACGGGGTTTTCGCTGCGCTCATCGTAGTTTTTCATTGAATATACATTATCGGTCAAATCAACTCTGAAAGCACTTGCCGAATTGCAGATTTTTCGGTTTTTTCCGCCGTTGAAGCTGAAAACGTCACCCGAAGTTTTGCCGATATCCGTTTTGAGATAAACAACGGAGTTTTCACCCGTACGGAAATCAATAACGTTTGTTGAAACCGTAACGTTTGAATCGGGTGCTACCGTGCCGTTGAGAGCGTTGGAATAGATACAGTATCTGCCGCCCTGATTATCTCTTACAATGGCAAACAGATATTTACCGTTATCTGAAAATGCAAACTGAGTTTTGCTTTTATCGTATTCGCTCAGACTGAAGCTCTTGCCGTTTTTATCATCGCTTACAGCAAGCATCATACCCTTTGATTCGGCACTTGTCTGAATAATATTACACGCATACGTAATAACCTCATCCATACCGCTTCTTGCCGCAATTTGCGAAAGTGTTGCCATATCGGTTGCATCGGCTTTCACGTCAACGCGCTCAAAAACTATCTGCGGCGCCCCTTTCGGCGCAACAGAATAAACTCTTGACGGGTCAAGATTTTCTGCAACCTTGTGTACACCGTCTGCATTATAAGCAAAAGCAGTGTAAACAGGAATATTCATTCCGTTTTCAGCAACTGTATTATTGAGTGCCGCTCTGATTTCGTCGCGGATCATTTTATCCTGATATTCGATATACGCCTTGTTATATTCGATTGATATACCGAAAAAAGAAAGAAAATCTTCTCTTTTGGGTTCGGTCATTGTTTTGTCACTTTCAGCATACTCGTCAGAAATAACGTAGCTCCACGAAACGCTTTCCTGTGAAGTTGTGAAATAATAAAGATTGCCGCCCGGCTCATAGCTTTCGTAGAAAACTTCACTCGCCGTATCGCAAATCATCTCGGGTGACGATTCTCCGTAAGCGATATAAAGCTCCGAAACCTCGGCACCTGTACCCGACTGTCTTTCAAAAATAATATGGGGAGCTTCCGCTTCGGGATAATATGAAACCGAAGACACTTCTCTGCAAAACTCCGTTGAAGAGCCTCCGTTATACTTATAGATTACTCTGTTCTGACCGTGAATTTTCGTAAAGTAAACGCACTCGTCACCCTTGAGCGGATAGATTCTTTCGACGTTGCCTGAAAACACTTTTATCTTTTTGCTTTCAACGTCACTCACGCAACCGTCATAAGCCGCCGCGTCTTTATTATATTTACGGTAAAATATTTTACCTTCTGAAATTTCATATTCATTTTCAATGCCGTAGTCAATAAGCTTTGAATCGGAAATCTCGCCTTTTTTTAACTCAAGATAACACAAATCAAAAAGCTCTTCGTCATATGAGGACTGTACGGTAAAAAACACTCTGCCGTTTTCTTCGTCAGCCTTGAAAACGTCGGCAGTCTTATCAACTGTTTTCTCTTTGTCGTTAATTCTGACAACTATCTCATTACCCTTTTTATATACAAGAATACTGTTATTTTCAGGGCTTTTATTTTTTACAAGAACGATAATCAACACAATGCAACAAATTAACGCAACGGCACTTATTCCGGCAATAATGCCGATTTTTGCTTTGCGAGGCAATGTTTTAAATACCGATTTTTCCAAATAAAGCACCTCTCTGTAATATTCCGAAGGCGGTTGCTCCGAAAACGGAGCAGCCGCCGATTGATTCTTATTTCATTGAAATTGCCTTCTTAGCCTTTTCAACTATATTCTGTGCATCAAGACCGTAAATATGAAGAAGTTCAACTGCAGGACCTGATTTTCCGAATTCATCGTTAACACCGAGCTTGATTACAGGCACGGGTTTACCGCTTTCGCAAACAGCTTCTGCAACCGCACTGCCAAGACCGCCGATTACGCTGTGCTCTTCAGCAGTAACAATAACGCCTGTTTTTGCAGCTGACTTGAGAATGGTTTCTGCATCAAGAGGCTTGATTGTATGAACGTTGATGATTTCTGCGCTGATACCTTCAGCTTCGAGAAGCTTCTTTGCTTCAAGTGCCTCGTTAACCATAAGACCCGTTGCGCAGATTGTTACGTCTGTGCCTTCGCAAAGAATTACTGCCTTGCCCCATTCGAATTTATAATCTTCGTCAAAAATTCTGGGCACTGCAAGTCTGCCGAATCTCATATAAACGGGACCTTCATATTCCGCTGCGGCAAGAACAGCTGCTCTTGCTTCAACGTCGTCGGCGGGGTTGATAACAACCATACCGGGAATTGCTCTCATAAGAGCTATGTCTTCACAGCACTGATGGCTTGCACCGTCTTCACCAACAGAAATACCTGCGTGTGTTGCGCCGATTTTAACGTTAAGATGAGGATAAGCAATTGAGTTTCTTACCTGCTCGTAAGCTCTTCCTGCTGCAAACATTGCAAAAGTGCTTGCGAAAACTGTATATCCTGTTGCGGCAAGACCTGCTGCAACACCCATCATATTTGATTCAGCAATACCCGAATCAAAGAATTTTTCGGGATAAGCTTTTTTGAACATTCCTGTTTTTGTTGCCGCTGCAAGGTCGGCGTCAAGAACAACAACTTTATCGTTAATTCCGCCAAGCTCTACAAGAGCTTTGCCGTAAGCGTCACGGGTTGCGGTTTTGATTACATCTGCCATTGTTTTCACCTATCCTTTCTTATGCTTCAAGCTGAGCAAGAGCCTGATTGAGCTCTGCCATTGCCTGCTCATACTGCTCTGCATTGGGAGCAGTGCCGTGCCATGAAACCTGGTCTTCCATAAATGAAACACCCTTACCCTTAACGCTGTTTGCGATGATTACCGAGGGCTTACCCTTGAATTCAGCCGCCGCGTTAAAAGCTGCATCGATTTCATCAAAGCTGTGAGCATCGATTTCAATTACATTCCAGCCGAAAGCCTTGAACTTTTCGGGAATGGGATAAGGTGAGTTAACCTCTGAAATTTTGCCGTCAATCTGAAGTCCGTTGTTATCAACAACTGCAACAAGATTGTCGAGACCCTTTGCCGAAGCATACATTGCTGCTTCCCAGACCTGACCTTCCTGAATTTCACCGTCACCGAGGATTGTGAAAACTCTGAAGCTCTTGCCTGCAAGCTTTGCACCGAGTGCCATACCGCAAGCTGTCGAAATGCCCTGACCGAGTGAGCCTGTGCACATATCAACACCGGGAGTATACTTCATACTGGGGTGACCCTGAAGCATTGAATCGCTCTTTCTGAGAGTTTTAAGAGCCTCAACAGGGAAAAATCCTCTGTGCGCAAGTACGGAATAAAGAGCGGGTGCCGCGTGACCTTTTGAAAGAACAAATCTGTCACGGTTTTCATCCTTGGGATTCTGGGGGTCGATATTCATATGGTTGTTATAAAGATAAGTAACAATGTCAACACATGAAAGCGAACCGCCGGGATGACCCGATTTGGCATTGAAAACACCTTCGATAATACCCATTCTTGCCTTACAGGCTTTGATTTTTAACTGTTTTCTGATAACTGCATCCATTGCAGCCACCTCCTGTTTTATTTCTTTTCAATGTATTCAAGAAAATCTGCAACTGCTCCGTGGTTACAGTGGCAGGTTACATATTCTGAAATCTTTTTGAGCTCTCTGGGAGCCTGACCGCAACAAGCGGCAACTCCTACGCTTTTAAGCATATCGTAATCGTTGAAATAATCTCCGATTGCGCCTGTATTTTCGGGCGCAATACCGAGTATTTCGGCAAGCTTGAGAACAGCCGTGCCTTTATGTGTGTTTGCGGCAAGTATTTCAAAGCTTGCTACCGATGAAGACATAAGGGTGAGTTCGGGAGAATTCATAGTCGTAAAATACTTCTTAACTTTGCTGATGTGAGAAGGAAGACCCGAAAAAATAACCTTTCCCCAGTTCTCCTTCGGCACGTCGTTTATTTCTCTGATATGCTTGTTATCAAGCTTATCGTATGAAACGAAGAATTTACCGAACCAACCTGTTCCTGTTATATATATTATGTCCTTGGCTACAACCAAAACGTCAACTAACGGAAACTTTTTTGCCGCCTCAATGGCAAGAGCCATCGCTTCATTGCTCATCGGACTGAAATGAATCATTTCTTTTTTCTGAAAATCGTAAATTCCCGCTCCGTTAATAACAACTGCGGGAGTGCCTGCAATAGGCAGATTCTTGAAATGCTTTTCCATTGACTGAGGATTTCTTCCCGAAGCCAATGTGAAATGTCCGCCCGCGGCAACGTATTTTTCAATGGCTTTTCTGTTTCTTTCAGGCAGTTTTCTGAACTTTGTGTTCAGCGTTCCGTCGATATCGGAAACAATAAGCCATTTTGAAAAATCCTTTTTATTTACCGTTTTCTTTCTTTTGAATTCCATTTATTTTATTCTCCTGAGAAAATCAGTGAAATATTCAGGTAACGGTGCTTCCGTTTTAATAAATTCCCCGCTTGTTGGGTGAACAAAACCGAGAAGCCCTGCGTGCAGGCACTGTCCGTTAAGCTTTGCAACTCCGTTCTTCGGCCCGTAAACGGGATCACCCGCCACAGGATGACCGAGATAAGCCATATGCACTCTAATCTGGTGCGTTCTTCCTGTTTCAAGGCGAAGCTTTACAAAAGAAAATTCCTTGTATTCTTCAAGCACCTCATAATGTGTAACGGCATTCTTGGAGTTTTTATCTGTCACGCACATCTTCTTTCGGTCAGAAGGACTTCTTCCGATAGGAGCATCGACGATGCCGCTCTGCTCTTTAAGATGACCGTGAATAACGGCTCTGTATTCCCTCGCGAGCGAGTGTGCCTTGATCTGCTCGGAGAGTGATACGTGAGCTGAATCGTTCTTGGCAACAAGAAGTAATCCGCTTGTATCTTTATCTATTCTGTGAACGATTCCCGGACGGATTATTCCGTTTATACCCGAAAGATTACCTTTGCAATGATGCAAAAGCGCATTTACGAGCGTTCCGGAATAATTTCCCGGTGCGGGATGAACAACCATTCCTCTGGGTTTATTGACAACAAGCAAATCGCCGTCTTCATAAACTATTTCAAGAGGAATATTCTCGGGCTCAAGAGAGAGCATTTTAGGCTCGGGCACGGTGAATTCAATTATATCCCCCGCCTTCGCCTTAAAGCTTTTTGAAACGGGTTTGCCTTTGCAAGAAACAAGATTATCCGCAAAAAGATTCTGCGTGAAAGATCTTGAATAATCGGCAAGCACCAAAGACAAAAGCTTATCCGCTCTTTGCCCCGACGATTCTTCATCAACCAGAACCGTTACAGGCTCGTTATATTCAATTGCAGTGATAGGTTCAATCATTTTCTGACGCCTTTTTATTTTTATGCTCTGCAATCAGCTCATATATTTCGTAACCGATAAGCATAAATGCTCCGACGGTTATGCAGCAATCGGCAAAATTGAACACGGCAAAGTCAATGAAAAGCGGTTCAATAAAATCCACCACAAATCCGTACATTGCACGGTCAATTACGTTGCCGAGACCGCCCGAAATAATAAGAGTCAGGCAGATATTCGGAAAGAGTTTTTTTATCTTTCTGCTCATCACGAAAACGTAACATCCGATGAGAACAAGCGCTGAAACAACCGTAAGAGCAAGAGTATTATCAGAAAACATACTGAACGCCGCACCCGTATTCTCAGCATAGCGGAACTGCATTGTTCCGAAAAGGAACTCATAAGGTCCGTTAACCTTAACTGTTGAAACAGCGGCATATTTTGTTATGCGGTCAATGACCGTCAGAATAATAATAACGCCCGTTACAATTGCCTGAAACATAAAAACCTCTCAATTATCAGTCAAATAATCCGTTGAAGAACGATGTGATTTCTTCTTCTTCGTCTGAAGTGTCTGTTATAATATCATCCAATGAATCAAGGTCAATCTGGAAACCTTCAAAATCATCGTCATCGCCTTCTTCAGGGTCTTCGCTAACCTCTTCTGCCGCTTCTGACTCTGTTGCTTCGGCAACGGGGTCAGCTTCAGCTGCGAGAGGTGCGATATCGTCAATGCTTGAAGCAGGAGCTGTTTCTTCATCGAAATCAAGCTCTTCAAGAATGCTGAAAATATCTTCTTCTGCCTCTGCTTCATCAGCAACTTCAGGAATATCTTCTTCCAATTCAGTTATTTCCAATGTTTCATCAAAGTCGGGAACTTCAAGGATTTCTTCCTCTGCTTCAACAACTTCTTCTATCACTTCTTCAGCAGCCGTTTCTTCAACAACAGGTGCAGATACCTCTTCGGCAACGGGCTCCTCAATTACAGGAGCAACGACTGTTTCTTCAGCTGTTTCTTCAGCTGCTTCTTCATCAACTGTTACTTCAACTTCCTCTGTTGCTACCATAGCATCGGAGATACTGCCAAGAAGCTTGAGCTGGCTGTTGCAAAGCACCTCAACCGTTTCTTTGAAAATCGCTGTTTCTTTCTTTACTCTTGCAAGCTCTGCAGTATAGTATTCGTAATCAGTCTTGCTTTGACCGATTATTTCTTTAGCCTGATTTTCAGCTCTGTTTACGATTTCAACAGCTTTCTGCTGAGCGGCGGTGATAGCCTGCTCTGTTTCATTCTGTGCTCTTTCTGTGAGTGAAGCAACGGCAACTCTTGCATTATCAACAATTTCCTTTGCCTTTTCTCTTGCTTCCGAGATCATATCAGTTGACTGTCTTGTAGCACCGTCAACAATAACCTTTGCTTTGATTTCTGCTTCTTCTATTTTTGCATCAGCCTTTTCAGTTGCGGTTTTGCTGATGTTTTCAGCCATACGGTGAGCGTCAAGCAAAGAAAGCTTGATTGCTTCCTCATCCTTGCGGTAGCTTTCGATTTTATCTGCAAGAATGCTGATTTTCTTGATAAGTTCTTTATTTTCAGCAAGAGATTTATCGTATGAATCTGCAACTGCTCTTACAAAAGCTTCAACCTCATCCGCACTGTAAGCACCTTTTGCTACAGGAGTAAACTTTGCACCCAAAATCTGTTCTGTAGTAAGCATAATATTTACCTGTCCTCTCTCTTATGTTAACACTTAAAATTCGCTTGCTGCACCGGCAATTTCATCAACAAGCTCACCCGAAACGGGTACGTTATAGGGAGTTATAATATAAGCTCTGCCTGCAACCTTTTTAAAATCGCCGTGATTTGCATAAGCAACACCGTAAAGGAAGTCGATAATTCTCTGTGAAATATCGTTGGGGCAGGTTTCGAGATTGAGAATAACTATTCTCTTTTCGTTGAGTATATCTGCAACTTCGCCAACCTCTTCAAATCTGTCAATCTTCTGGAACACAACGTGAGGCTTGGGCTGCTGAGCCGAAGCATTCTTTGATGCATTGTTGATGTTAACAACGTTTGAAGCTGCTCTGTCGTGTCTTGAAGTGTGGGCTGTCTGCTGCATTACAGGCTGAGCTGATGCGGGAGATGAAGGCGCATAATCAAAATCGTCAGCATAGCCGCTGTCGCCCTCAATATAATCGTCATCCGTAACGTTAATAAACTGCTTGAACTTATCCATGATTCCCATAATATAATTCCTCCTTAATTATCTGTAAATCCTTGCGCCGAAAATTGCTGAACCGATTCTGACAAGATTCGCGCCTTCAAGGATAGCATTTTCATAATCACCCGACATACCCATCGAGAGAATATTCATATTTATATTATCTATTTTTTTAGCTCCGATGTCAATAAACATACGGTGCATATTTGAAAAAATCGAACGAATTTCGGCATCTTTTTCACAAATAGGAGCTACGCACATCAATCCGTTAACGGTCAGGCCTTCAATTTCGGCAATTTCTGCCGCTTTTTCAAAAAGCTCATCGGAAGTAAAACCGAATTTGCTCTCTTCGTTTCCTACGTTAACCTCAAGCAAAACCTTGGTAACTATTCCCTGCTGAGCAGAACGTTTACCGATTTCTTTTGCAATTTCAACCGTATCAACCGACTGTATAGTATCCACTTTGCCGACAATCTTTTTGACTTTGTTTGACTGAAGATGACCGATAAGATGAGCACTGCATAAATTCATTTTCAGTTCAGGCTCTTTGAGAAGAAATTCCTGCACCTTGTTTTCACCGATAAGATTAACCCCGCACTCAAGCGCGTGATTAATGAATTTCGGCTCGACGGTTTTGGTTACGCCCATAAGAAAAACGTCTTCAGGCTTTCTTCCGCTTCTGATTGCGGCTTCGGCAATATCGTTGTTGATAATCTTAAGATTCTCTTCAATCGCCGTGAATCTTTCGTTATCCGATAACCATTCCATTGCTTAACTCCTTTCCCGAAATAATAACTTCGTCGTAAAGCTTAAGATGCGGATAATCTGATTTGAATTTCTCTGAATCCGCGGCTACAACAAAGCTTTCTTCACTGTATATGATATTCAGGCTGCGGAAATTAACGATGTTGGCTCTGCGCACGTAAACGCCTGCATTTCCTTCTTCGTCAAATCTGACCGCATCTCTGCTTATCTTAAGACCTGTATGCTCGTTAATAACAACCTTACCGCTGACCTTACGCAACGAAGCAAGATTATCATTCATAAGGTTGCATTTGAATATAACAAGGGTTTTGTTATCCTTCACGGTTTCTAAAGAATAGACTGTTGTCTGCACGGTATCTTCCGTTGAATCTCCGAGCACAAGTTTAACGCTCTTCCCGTCACTCATACTCACTGCCTTTGCAGAGTCGATAACCGTTGCCACGTACCAGTTATATCCGTTAATGATTTTTCCGATTGAATTCTTTGATATTTCAGCTTTTTCAGCTTTCAGAGCGGAATTCAGTTTATCGACCGTAAGCGAATCAATATCTTCAACCGTCAGAAGATTTTCGAATCCGTCTGCTGAGCCTACGTAATATCCCGAATTTTCCGCAGTAATAATTGAACCTGGAGTTACGTTCTTCTGAAGAAACTCAATCTGACTGTTCAACTCGGTTATTTTTGCGGAGCAGTCAACCTCCTGACCGAGCGATTTCTGTCTTTTGGAAACGTTTTCGCTATAAGAAAGCTTAAGTTCATCAAGATTTGAAAAATCGTTATTGTAAACCGCATCAAGCATATCGTCAAAACTGTTTTTAGCCTGATTCTGAAGCTTTTCAACGTCAACGTTTTCAAGCCTTGTCTGGCTTTCAATCGCCCTATAAACTTCAAGCTTATCGTTCAGCGACTCTATTTTCACGTAATTATGAGCGGCAGTTTCGCTGTTGAAGAATGCCGCTATCGTACTGCCGCGGCTGACTCTTTCGCCGTTATCCGCAACCTGAACAAAGGTGCCCGAAGCGGTGGATTCAAGCAGCGTTTCATCCCTGATAACGTACATTTCTGCATCAACGGTTTCAAGAACGGTCTGCTCATAAGCAGTCTGCGTTGAAATAGCTCGGGTTGTGAGATTGTATATTTCAGCTGCAAAGAAAACAACGATTATCAAAGCCGAAGCTGCGGCAAGAATTTTTAAAAGCCTGTTTCGTGTTCCCATTACTTCTCACTCTCCTTTATGATTTTCATAACCGCATCTGCAAGTTCATTCAAATCTGCATAATCATCAATATAAACAAATTTTATTCTCTCGTCACGCCTGAACCACGTCAGCTGACGTTTAGCGTAACGTCTGGTTTGCATTTTTAAATTATCAATACACTCATCAAGTGTTTTTTCTCCAGCAAAATACGGATTGAGTTCTTTATAACCGATCGCCTGCTTTGCCGTTCTGCCAAGAGGATTTTCATAAAAAGCTTTTGCTTCTTCAAGCAGACCCGCTTCAAGCATCAGGTCAACGCGAAGATTGATTCTGTTATAAAGAAACTGTCTGTCACGTGCATCAAGGCAAACCGTAACCGTTCTGAACGGAGAAGGATTTGCTTTTGACGCCTTATTCTGCATTGTGATTGTTTTTCCTGTTGTTTTATAAATCTCAAGCGCTCTTATAATTCTGCCGAGATTGTTTGCGTGAAGCCTTGAAGCGGCTTCGGGGTCAATTGCCGCAAGTTCATCGAGCAAAACCTGTGCGCCCTGTGTTTCCGCACGTTTCTTAAGCTCCTCGCGGTAAGCAAAATCAGTGTCTTCGGGTAAGAATTCGACATTATCGACAAGCGAGCTGTAATAAAGCCCCGTGCCGCCGACAAGCACTGCCCTTTTGCCTTTTGAATATATATCTTCAATTATCTGCTTTGCACTTTCGCAGTATTTTGCAACGCTGAAAACCTCATCAGGCTCAAGAAAGCCGATTAAATGATGCGGTATTCCGCACGTTTCTTCCGGCGTGGGTTTAGCGGTTGCTATATCCATTCCTTTATAAATCTGCATCGAGTCGCAAGAAACCGCCTCGCCGTTTATGCGTTTGCATATCTCAACGGCAAGCGAGGTTTTGCCCGAAGCTGTCGGGCCGACTATCGCAATTAAAGGAATTTTAGATTCTGCCAAAGTTCTTTTCCAGCTCTCTTTTTGTCATTTCAATCAAAACAGGTCTGCCGTGCGGACAGTAACGGATATCGGGCATTGAAAGGAGCTGCTTTGCGAAACGCTCCATTTCAAGACGCGACGTGAAATTGCCCGCTTTTATTGCACTTCTGCAAGCAACGGAATGGTAAATCCAATCCAGTTTTTCAAACATAACATCCTGTTTTTTATCAACGAATCTGCCTGCGATTTCGCTGATTACTTCTTCAACGTCGTCAGCAGAAAGCTCCATCGGGCATTCTCTGACAATAACGCATCCGTTGCCGAAATCTTCAGCCTCAAAGCCGGCTTCGTTTACAAGATCAAGGTTTTCAATTATTGCCGCATATTCTTCCTTGCTCAAAGTCACCGTTACAGGCAATAAAAGAATCTGCGGAGTACGCTCACCGTTTTCGGCTCTGAGCTTTTCGTAAATTATGCGTTCGTGGGCGGCGTGTTTATCGATGATAACCATTTTGCCCTTGTATTCGCACATAATATAGGTTCTGAAAGCTTCACCGATGAGCAGAAATTCTTCCTCACAGAAAACGTTTTCAGCTTTCTTTTCGGGAACGATTTCTTCTTTTTCCGTTTCGGGAGCTTTGGTTTCGGGTAACGTAACGGAAGGCTTTCTGAGTAAAATATCTTCCGTTGATTCCGTTTTTATTTCCTGCTTCGGTGCGCTTACAACCGAAACGGGAGTTGAGGTTTCGGGTCTGACCTCGGGAATTGTTATTTTCACCGCGGGCACAGTCTCAGGCTTGCTTACGGGAATATGCTGCCAGAAATCCCTTTTTGGCTCGGGTTTTTCAATTTCTTTTATTTCTATCTGCTCTGCGGGTTTTTCGGGTGCTTTATAAAAATCCTTTACAGGCTCGTACTTAATCTGCTTTGGTGAATCCCCCGCTGTAAGAGCGTTTTTGCATGCAAAATAAACCGCATTGAAAATCACACGTTCATCAGAAAATCTGACTTCTGTTTTTGCGGGATGAACGTTAACGTCAACAAGTGATGGATTAATTTCGATATTCAGCACGCACGACGGGAATTTGCCGACCATAATCGAATTCTTGTAAGCTTCGCTGAGTGCCGCACTGCCCGTACCGGTTTTTATCAGGCGGTTATTGATGAAGAAAAACTGCATATTTCGGTTGGGTCTTGCGGCAACGGGTTTTGAAATGAATCCGCTGATTTTAACTCCGCCCGTTTCACCGAAAGCGGGAATGAGCGTATCGGAAAACTCCTTACCGTAAACCTCTCTGGTACAGGTGAGTAAATCGCCCTTGCCGCTTGTAACAAGCACCTGTTTACCTTCACGGATAAAACGGATTGAAACCTCGGGATGAGAAAGGGCAATTCTGTCAACAACGCCCGCAACCGCATTTGCTTCAGTGATATCCTTTTTGAGGAATTTCATTCTTGCGGGGGTTTTATAAAACAAATCCCTTACGATAATCGTTGTGCCCTTCGGACAGCCCGCATCGTCGCAAAGCTGCTCTTCGCCGCTTTCGATAACGTAGCGTGTGCCGATTTTTTCTTCGGGGGTGCAGGTCATAACCTCAACCCTTGCAACCGCACTTATGCTCGCAAGAGCTTCACCTCTGAAGCCGAGAGTCATTATGCTGTTGAGGTCATCCTCAACGCAGATTTTACTTGTTGCGTGGCTGACAAAAGCGTCTCTGATATCTTCTCTTGAAATGCCGCAGCCGTTATCGGTTATGCGTATGTATGAAATTCCGCCGTTTTTGATTTCAACCGTAACGGAATCCGCACCCGCATCGATTGAGTTTTCGAGAAGCTCCTTGACTACCGAGGCGGGACGCTCAACAACTTCACCTGCGGCAATAAGCTCCGCAAGCTGTTTTGAAAGCACATTTATTTTCGGCATAGGAAACTCCTCCTTTTATCAGTTATTTGCCTGTTTGCTCAGGTCATAGAGAATACTCATAGCTTCAATCGGAGTCAGAGTATTCACGTCAATGTTTTTAAGCTTTTCAACAATATCGTTTGCATTGGAATTGCCGAACGAAATCTGCATTTCTTCTTCGGCATCGGGCATTGAAACAGGCACGGGTCTGCTTATACCGTCTGTTTCAAGCTCTTTGAGAACAACCTTTGCTCTTTCAACAACGCTTGAAGGCACGCCCGCAAGCTTTGCAACCTCGATACCGTAGCTGCCGTCGGCACAGCCGTTGACAATACGGCGAAGGAAGGTTATGTCATCGCCTCTCTTTTTAACGGCGATACTGTAATTCTTTACACCCTCAACGCACTGCTCAAGCTCGGTAAGCTCGTGATAGTGAGTTGCAAAGAGTGTTTTTGCTCCGAGCTTGCGTTTATCTGCCGCATATTCAAGTACGGCTCTTGCAATACTCATTCCGTCAAAGGTTGAGGTACCTCTGCCGATTTCATCAAAGATAATAAGGCTCTTTGACGTTGCGTTTTTGAGAATATCGGCAACCTCGTTCATTTCAACCATAAATGTTGACGAGCCCGATGAAAGGTCATCGGATGCACCGATTCTTGTAAATATGCCGTCAACAACGCAAAGCTCTGCATAGGCGGCGGGAACAAAGCTGCCAGCCTGTGCCATAAGACAGATAAGCGCAACCTGTCGCATATAGGTTGATTTACCCGCCATATTGGGGCCTGTTATGATTGCACAGCGATTATCCGCACAGTCAAGCTTTGTATCGTTGGGAACAAACGGAGAATCCAGCATTTTTTCAACAACGGGATGTCTGCCGTCGGAAATATCAATCATATTACCTGCATTCATTGACGGGCAACAATAATTGTTTTCGCTTGCAACCTTTGCAAAAGAAACAAGCGCATCAAGCGAAGCAACCGCACTTGCGGTTTTCTGGATTTCGTAAAGATGCTCTGCGGTTTTCTTTCTGACAGAATCGAAAATTTCGTATTCAAGACGGACAATTCTTTCCTGTGCTCCGAGCACCTTGGATTCGAGCTCTTTAAGCTCTTGTGTTATGTATCTCTCACAGTTAGCAAGAGTCTGCTTTCTGATATATTCATCGGGAACAAGCTCTTTGAACGAGTTTGAAACTTCGATATAGTAACCGAAAACACGGTTATAACCGATTTTAAGCTTCTTGATGCCTGTTTTTTCCTGTTCACGAAGCTGAATATCGGCAATATATCCCTTGCCGTTGTTAACGATGTCACGCAGTGAATCAAGCTCTTCGTTGAAGCCGTCTTTAATCATTCCGCCCTCACGAACAGAAAACGGAGGCTCGTCAACAATCGCTTCTTCGATTAAAGCGGCGATTTCGTCAAGAGTATAAATTGACGAGCTGATTTCGGAAATCAGCGAGCTTTTGCAAACGGAAATAAGACTCTTGATTTCGGGTAGTCTGCAAAGAGTTGACGAAAGAGCCTTGAGCTCCCTTGCGTTTGCCGTTGCGTAAGCTATTCGGGTTATAAGACGCTCCATATCCTGACAGCCTGTGAGTGCCGAAACAACGTCCTCGCGGAGCATCGGATTTTCAACGAATTCCGAAACCGCATTGTGGCGTTTGGTTATGCCCGCAATATTGATAAGCGGCTGCTCAAGCCAGGTGCGGAGCTTTCTTTTACCCATTGAGGTTTTGGTTTTATCAAGCACCCAGAGAAGCGAGCCTCTTTTTTCTCTGTTACGCATTGTTTCGGTGATTTCAAGGTTACGAAGAGTTGAAACGTCAAGACGCATAAAACTGCTTTCACCGTAGAAATCGATATTTTTAATATTTTCAAGCTCTGTTTTCTGAACGCTCTTTAAGTAATCGAGCGAAGCGGCAAGCGCCGAAACAGCCGCAAGCGAGTTTTCAAGCGAAAGCTCTGAAAGAGCCTTGATATTGAAATGCCTTAAAACGGTTGCGGAAGCTTTTGAAAGGTCAAAGCACTCATCGTCAAGCAAATCACAGGATGACTGAAGTCTGCTTTTCACAAAATCCGTTACCTGTGTAAGCTTTATCACGTCTGAATTGATAATAATTTCACTGGGCATAAATCTGCCGAGCTCGTTAATTATCTGCTTTTGAGGATTTTTGCTTTCAAGCTGCGTTACGTGAACGCTGCCTGTGGAAACGTCGGCAAAGCAAAGACCCACTCCCTCTTTTGAAGCAAAGATGCAGGCAAGGAAATTATTTTTGCCCTCGTCAAGCATTGTGCTTTCAATAACCGTACCGGGAGTAAGCACCCTTGTTACGTCACGCTTTACAAGGCCCTTTGCAAGTGCGGGGTCCTCAAGCTGTTCGCAGATAGCTACCTTATAGCCCCTTGCGACAAGACGCGCAATATAAGAATCCGCACTGTGGAAAGGTACGCCGCACATAGGCGCCCTCTCTTCCTGACCGCAGTCACGGCCTGTAAGCACAAGCTCAAGTTCAGCCGATACAAGCTTTGCATCGTCAAAAAACATCTCGTAGAAATCGCCGAGACGGAACATAAGAATTGTGTCGGGATAATTCTTTTTTATCTCGAAATATTGCTTCATCATAGGGGTTAACTCTGCCATTTGTTTACCTTACCTTTCAAAAAATCCCGCAGGGAGCCTGTTACGGCTCCCTTGCCGTTTCTTTCTTAGTGACAGCCTGAGCAGCTTGAGCATTCGCCGCCGCAGTTGTGTTCCTGCTGAGGTTCGCAGGTTGCGGGGTCTTCACCCTGAAGGCAAAGAGCAAAAATGCTTGTGATGTAGTTCATAAGCTTGTCAATTTCAGCTCTTGCATCTTCATAAGCCTTCATATTGGGGTTTGCCATAATCTTTGTGTAGAGTTCGCCGAATTCCTTATCATAAGCTTCAAGCTTCTGTTCGTTCTTGTCTTCCTTTGTTGCTTCGTGCTGGAATGACATCTGAACAAGCTGAATTCTTGCGATGAGTTCATTGAGTTCGGTATCTGCTTCGTTAGCCTTCTGAGCTTCAATAAGCTTAAGATAACGTTCATCCTGCTGAAGGAGTGCACCGAGTTCTCTTGCTTTTGCGATTACGTCCATTTTTGTTTCTCCTAACTGAAATAAAATATTTATAATACTGCCGTATTAACTTAATTAAGCTCGCCGCGAAGAATCCACGTGAGCGATTCCGTAACCGTTACCTCTCTGAAAGAGCCGATTACGCTTTGGTCTGCGGGGAATTCGATTATAATATTCCCCTGTGTTCTGCCTTCAATCATACCGTTTTTGGCTACACTTTCGCAAAGCACCTTATACGTTTTGCCAACCATTGAAGCGGTACGCTTAGCGGCAACATTTTCCTGGGCATCAAGCAATTCTCTGAACCACTTGCCTTTTTCTTCCCTTGAAACGGGGTCGGGCATTGTTGCGGCCTTTGTACCCTCTCTTGAAGAGAAGATGAAAGTGAACATCGAGGTGAAACCGGCCTCTTCAACAAGCGTTACGGTTTCGCGGAATTCCTCGTAAGTTTCCCCGGGAAAACCGACGATAACGTCGCTCGTTACCGAAAGATCGGGCATCACTTTATAAGCATATCTGAGCAAGTCGAGATATTTCTCTCTTGTGTAGCGTCTGTTCATTGCGTCAAGCACCCTGTTGCTTCCGCTCTGGAAAGGAAGATGGAGATGCCTTGCAACCTTTTCGCACGAAGCCATGGTTTCGATAAGCTCGTGAGTGCAGTCCTTAGGATGAGAAGTCAT
>JAZQKN010000020.1:0-3490 GCA_045542175.1 Acutalibacteraceae bacterium | reverse complement strand
TTTTGTTTTGTTGATTTTTTATCTTTTTAACATATTTTGTGCCTCTTGAGAGAAACTATTTATGAGTTTTTTAGGAGGTTTTGGTATGTCGGTGGTTCTTGTGAGAACTTTTATTATATATTTTGTTATTGTTATAGCTGTACGTTTGTTGTGGAAGAGGCAGATCGGACAGCTTCAGCCTACAGAACTTGTTATTACAATTATTCTTTCGGAAATTGCAGCTTCTTCCGTGAATGATACGGAAAAACCTCTTATCAATTCACTTATGGGAGTAGTAATGCTGGTTTCTCTTGAAATAATTTCCTCATGTATTGCTCTGAAAAGCGGAAAATTCCGTCGCATTGTGGAAGGTAACGCCGTTTATATCATAAAAGAAGGTAAACTTGACATTAACGCGCTTAAAGAAATACGCTTCTCAATAGATGACCTTATGGAAGCACTCAGGCAAAAAGATGTTTTTGATATTTCTGATGTTGAGTACGCAGTGGTTGAAACAAACGGTTCATTGAGTGTTATGCTCAGGGAAGACAAAAAGCCTCTTACATTGAATACTTTCGGCAGAAAAGCAGAAGAAAAAGGTCTGCCGGTAGTTGTGGTGGCAGACGGAAAGTATATTTATTCAAATTTTTCAATCTGCGGAACGAGCAAATCACGCATTGACAGTATTCTGGCAGAAGAAAAAATTCACATTTCCCACGTTATGCTGCTGATGCTTGATAAAAGCGGGAATAAAGTTATTATTCCAAAGGAAGGATTGAGTATATGAAAAGGCTTATAATTGCTGTGTCGATGCTTTCGGCGGCAATAATTTTCTGTGTTGCGGAAAAGTTTATCATATCGGATGCAACGGATGAACTCTGTTCTGCTTTTGAAGAGTGTCTGGTGAAAGAAAAAAACGAAAAACTTTACAGGGTGAAAGTGGAAAAAGCAGTGGCACTTCTTGAAGAAAAAAAGACAGTTTTATATATTTTTATTCCTCGCAACGAACTTGATGAGTTAGAAAATAATGCGGATGAATTGAGATTTTTTGTGAAAAATTCTGATTATAATGAGTGTTTCAAGGTGTGTTTTTTGGCTTTTGAAAATCTGAAGAGAATAAACGATGATTTTTCATAGGTATTAATTTTTTACAATAAATATTAAGTTGATTTTTAAAGAGTTTTGTGATACAATGGATGAGGCATATTATGATTGACTGAAAGGAAGATATATCAATGACCGGAAAAAGACTTATGACATCGCTGATTCAGCTTATACCGTTGATTCTGGTAGTTACCATCATTTTTGGTGCTGTGGGCGGATATGTAAACTATTTTGTACTCGAATCAGAATATACTGCAACTACAACGTTCTATGTAATGGCTCCGGTTGAGGAAAATGATTCGGACAATAACTCCATCATTACATACTACGAAAAGCTGGCACTTGACTATAGTGTTATCGCAACAAGCCGTAGTGTTACAAGTACTGTTGCAAAGAATCTCGGACTTGAAAACGGACTCAACGGATATGAAATTGCCGTTTCTCCCGCAGAAGAAACACGTGTTATGAAACTTACTGTTACAGGTCACGATTCGGAAAAGGTTAAAGAAATTGCCGATGAAATGGTTGAAGTGTTTACTGATACTGTTAAAAGAGCAATCGGCGCTGAAAACGTAAATGTTATTGACTACGCTTATGTTATCAGGTCCGGTCCCATGAGAATGCAGAACACAATTCTTATTGCACTTGCAGGTGCAATCCTCGTTATAGGTCTTATCGTAATAAGAGAATTCACAGACACAACTCTGCGTACTGCAGAAGAAGTAGAAACTGCTTTTGATCTGCCCGTGCTGGCACAGGTTAACAGAATTAAGAGCACACAGAATACCAAAGGCACAAAAGCCAAAACCAATAAGTAAGAAAGGGGTAAAGTATCATGGGGAAATTTAAAGATAAACTCAATTATTCATATGATTACAGCACCGGTTACAGCGGTTATGGTTACGGCTACGGGTACGGATATGGTTCTTATTCAGGCTCAAGCACAAACGGTAAAGTTCACGAAGCAATCAAGACATTGAGAAGTAATATCAAATTTTCAGGCATTGACAATCCTATTAAAACTATTGTTATCACAAGTAGTATTCCCGGTGAAGGTAAAAGTACAATTTCTCACTTCCTTGCTATTGAAATGGCAAAAGCGGGTAACAAAACTCTCATTGTTGAATGTGACTTAAGACGTCCCACTCAGGGTAACCTTTTTAAAGTAAGACCGAAGAAAGGTCTTACAAAATATCTTTCAGGCGATTGTACTCTTGAAGAAGCAGCAGCTGTTACAACAACAGAAAACCTGTATTTCCTTGATGTTGATTCAAAGGTTGTGAACCCTGTTGAAATGCTCGGTTCAGAACGTTTCAAAAAAGCAATGGAAGAAATGAAAGAGAAGTTTGACATCGTTATTTTTGATACACTTCCTCTTACAAGTTTTATTGAAGGTGCTCTTGTTGCTGCAAACGCAGATGCAACAATCGTTGTTGTACGTGCAGGTTATACTCCACAGAAAGCAATTACGGTCAGCCTTGACCAGCTTGAAAAAGCAAATGCAAACATTATCGGCACCGTTCTCAATGGTATCGAAGAAACTGCATCAGGTCAGTATTACGGCTACTATAAATACAGAAGAAAATCAAGATACGGTAAATACAATTACGACAGTTATGACAGTTACTATGCTGAAATAGCAAAACAGGAAGCTGAAGCAAAAGACTCGGGAAATGATTCTGCCGCTTCAGATGAATTCAGCGACCTGATGTTATAAGGCGGTGAAAACGTGATTGATATACACAGTCACATCCTTTTCGGTGTTGATGACGGGGCGAAAGATTATAACGAATCGGTCGAAATGCTCAAAGCGGCAAAAAAAGCAGGCTTTGATAAAATAATTGCAACCCCGCACGTAAGAAGTCCGCATTACAACAGGAATAAAGCACGCATTGCCATGGATGAGTTAAAACCCGTTGCAGAAAAGCTGGGGATTGAACTTGTACAGGGCTACGAATACAATATATCAGCCCTTACAGATGATACAATCGAGGGCGCAATGCAGTTTTGTACCGAGGGTACAAAAACGATTCTTCTTGAAATGAACGGTTCTCAACTTGTTTCAAACTGGGAGAGAGTGGTTATACATTTTCAGAGAGAGGGTGCAGATGTTATTATCGCTCACCCGGAAAGGTATCCCATTCTTTATTCCAGACCTGATATTGTTTCAAGGATGTTGGAAATAGGTTGTAAATTTCAGGTAGATATTGCGGTAATGCTTGAAAAAGGTTTGTTTAACAGAGAAAAAAAGTTTGTGAAAAATCTGCTTAAAAATAATTACGTCAGATGGGTGTCGTCAGATGCTCACTGTGCAGAAGATTATAAATTATTTGCAGAAGCATTCAGAAAGTATGCACACAAAACAATGTGTCTTGCGGACAGAAGTTCATAAAGTCGGATCGTAGCC
>JAZQKN010000019.1:0-70130 GCA_045542175.1 Acutalibacteraceae bacterium | reverse complement strand
AGGAATCGTGTGTATCTAAAAATTCTTTTGTTATTTTCTTTTTTTCATCCTCACTACGTATTGCCCAATCCGGCAGGAATTGTATGGTATCAAAATGTAAAACATCGATTTGATACAGTTCAGCAAGCTTGCGTGCCAAAGAAGATTTACCGGAACCGCTGTATCCGACTATTGCTATCTTCATTTTAACCCCCACAAATTCTTATTTGTCTTAACAAATATATCATATCATGGGCGGATTTTGCTGTCAACTTAATGCTGTCACCGTATGCTCCAACAAATCTGTTGCAAAGAGAATGTGTTGTAATATAATGCTTTATTATATTTTAACGATGGGATTGAGATGAAATGATTCTTTTTCCCCGGGGACGGAGCAATTATTTGTATTGTCAACCTATTTTTTTGCTTCATTAAAAAATAGGTTGACAATATCCTAAAATATGATTATAATATTTAACGATAAAGGAGGTATATTTAATGAACATCAATACAAATCAGATTGTTTCTATTTCTGAAGCAAATCAGAATTTTTCAAGAGTTGCGCGTATGGCTGATAAAGCAGGCGAAATATATATATTCAAAAACAACAAACCAAAATACAGACTTGTTGATATTGAAAATGATTCCGTTATCGAAATGACTGATGACGAAAAAATTGATTTTGTTGCGGCGAGAATTCTTAAAAAATATCGCTGTGCATTTGAGGAGTTGGCAAAATGATAAAATTCAGTCAGGAAAAAGTACTTTTACTCCACAAGCTTATCTCCGAAGAAACCGGAGGAGATCCCAATATCCGTGATTTTGCATTGCTCGAAAGCGCGCTTGAATCAGCGTTCCAGACTTTTGACGGAAAAGAACTCTATCCCTCGAAAGAAGAAAAAGGAGCCAGACTCGGATATGCGCTGATATCAAACCACGCGTTTGTTGACGGAAACAAAAGAATCGGAATGTTTGTTATGCTGACTTTTCTTGAAGTCAACGGAATAAGAATCAATCCCTCTGTTGACGACGTTGCACGCGTAGGTCTTGAGGTTGCTTCGGGCGAAATGAAATATGATGAGTTGCTTGAATGGATTATTGATAACAAAAAGTATTAATCAGACGGTATGTTCAAGCAAAAACGTAACGAGGTGGAAAAATGAAAAATTTTCTGTGTGTGGTGATTGCTGTGATAATCGGTGCATTATCGGTACCATTTACCGCCTTTGCGGCTGAAAACGGATTCAAGGTTAATGAAAGCGTTATTGTTGTTTCTGCCAATGCTTCGGCAACGGATTCCTATGCGGCACAAAGACTCAAGCATTATCTTGATAAGATTACGGGCGAAAGCATCAGAATTGTTCCCGATACCGCCAAGGTTTCGGAATATGAAATCTGCGTCGGTGCAACAAACAGAGCACAAAAAGATTTTACCGAGTCCTCTGACGGAAGCTATATCATAACTTCAACAGCTCAAAGAATTGTTATCTGCGGTGCGGGCACCAAGGGTACGATAAACGGTGTTTATGCTTTCCTTGAAAAATACTGCGGCTGCCATTGGTATGAGTCGCAGGTTATTGTTGTGCCCGAAAACAAAAAGCTTTCGGTACCTGCGGATATAAAAATTAAATATACTCCGTTTTTCGAGTACACCGAAACAGATACCGCAAGCTCACGGGATACCGAGTTTTCGCTTGCAAACGGTCTTACGGGCGGGGTATACAGAAATTTCACCGCAGAACAGGGTGCCGCAGTAGACTATCTCGGACCGTTCTGCCATACGTTTACAACTTATTATTGCAAGCCCGAAACATATTTTGAAGAGCATCCCGAATATTTTGCTTTAAGAAACGGAGTAAGGAATCCCAATCAGCTTTGTCTTACCAATGAAAAGGTTAAAGAAATCGTTACGGCAGAGGTGCTTACGCTTCTTGAAGCAGAGCACAACCCTGATGCGGCTATTCAGATTGTTTCGCTCACTCAGCACGATAATCAGCTTTACTGTCAGTGCGGAAACTGTAAGGCGATTGATAACGAAAACGGCTCGCAGTCGGGCACGATGATTTCTTTTGTTAACGAAATTGCACGCAGAGTAAAAGAACACGGCTACGGTAACGTTGTTTTCGACACCTTTGCTTATCAGTACACAAGAAAAGCGCCCTCAAAGGTAGTTCCCCGTGAGGACGTTATTGTAAGACTTTGTTCAATTGAATGCTGTTTCGGTCACACTCTTGATGACCCGAAATGTGAGCAGAACGCAGATTTTATGAACGACCTTCGTGAATGGGGTAAAATCTGCAACAGAATTTATATCTGGGATTACGTTCATAACTATGCCAACACCCTGTGTATCTTCCCGAATTTCGCTGTGCTTCAGAGAAACGTTCAGATTTTCTATGAGAACAACGCAAGGGGTCTTTACGAAGAGGGCAATTATTATATTGATAACAGCGACGCCGAGTTTGCTGAGATGAGAACCTATCTTCTTTCAAAGCTTATGCAGAATCCTTATCTTGATATGGATGCCGAAGTGAACGGTTATCTCAATGCTGTTTACGGTCCGGGCGGATGCTATATCAGAGAGTTTATCGATATTATCACAAAACACGCGGTTACCGATAAAAAACATCTTTCGATTTATCAGGATGCCCGCAAAACGCTTTATAATATGACGGATGAAGACGTTGAAAAATGCAACGAACTCTGGGAAAAGGCAAAAGCCGCCGCTGAAACCGATGAACAGCTTGCTCAGCTTCGCAGAACGGAGCTTTCGTGGAGATACTGGAAAAGCGCAAATAAACGCGGTGAATTTTCGAGATTGCAGTTCCCCTATATCTGGATGAACGAAGGTAAAAAGCTTCACGACGATATGAAGGAAATGAACGCAGTTCTCTTCTCTGAAGGCGGAACAAATCTTCTTTCGGATTGCGAATTGCTTTATCTTTACAGACCGGTAACCAAATGGACCGTTATTTTTGAAGAATGGTTCTGGGATATACTTAATCCCGTTGCGGTCGGCATATATGAAATGCTTGGCAGAATTTATAACTTATTCAACTGATAAAGGCGCCGACGGATTATTCCGTTGGCGTTTTTTGTTTCATAAAGTCGTATTTTTATTAATTTATTTCTAAAATAAAGGAAAAGCTATTTATTTATTAAATATTTGTTGCTATAATATAAAAAAGAATTTTTCTGTAAGGAGGAGCTTTATGTATAACGTTCTTATCTGTGACGACGAAGCCGATATCCGTTCGGCGTTGAAGATATATCTTGCAGGCGAAGATTACAGTATTTTTGAAGCGGAAAACGGAAAACAGGCTCTTGAAATTGTTGAGAAAGAAGATATTCAGCTTCTTCTTATGGATATAATGATGCCTGTTATGGACGGGATAGAAGCTCTTTCAAAATTGAGAGAAACAAGCAACATTCCCGTAATTCTTCTTACCGCAAAAAGCCAGGATGCCGATAAAATCCTCGGTCTTAATGCGGGCGCAGACGATTACATAACAAAGCCCTTTAATCCCGTAGAGGTTAACGCAAGAGTCAAGTCACAGCTTCGCAGATATTTCCGCCTTGGAGGAACTGCTGAAGCAACGCAGAAAAAGTCTGTTATTTGCAACGGCAGAATTGAGCTTGACTATGCTTCGAAAACCGTTACTCTTGACGGCGAGCCCGTCAGTCTTACTCCTACGGAATTGATGCTTCTTAAATTCTTTATGGAAAATACGGACAGGGTGTTTTCTCCCAAGGAAATTTACAGACAGGTCTGGAATGACGACCCTCTCGGCGCTGAGAATACCGTTACGGTGCATATACGCCATTTAAGAGAAAAAATCGAAATCAATCCCGCGAGACCCGATTATCTCAAGGTTGTCTGGGGACACGGCTATAAGATGGAAAAGAAGCAGTAAGGTGAATGGAGCAATCATTCACCTTAAGCATTTTGCTGAAGAGGTGAAAAAATGAGCAAAGCTAACAGGACAGAAGCTGACAGCACCGGGTCAATAATCATTCTTTTTTGTATGACGATTGTTGCAATTGGCTGTATCCTCGGCATTTCCTACCTGATTGAATATAATTTTTACGAGCTGGGCGATGACGGAAGAACGGCAAAAAGCGTTGCCGTTCAGATTTATTCGCTGGAAGACGTTGAACAGGCGAAGGATTTTTACAGCTGCTATTACGAAGAGAAAGAAGATTATCAGGTAAGCTATTACGAGAGCAGATTTTCTCCCGAAAAAACCAATTTTATATTTTACGTAACCGACACAACCAACGAAATATATTATACCAACAGTTCGTCGGATTCAACGGTTATTGAGGATTACAAAAACGCAAAATATAACGGCAGTTCAAGTTATTTTATTTATGATGAAAACGGAAAAACCATTCCGCTGAGAATTAACTATTTCATAAAAACCGAAACGGACGTTGACGATAAATATTCGAGCGCGTTCAAGTGGATTGATCTTGCCGATACGCTCAAGTATTTCCTTTTCGTTGCACTTTGCATTGCGATTGTTGTTATTCTCATAGTGCTTTCGATTATCACCATAAACGCAGGTATGAAGGACGGCGAGGTTCAGGCGGGATTTGTTGATAAAATACCGCTTGATATATGCGTACTGTTTATGGGGGTTGTTTTCTCGGTTTCATGGATAATTCTGGGGCTGACGACGGCGGCAAACGTAGGAATGGTGCTTAACAACCTGATTATCATATTCACCGTTGTTGCAGTTGTTATCATTATTATGACCTTCCTTTCAACCCTTTCGGTAAGAATCAAGATGGGTAAGGTTTATAAAAACACCGTTATTTACAGAATAATCAGAAAGTTCAAAAGAAAAACTCCCCGTAAAGTCAGAAGAGCTTTCAAGGATATCAGTATGTTCAAAAAACTGCTTATAGGTATCGGACTTTACGTTCTCGGCGAAGCCGCAATTATCATCGGCACGGCTTACGTCGGCCTTGTTGCCAAGGTTACTTCGCCTAACAACGTGCTGATTATTTTCCTTGTTCTTTGGGGACTTACAAGACTTATCATTATTCCCGTTTTTGCAATGGTTGCAATCAACCTTCATTACGTTAAGGAAGAAGGTCAGCGCCTTGCAGAGGGTGTTCTCGGCGATGAAATTACCAAAAAGCTGACTATTGCAAGCTTCAAGGCTCACGGAAAGAATCTTGAAGTTATCAGAAAAGAAATCAACAAGGCAATGGAGCAGGAGCTCCGCAGTGAAAAGCTCAAGAGCGAGCTTATCACCAACGTTTCGCACGACATCAAAACTCCGCTCACCAACATTGTTAACTACGTTGAAATATTAAAAACAAAGGCGTGCACCGAAGAGGAAAGCGAAAAATATCTTGATATTATTTCAAATCAGTCCCACAAGCTTAACAGACTGCTTGAAGACCTTATTGTTACGTCGCAGATTACAACGGGAAACATTGAGGTGAAGGCTGAAAAAGTGAGCCTGAATATCGTTATCGGTCAGACGCTTGAAGAATTTGCGGATAAGCTTGAAAAGAGCGAGCTTCTTCCCAGATGCAATATGCCTGAAGAGGACGTTTACGTTATGGGCGACGGTCACTGCCTGTGGAGAATACTTTCAAATCTTATCAGCAACGCCTGTAAATATTCGCAACCCGGTACGGATCTCAGCATTTCTCTTGAAGAATCCGACGGAAAAGCTCTGATAAAAATCGCAAACGTTTCAAAGCCGGGTGTTGAGATTGACTGCGCCGACCTCAAGGAAAGATTTGTCAGAGGCGACGGCTCAAGGCATACCGAGGGCAACGGTCTCGGTCTTTCAATTGCCAACACTCTTGCGGAGCTTCAGGGCGGCGAGCTTGATATTGATTTTTCAAACGGCATCTTTGAAGCCACTCTGATTTTTAATTTAGCATAATACACGGAGGCATTCCCCTTGAAAAATAAATTTATTCCGATTTTGCTGCTGATTGTTATAGCCGCAGTTTTTTCTGCCTGTAACAATGGCGGTAAGGTCAGTGAAAAAATAACTGAAGCAACAACCAAAGTCTTAAACGTTTTTACAACCGCAATGCAGACGGTTGAAGAAACAACTGCCGAAATTACAACTCTGATTTCGGAAACAACAACTTTTGTGCAGACCGAAACAACCGAGCGAATTACTGCCGCAACAACCAAAAAACCTAACGTTGCAACAACAGTCAGCGGCAGAATCTATAAAGAAAAAAAGGTTGAAGAAGACAGCAGATACGGAGTGAGTGTTCATCTTTATAAAACCATCCGCTATCAGCTTGTAGACGGTGAAAGAGTTGATATCAGCTCCGAATACACCGATATTTCGGTAAACAGGTCTTTTTACAGTGCGGAATATAACGACCTTCTGCCTGCTGCAAGACAAAACAGAGAAACCTACAGAGCTTATATCAACGAGGTGCTCAGAATCGTCAACGGCTACAGAGCCGCTGAAGGTATCGCACCGCTTACGCTCAGCGAAGAGCTTACCGTAATGTCGTGCGTCAGAGCTGAGGAGGTTGCGTGGTCGGGCGACCACGACCATACCCGTCCGGGTTACAAGAGCTTTAAAACCGTTTTTAAAGAGGCGGGCTTCGAAACGGGTCTTGCAGGTGAAAATATCGGCTGGGGATATGCAACCCCCGAAGCCGTATGTGAAGCATGGAAAAACTCCAGAACTCACTATGCAAACATAATGAACCCTGAATTTACGCAAATCGGAATCGGTGTTGCGGCAGACCCTGACCCAAGCGGCAAGCTCTGCTGGACACAGCATTTTCACGAGGGATAATAATGAAGAAAACGTTTTTCTTAATCATATTTGCGGCTTTTCTGTTTCTCTTCTGTTCCTGTCAGAAGGAAGAAGAGCAGACCGCAACAACAACTTCTGCTCCCGCAACCGAAGCTGAATTTAAAACACAGCCTTTTTCAACCGAGATTACCGCAAGAGGAGAAAAGGGCGGCACCGAATGGGTGCTTTTCAGCGACGGAAGGCTTGAAATAAACGGAAGCGGCAGATTTGAAGGCGGCTCCTGGGGCGGCTACACAAATTATATAAAAAAGGTTGTTTTTGCAGAGGGTATAACGGCAATCGGCAGGTCTGCATTTGAAAACTGCAAAAACCTTAAAGAGGTTATTTTCCCGAAATCGTTGCAGAGCATTGAAAGCAGAGCTTTTGCAACGTGCGGAATAAAAAAGATTGAATTCGGCATTTATTTAAGCTCTCTTGCGGGCGATTCGTTTGTCGGCTGTGAGCTTGACGATATTAAAATATCAAGCGGCAATCCGTACCTTTCAACCGACCAGTACGGAGTTGTTTTCAACAAGGATAAAACCCTGATTATTCTTTATTCAGGCGGATTCAGGATGAATAATTACTCTGTGCCGCCGAGCGTAAAAATGATAGGCGAAAACGCTTTTGAAGGCAATCAGTACATTTCCAGCCTGACTCTTTCAGAGGGTCTTACGGAAATAGGCAACAATGCTTTCAAGAATTGCGAAAACCTGAGAAAAGTTAAATTACCCAAGGGCTTTTACAGAATAGGAATAAGGGCGTTCAGCGGCTGCAAGGCACTTAACGACGTTGAATTCAACGAAGAGTGCACTATAATCGGTGAATATGCTTTTGAAGGTTGCAGAAGTCTTAAGGAAATTACTTTCCTTAAGGGAATTGAAATCATCGGTACGGGTGCGTTTGACGAAACACTTACAAAAATCCGTTACGAGGGCTCTGCCGCAAGGTGGGAAAACGTTTCAAAAGGGAACAACCCCGCCTTCAACGCAACGTCGGTAATCTTCGGAGAATAAAAGAATCCCCCGAAATCTCTTCGGGGGATGTTTTTTATTGCATTTGGAAACCACCGGCTAAGCCGGTGGTTATGACTTTGCTGAAGGCAGCTGATAGATATAATCGACTTCGTGCCAGGCGAAGAAGCATTCATAAGTGCCGAACTGAGAGGGATCAACAAGCGATTTACTTAAGAAGAAAGTGATACCTTTATCAGTAATATAATATCCTCTGTCGGGGTCGAAAGCGGTGTCAATCTTTGCAAGCTGTTCATCTGTCAGGTTGGCTTTGGGGTTGAGCTCTGTTTTTGCTCTTTCTTTAATTGTATCAAGAATAATTGCCTTTGTTGCCTCGTCAACGTCCTCAATATACAAATCATTGCTTGAAATGGAAGATGCATCGGAAAGTCGGAAGCATCTTGCTGTAATAACAGGCGTTGCATTGCCGCCGTATGAGAACGAACGCTTCATAACGATGCAGATATATGAGCCGTCGAAATATCTTACCTCAAACGAGGTCTGGATTGACCAGGGGTTATCGGTTTCGTGCTTGGTCATATGCTTTTTTGCGGATTCAACGTTGATTTCAGCAAAGTGACGGTCTTTTTCGTAAAACTCCGATTCGTAAAAATGGTTGAGAACTTCAGCCATTTCTGCAGTACAGGTTTTTTCGGTGAATTTCGGCAAAGACATTTTTACGATAAAACGAACAACGCCGTCGTCACTTTTAAGTTCATTATAATGATAGTTAACTTCAAGACCGGCTTCGGCTTTGAGCTCTTCATATCTCATAGCGTCGGTTTTCTGTGTTGCGCCCTCAACGGAAGGACCTTTATCTGTTTTGTCACCTTTGCAAGCGGCAAAGCTGAAAAGCATTGCAAAAACAAGCAAGGCTGCTGCTAATTTTTTCAAGGCAAACATCCTTTCAAATGAATTTTACGTTAGAATTATATCATACGTTTTTTTAATAATCAACATTAAATAAAATCCTGTGTTGCAATTTATAAACCGATGTTATAAAATATTTATAACATTTTTCTGAACGGAGAAACTCAAATGAAAAATATTCAGAACGCAAAATGGATAAAATATCCCTACCCTCACGAGAGCAAGGCGGTTGATTTTCTCAAAACCTTCAGCGTGAGCAAAGAGGTTAAAAAAGCAACTCTTGAGATTTCGGCTCTCGGTGTTTACGAAGTAAAGCTCAACGGCAACACTGTGGGCGACCAGGTGCTGGCTCCCGGCTGGACTTCCTACACTAAAAGAGTTCAGGTTGAAACCCACGATATAACTGAATTTATCAAAAAGCAGAATTATATTCTCATCAGCGTTGCACCGGGCTGGAAAGCCAACGTGCATTACGGTCACATATACCCCACAAAGTTCCTTGCGGGCTGTGACACCGCGGCAATCTGTGCGATTGAAATTGAATATGCCGACGGCGAAACTCAGGTAATCGGAAGCGGAAACGGTTGGGGCTCACGCAAGAGCAAGACCCGTTATTCCGATTTCTATAACGGCTACGTTTACGACCCCGCCTACATCGACGAGCATCCCGTACCCGCGGTTGCTATTCCGCACACTACGGATATTCTGATTGACCGTTGCGGTGAGAAAATCAAGGAACAGGAAAGACTTGCCGCAAAAGAACTCATCATA
The DNA here is from genome assembly GCA_045542175.1 of Acutalibacteraceae bacterium. Classification (GTDB taxonomy): domain Bacteria; phylum Bacillota; class Clostridia; order Oscillospirales; family Acutalibacteraceae; genus CAG-177. Next base: position 60,703 of record JAZQKN010000019.1, on the reverse strand, counting down.
ACCCCCAAGGGCGAAACGGTTATTGATTTCGGTCAGAATATGACGGGCTACGTTGAGTTTAAAATCAAGGGTAAGAAGGGTGAAAGAGCGGTTATCTATCACGCCGAGGTGCTTGATGCACAGGGCAACTTCTATACCGAGAATCTCAGAAGCGCAAAGGCAGAAGCCGTATTTATCTGTGACGGTAAGGAGCATACCTATAAGCCGCCGTTCAATTTCTTCGGCTTCAGATACATAAAGCTTGAGAATTTCAGCGACGAAATCAAGCTTGAAAACTTTACCGCTGTTGTTGTTCATTCCGATATAAAGCGTACGGGCTATTTTGAATGCTCGGATAAGAGAATAAATCAGCTTTTCTCAAATATCATCTGGGGTCAGAAGGGCAACTTCCTCGACGTACCTACAGACTGTCCGCAGCGTGACGAGCGTCTTGGCTGGACGGGTGACGCTCAGGTGTTTGTAAAGACTGCAACGTACAATTTCGACGTTGAAAAATTCTTCCTCAAGTGGCTCGGCGATTTAAGACTTGACCAGAGAAGATGGGGCACAATCCCCGCGGTTATTCCCGACGTGTTTGACCCCGATGAGGATTGCTCCGCGGCGTGGGCAGATGCCGTTTCAATTTGTCCCTGGCAGCTTTATCTTACATACGGCAACAGAGAAATTCTTAAGGAATCCATCCATTCAATCAAAGAATACATCGAATATATCAAACGCAATATCCGCGACGGAATGTGGGCAGACACCTGGCATTTCGGCGACTGGCTCAACCTCGATGCAAGCAGTGACAAGGATTGCAGTCTCGGTACGGATAAAGACCTTATTGCAACCGCGTATTTTGCAAAGACTCTTGAGATTCTTATAAAAATTCTCAAGATGAACGGCGAAGATTATGAGGAATATGAAACACTCCGCAACAACGCAATCGGCGGCTTCAGACGCAATTTTATGAAAGACGGCGAGATTATTCCCGAAAAAGCAACGCAGACTGCCTGCGTGCTTGCCGTACATTTCGGTCTGAGCGACAACGTTGCCAAAACCGCCGCTCAGCTTAACGCACTTGTCAGGGAATGCGGACATCTTAAGACGGGCTTTGTAGGTACACCATATCTGCTCCACGCTCTGAGCGATAACGGCTATGCCGAAACCGCATACAGTCTGCTTCTGAGAGAGGAATATCCCTCGTGGCTCTTCTCTGTAAAGATGGGTGCAACAACCGTCTGGGAGCATTGGGACAGCCTTCGTGAAGACGGCACAATGTGGAGCACTTCAATGAATTCATTCAACCACTATGCTTACGGTGCGGTTGCCGACTGGATGTACGAAAACGCGGCGGGCATCAAGCTCAACGAAGATTCACCCGCATTTGAGAAGATAACCTTCAAACCTCTTATTGATTCAAGACTTGATTACGTCAAGGCTTCAATTGATACACGCAGAGGAAAAGTTGCCGCAGAGTGGAGAAGAAACGGCGACAAGATTGAATATATCTTTACCGTACCCGAAAACAGTGAAGCGGTTGCTGTTATTGACGGCAAGGAAATTCCGCTTTCGGCAGGCGAAAACAGAATATAATTATTGCGGCAGAGTTTCGGCTCTGCCGCTTTTTATCTATAGACAAAACTATTCCGATATGATAAAATTATAACGTATGATTATTTCTTTGAAAGGAAGATAGAAATGACAGAGATTAAATTCTGGGAAAATCCCTACATAATCAAAGAAAATAAAGAAGACGGTCATAACACCGCTCTGCCCCGTCTTTCTGTTAACGATGCAATTGACGGTGCACCCGCACCCTATATGTTTTCACTCAACGGCACGTGGAAATTCTATTGGCAGCTTGGCGTTGACGATTTAAGAACAGATTATTATGCCGACGGTTACGATGATTCCGATTGGGACGATATTACCGTACCCTCCGTATGGCAGCTTAAAGGTTACGGCAAGCCCGTTTACCTTTGCTCATCTCTGCCCAAGGCTATGTCAAGCGTCAAGAGTGAAATTCCCAAAATCAGCCATAAGCTTAACGAAATCGGTGTTTACCGCCGCAGCTTCGATTTGCCCGAAACGTTTGACGGCAAGCAGATTTTTGTTCATTTCGGTGCGGTTAAAGCAGGTTTCTTCCTTTATATCAACGGCAGAAAGGTCGGCTATTCACAGGGCTCAATGACTCCAGCCGAATTCGACATCACCGACTACGTAAAGGTTGGCGAAAATCAGATTACCGTTGAGGTTTTCCGTTATACAGACGGCACCTACCTTGAAGACCAGGATATGTGGTTCCTTTCGGGTATATACAGAGACGTTTACGTTTATGCTGAAGAAAAGCTCTGCATCAGAGATTTCTTTGCAGATGCTTCTCTTGATGAGAATTACGAAAACGGCGTTCTCAATCTTGAGGTTTCACTTAAAAACTATACCGATGAAGATAAAGACTGCACTCTTGAAGCAATCCTTGTTGCAGACGGAAAGCAGAAGAAAATTGCAAGCGAAAAGGTTACCGCAAAATCGGGCGTTACAAAGCTCAACGTAAAGCATATCGAGGAAAAAGCCGCACAGTGGTCGGCTGAAGAGCCTAACCTCTATAAGCTTGTGCTTTGCCTTAAATCGGGCAAGAAGGTGCTTTCGGCAAAGTGCATCCGTATCGGTTTCAAAAAGGTTGAAATCAAGGGCAACGTTCTTTATATGAACGGCAAGCGCGTTATCATCAAGGGTGTTAACCGCCACGATTTTGACCCCGATAACGCATGGGCAGTACCCAAAGAGAGATATTATCAGGACCTTCATCTTATGAAGCGTGCCAATATAAACGCAATCAGAACAAGCCATTATCCCAACGCAGAGTTTTTCTATGAGATGTGCGATGAGCTCGGTTTCTACGTTATGGATGAGGCAGACGTTGAAAGCCACGGCGTACGCCGCAAAAACTGCCCCGGCGACAACCCCGAATACAAAGAGGCGGGTGAAGACAGAGCGGAAAGAATGGTGCTTCGCGACAGAAGCCACGCCTGTGTATGCTTCTGGTCACTCGGCAACGAAGCGGGTGACGGCGAAAACTTTATGCACGAGAGAAACGCAATTCTTGCTCTCGATAAATCGAGACCCCTTCACTACGAAGGCGAATTCGACTTCAAAAAGGGCGATTTCATAAGCAGAATGTATCCTGTTGAATCGCTTGTTGAAAAGCTCCGCAATCAGGAGGAATTCAAGCCCGCACTCTTCAACGTTATTGCAAACGCTCTTGCGGCTGACGAAAAAGCAATCCCCGCCGAAACGTATAAAACAAAGCCTGTTATCTACTGCGAATATGCACACGCAATGGAAAACAGTCTCGGCAATTTCAAAGAGTACGTTGACGATTTTGAAAACTATGAGCATATGTGCGGCGGTTTTATCTGGGACTACGTTGACCAGTCTATCCGCAAAGTTGAAAACGGCGTTGAAAAGTGGCTTTACGGCGGCGATTTCGACGAAGGAATGACTAGCTTCTATTTCTGTGCAAACGGCATTATAACTGCCGACAGAATGCCTCAGCCCTCATATTATGAGGTTAAGAAGGTTTATTCAAACCTTGAGGTTGTTGACAGCGACTGCAAAAACGGTAAATTTATTATCAAAAATAAAAACCTTTTCATCAGCACAAAGGATTATGACTTCGAGTGGAAGCTTACCGTTAACGGTGAGGTTGTAAAGAGCGGCGTTATCAAAGACGAGATTGTTGCTCCTCTTTCACAGAAAGAGTTTGAAATTCCCGTAAGCCTTGCCGATTATGATGACGGAGAGGTTGTGCTTACCGTTTCGTTCATCCTCAACACAGATAAACCCTGGGCAGAAGCAGGCTTTGAGCATAACTTCGGCCAGCTTGTACTGCGTGAACAGGTTGCCGCAAAACGCAAGCCCGCAAGAGGCGACCTCAAATATGTAAAGGCAGGAAACATTGTAAGAGTTAAGGGCGAAGGCTTCAGCGCAGAAATTAAAAACGGCGCTCTTACGTCGCTCAAATACGGCAACAATGAAATTATTGACTCCAATTCACCGCTCCGCCCCGATTTCTTCAGAGCTCCTACCGATAACGACAGAGAGTATCTCAACTTTGCTCCCATGTTTGTAGGAATTCATCCGATTTACCAGTGGAAACGCACAACGGCGATGACCGTTGCCTATTCGGTAAATGCCGCATCAACTCCCTCGGGCGTTGAGGTTAACGTTAAGTGGACTGCACCTTTCGTTGCGGGCGTTACAACAAGATATCTTTTCTCACCCGCAGGTGAGGTTACAGTTAAGCACAGTGCGGTCGGTCTTGCACTTCCGATGCTTAAAATCGGTATGAGAGCGGGCATCAAGAGCACGCTCGACAACGTTGAATGGTACGGCAGAGGTCCTCAGGAAACATACTGCGACCGTAAAACAGGCGCAAGAATCGCAAAGCACGCAATGAGCGTTGCAGAGCTTGAGCACAGATATATGAGACCTCAGGAAAACGGCCACAGAACAGACGTAAGAAGCCTTTGCGTTACCGATGATTCGGGCTTCGGAATCGTGATTGACGCTATGGATATTCCTTTCGGCTTCAACCTCGGTTACTATAACCCCGAAAAGCTTGACAGAACAGAGCATCTTTACGAGCTTAAGAAGGATAATTACATCACCCTTTGCCTTGACGGTGCAATGAGAGGTGTCGGCGGCGATATGCCCGGCTGTGCAACTCTTCATAAGCCTTATAAGCTCAAGGGCGGCAAGACGTATACGTTTGAGTTCAGAATTTCCAAAAAGTAAGTGATACAATGACAAAAACCAACGTAATGAGGTTGCTTGAGGCTGCAAAAATTCCGTTTGAAACGCTGGAATACGAAGTTGACGAGAGCGACCTTTCGGGTGAAAGCGTTGCACGCAAAACAGGTAAAGACCATTCGTGCGTTTTTAAAACTCTTGTTTTCAAGGGAGAGAAAAACGGCTTCGGAGTATGCTGCATACCCGCGTGCGATGAGCTTGACCTTAAGAAAACGGCAAAAGCCTTCGGAGAAAAGAAGGTTGAAATGCTGCACGTTAAGGATTTGCTTAAAACAACGGGCTATATCCGCGGTGGCTGCTCGCCGATAGGAATGAAAAAGCAGTTTCCTACGGTGATTGACGAAACCGCCTGCCTGTTTGACAGGATTTACGTAAGCGGCGGAGTCAGGGGAGTTATGCTTGGCATTGCCCCCGACGCTCTGGCTGAATATATCGGAGCAAGGCTTGTTGACGTGACGGTGTAAACCCGTAATTTTATAAAGTATAAAAGAATTATGCCGCTTGGCAGTTTATACTGACCAAGCGGCATAAATTATATATCAGACAATTTCCAGAATTTTCTTAAATTCTTTGCTGTTTTTGAATTCTTCAGAAAGCTGGGGTCTGTTTATCAGACCTTCTTTAACGTCCTCAAGGAAAGAGCCTTCCCAGAAGCGGTATGCTTTTGTTTTGTCAAATTCAAGTCCCTTTACCGCATTTGAGGTATGAACAAGAATTTCGGGCATTTCGTCATAGCTTTTTGCAAGCTTAAGAGCTTTCTCGAAATATTCAAGAGCAGATTTTTCATCGCCTGCAAGATATTTCTTAACGCCGAGCCTTTGGCTATATATTACCATAAGGTAGTGGCTTTTGCCGTAGTCGCCGTCAGGCATAATGGCTTCAACAAGCCTGAGATATGCTTCTGAAATATTATCATCGGCATCGAGGAAATTCTTATGCTTTCTGTTCATAATTTCGCCGAAAAGACGGAGCATTTCCGAAATACCGTTTGCACAGGCAACCGCACGCTTCTCATCGTCGTGGGGATACATATACATCGCTTCATAGTCTCTTGTATTCTGCATAATCGGCATTTCTGAAAGAATCTTTTCCGCATCGGCAATATCGACACCGCTGTTTTTGATAAGGCTCAGGTCACGAAGATAACGGCACATAATTTTCTTTGTCCATATTCTGATACTGTCAACGGTGCAGTAATTCTGTATGTTATCATATATTCTCTGAACTTCTGCTTTTATTGAAATAAGATAGCTGTCGTCATACTGCGCGTAGATAAGAGCGTTGAGATATTTTGAAAGCAAATCATAATTGCCGGGGAATTCGCTTGTTGCGGTTTTGAGCATATCCCTTGCCTGCGCAAGTCTGTTTTCGCTCAATAAACGGAAATATTTTTCGCAGTATCCGTTAATCTGTTTTTCTTTTTCAATCATATCCGTACCGAGAAGGCTGTCAACGGTAACGTCAAAAAATGATGCTATTATAGGAAGCATGGTTATGTCGGGATACGTTTCTCCGCGTTCCCATTTGCTTATTGCCTGAAATGACATACCGAGAAAGTCTGCAAGAGCTTCTTGAGTGAGTTCTTTGGATTTGCGAAGTTTTTTCAGATTTTCTCCGAAATAGATTGTCATAGCATATCACCTTTCATATTGCTGAAGTTAAGCCGGCCGTTGCTTACAAGCTGATAATAACAGTTTTTTGAAAAAGAAACAATAACCTGTTCATTGAAACAAACTCTCTCGATGAGAGAATTTTTCTATTGTTAAGATTTAAAAAGAGAATTCAAAAGGCTTCCTGTTTTGCAGGAAGCCTTTTTGTTATGCCATAATCATTAAATTCTGTATGCTCAGGTAAAGCATATTGAAAATCATTGTCAGAAGTTCTTTAAGTCCGAGGGAGCGAAGGAAAGAATCAGCATCATCGTTTATGATTTTGTCAAACGGAGTAACCGCCTCGGCTGAAACCAATCCGCCCTCGTAAGAAACGGCTTCGCCGTTCATTACCGTAAATACCTGTGTTCTGTATCCGAGGGGAGTTATTGTGCCCATCGTGTAGTAAACGGTAACGGTAACTGCCTTTTTGCTGACCTCGGGAATTTCTCCGATAATCGGAATTTCAACGCTTTCACCGGGAGCAAGTGTTGTGTTTTTAACGTCGAATCTGATATCCGCTCCGTCACAGTAAACGGAAGAAATTGTTACGTCATTTTCCCATGCACAGTTTGTTACAATCAGCTTCTTGGCATCGCCGTCAATAAATCCGGGCTCTGCGCTGTCGAATTCGGCATAAACCGCGTGCGAGGGGTTAGTTGTGTATTTGAACTGAGGATAAGCTTCGTCTGAATAAACGTCGGTGATTTCTTCGGTTAAAAGAAGAGTCATCATAAGAGTTTTGCTGTAGTTATCCCAATAGGTCATTCCGTGGAAAAGTCCGTCAACAAACCAGGTGTTATCGGGAAGATATGAGGTTGAAGCATCGATATTCATTGCGGGCGAAACCTTGTTTTTGCCGCCGCAGGGATTAATCTGAACGTAGCCGTCTGCAAATCTTGAGCCGTAGGGTGCACAGGTTGCGCCTGTTGAGCCGTTGGTGGTGATGATACCGTCAGAATCAACGTTGAGACCCGATACGATTCTGTTACCTGTTCCCGCAATAATGGAAACGTTCATACCGTAATCGGTGTTACACTTCTGAAGCTTTTCGTCCATTGTTGCAAGGATTTCATAGTGGTATCTGTCGCTCTTTTCAATCAGAGCCGCATTTTCAACGGGGTCAAGTCTTTCTGCCTTGAGCTCTTCGTAAAGGTCAGTGGGCAGGAAATCCCAGATGCTGCCCCAATACTGGGCGATATCGATGATATAGGGGATTATGCTTTCGAGAATATCGTCAAGGAAGCCGAGCTGCTGAGCTTTGAGAAGCCAGTCGTAATCCTCTTCCCATCTCATACCGTGAATAACGAAGCGGAGAAGGCATTCTTCGTCAAGCTCAACCTTGTTTGCAAGAATGTCGTAGGCAATACCTGCACCGCCGATTGCGGGCACTGTCAGCACTGCGTGGTAAACGTCCTGCTCGTGGCCGTAGAGGTTGAGATAGGTTGCACTTACCTGCCCGCCGTGGCTGATGGCAAGAAGATTTACCTTATCCTTGCCCGAATGCTTTTTGACGCTCTTGATTAAGTCGCGAAGCTGATTTGCGCAGGATTCGGCACCCATTCTGAAATCGCACTGGAAATTATAAATGTTTTCAAGTCCGATTACATCTTCGAGATAGTCCTGCATATCAAGCTCGTGTCTGAAATTGCCGTCGGGGAAAATTTCGTTAAGATAAGCGCTGTTTGTTTCTTCGGCGGTTGATCTGTAACGCTTGAGGTTATACGTGCTTGAGCCGTCGGGATTACAACGCATTTTTTCAAGAACTTCAATTGCGGCGGGGCCGAAGGTTTCGGCAAATATATCGTAATTGTCAAAAGGCATGGCACCCAGACCGATAACAAGGGGAACAAGGTCTTCCTTGACCTTGTCAAGAATCTTATCCATATCAAGACCCCATACGTGCTCGCCTGTGTCGGCATCGTATAACTGTGAGCCTGAATATCCGCCGACAATGATTACGGGGTAATCGGTCGGATCGCTTTTTTCTGCGCTTACAGAGAAAGCAAGAGTTGTTATGAGCATTGCGATAGAAAGAAGAATTGCCAAAAGCTTTTTCATTCAAATCAGACCTTTCCGACTGTTATATTTTTATCATATCATATATGTTCTGAAAATGCAAAAAAATCCTGCAAAAAAATGCAGGATTTTTTTACCGTTATATTTTTGCGGGAGCAGTTCTGTTCTTTCTGTGTTTGCCGGGGTCGGGAGGAGTGATATCGCCCGACTTGGTAAGAGCGATTTTGGTAAGAAGCGGACCGACAAGCTCGTAAACGAGGACCGAGAAGAGAACAATGTTTCTGATAAGCTCACCGACTTCGCCGAGCTCCATTGCAGTAACGCTCATACCCAGAGCAACGCCTGCCTGGGGCAAAAGAGTTATACCGAGATATTTCTGAATGTTGGGCTCGCAGCGTGAAAGCTTTGTGCTGATATATGTACCGAAATATTTACCGAGCGAACGTGCAATAATGTATGCGGCACCGATTCCGACAATTGCAATATCAGTAAAGACGCCGAGTTCAAGCTCAGCACCGCTCAAAACAAAGAAAAGAGTGAAGAGCGGGTTGGTCCAGCTGTCTGTTTTGTGCATAATTTCGGCAGAGAAATCACAGAGATTGCAGAACATTGTGCCGAGCATCATACAAACGAGAAGTGCGGAGAAACCGATATGAATTCCGCCGATTTCGATTTTAACCATTGAAATTGCAACGGTCAGAATAACAAAAGTTATTGAAAGGCAAAGACGCTTGCTGTTTGAGCTGAAGAACTTTTCACAGAAAGTGAAAAGAACGCCCATAACTGTACCGAGAAGAATTGAGCAGACAATTTCAAGAATCGGCTCAAGAATGATAGCGGTGATGTTAACCGTGCCGTGGCTGAGCGCCTTTGAAATTCCGAAAGAAACCGCAAAAATAACAAGACCTACGGCGTCGTCGATAGCAACGATGGGCAGAAGCAAATCGGTGAGTTTACCCTTTGCCTTATACTGTCTTACAACCATAAGGGTTGCGGCTGGAGCGGTTGCGGCTGCAATTGCACCGAGAGTTATTGCCATGGGGAGGGGGAGCTTATCGCCGAGCACAAAGTGAAGGCTGATAAGAGCGGCATCAACAACAAGAGAAGTTATAACCGCCTGTAAAATACCGATGAAGGTTGCCTTTTTGCCTATCTGCTTGAGCTGTGAAAGCCTGAATTCGTTACCGATTGCGAAAGCGATAAAACCCAGAGCAACGTTTGAGATTATTTCAAACTCTTTGACGTTGTCGCCTGAAACAAAGCCCAGACCGTCAATTCCTATTCTGCCGAGGCAGTAGGGACCTACAAGAATTCCCGCAACAAGGTAAGCCGTTACCGAGGGAAGACCGAGCACTTTTGAAAGACGGCTCATAAAAAGACCCGCTGCAAGTGCAATTGCTAAACTTAATAATGTTTCCATAAATTCGCCTTTTTCCTTTATATATTATACCTTTTAAACCTATTAAGATATAGCACAACAAAGCGCCAAAGTCAAGCGATTAAAAAATTTTTGTGAAATGTCATAATGTGATAATTAAATTATGAACTTCAATCAATAAATATGCTCAACGAATAATGTCGCAATATGTTTTTTTAGGGTTTACAAAGGCGATTTATCGTGGTAAAATATTAAAAGCAAAACCGACCAATTTATATTATGGAGGTAAAGAAATGAAACTCATTTACGACATCAAAGACAAGCCGAAATTCGGTCAGCTTATTGTCTTTGCGTTCCAGCAGCTTCTTGCAATTATGGCAGCAACCCTCGTTGTTCCCGTAATCATCAACAGCAATATCGGTGCTGCAATCGCAGACGGCACTATTACCTGGGAATTCACAAACCAGATGAGCTCCGCAGCCGCACTTTTCGGCGCTGGTGCAGGTACACTGGTTTACATCCTTTTCACAAAGAAAAAGAGCCCCGTTTTCCTTGGCTCTTCCTTTGCTTTCATTGGCTCACTCACATCAGCTTTCACAGGCGCAATTTCCGCACAGGCAGGCTTTGCAGGTCTTATCATCGGTGCGGCAATGGCAGGTCTTGTTTACGTTGTTATTGCTGCAATCGTTAAGTTTGCGGGCACAAAATGGATTGACAAGCTTATGCCCAAGCAGGTTATCGGCCCCACAGTTGCAATCATCGGTCTTTCGCTTGCTGGTAACGCAGTAGGCGACCTTCAGACGGCTCCCGCAGGCGGACATACGCTTGTTGCAGTAGCTGTTGGCCTTGTAACTCTTATTGTTACAATGATTTGCTCTGTTTTCGGAAAGAAAACAGCCAAGCTCATTCCTTTCATTATCGGTATTCTTTCGGGCTATGCTTTTGCAACAGTTCTTACCGTTATCGGTAACACAGCGGGCATTGACGCTCTGAAGGTTATAAACTTTGATCCTATTTTCGGTCTCTGGGCAGACGGTGTAACAATTAATACTTTCTTCCAGCTTCCTGAATTTACACTTGTAACTGCACTCAAAGGCATCAAAGAAGTTGACGGTGCATATATCGGCACTCTTGCAATGTCTTACGTTCCCGTTGCTTTCGTTGTTTTTGCAGAGCATATCGCTGACCACAAGAATATTTCTTCAATCATCGAAAAAGACCTCCTCAAGGAACCCGGTCTTCACAGAACACTTCTTGGTGACGGCGTTGGTTCAATGGTAGGCGCTATTTTCGGCGGCTGTCCCAACACCACCTACGGCGAATCGGTTGCTTGCGTAGCTATCACACGCAATGCTTCTGTTGCAACAATCATCACAACCGCATTCCTCGCTTTGATTATTTCTTTCCTTTCACCCTTCGTTGCTTTTGTTAACTCAATTCCCGCTTGCGTAATGGGCGGCGTTTGTATGGCTCTTTACGGATTCATCGCAGTAAGCGGTCTTAAGATGGTACAGAAGGTTGACCTTGAAGATAACAGAAACCTCTTCGTTGTTTCTGCAATCCTTATTGCAGGTATCGGCGGTCTTGCTCTTAATTTCGGCAAGATTCAGATTACTTCAATTGCAACCGCTCTTATCCTCGGTATTCTTGTTAACATCATTCTTTCAAAGAAAAAGAAGGCATAAGCCACAAAAACAAATCAGGGACTGTCTTTTCAGACAGTCCCTTTAATTTTATCCGTGCTCTTTTATAAGCTGCTTATAGTGGTTGCCCTTGTGTTCAAAGTCCTTGTAGACGTTGTAGCTTGAAGCGGCAGGCGACATAAGGCAGCTTTTCCCTTTTTCAGTATATCGGAAAGCGGCTTCAACGGCCTCTTCCATATCCTGTACGGGGATTATGTTTTTACTGCAGCCGTTACTGAGCAGCTCGTTGCAGATTTCATATCCCGTATCAGGCAGACCGATAAGATTTTTAACGCTGCAGGTTGCAAGATACTTCTTGAAGCCTGAATAGTCTATACCTCTGTCCATACCGCCGAAAATCAGCGTATCAACGTCACCGATGGCCTCAACTGCACACTCAACTGCGTGAGGAATTGTAGCGATGGAGTCGTTATAGAATCTGATGCCGCTGTATTCGCCGACAGGCTCCATTCTGTTTTCAATGCCGGCAAAGTTTTTAACGGCAAGGAGGATATCCTCATCGCTTATTCCGAGACAGCGGGCAGCTGTTGCGGCGGTGCAGACGTTTTGTCTGTTGTGAATGCCCTTGAGCCTTTCGTTATCTGAAGCGGCTTTGATTATTTCCGCATCAGCCTTGCCGCCGTTGATACCAACCTTGATTACCGAAGGAATAACGTCTGCAAAGTTTATATAAGCGCCGAAATCCTGCTCAGCGTTGCAGATGAAATAATCTTTGCCTGTCTGGTGGCTTAAGATGTTGAGCTTTGCTCCGACATAACCCTCGAAACCGTTATAGTGGTCAAGGTGCTCAGGGTAAATATTTGTCATAACAGCAACGTGGGGTGATGCGGTTGTGAATTCAAGCTGGTGAGAAGACATTTCGATAACCGCAACGTCAACGGGGGATTCTTCAAGGCTGTCAAGTACGGGCACACCGATGTTACCTATAAGACAGGCTCTTTTTCCACCCTGTTTTACCATACCGTAGATGAGCGTTGAGGTGGTTGTTTTGCCTTTTGTGCCTGTAACACCGACGCACACGCATTCCGAAAAACGCAGAAACAGGTCGGTCTGACAGGTGACTTCAACGCCCTCGGGCACTGTAACGTCGCGGAATGACATACCGGGAGTTTTGATTACCGTATCGTATTCTTTCAGAGCGTCAAGGTAATTCGGACCGCAGTGGAGCGTTACGTTATCGTCACGAAGGTCAATTTCACGCATATCTGCAATGCCGATGTGCTTTTCGGGAAGATGACGGCGGATTATATCGTAGGTTGATCTTCCTTCTCTGCCGAAGCCGAGCACAAGCACCTTGCGGCTGTTGAAATATTCAATTAATTGCTGAAACATATAGGAACATCTCCTTTGGGGATTTGCATATACAAATGCATTATAGCAAATAAAAAAGATATATTCAAGAAAAAACGAACGGAATTTGTTGAGAGAATAAAAAAGAGTGTCCGCAGCTGTTTAACTGCGGACACCCGATTGAATTTTAAGTTATGCGATGATTTCACCCATCATACCGGGAACAGCGCCTGCTGCGTTTGATTCGTCGGTATCGATGTGCATTGCAAGAGCAAAGTTGGGGTTAACTCTGACAACAACGTCATCAAAGATAAGTGAACGGCCGTTTGATTCAACCTTAACTGAAACAATCTGCTTATCCTCTACGCCGTATTTTTCAGCGTCAGCGGGAGTTGCGTGAATGTGTCTTTTTGCAGTGATAACGCCGCATTCAATTTCAACTTCACCCTTGGGGCCGACAAGCTTGCAAGTGCCTGTGCCTTCGATATCGCCGCTTTCTCTTACGGGAGCGTTAACACCGATGCTGCGTGCGTCTGTGAGTGAAAGCTCAACCTGAGTTGCGGGACGAACGGGTCCGAGAATTGAAACTGCGGGGAAGCTTGATTTTGAGCCGACAACGGCAACTCTCTCTTCGCAAGCGTACTGACCGGGCTGTGAGAGATCCTTTTTATGTGTTAATTCGTAGCCTTCGCCAAAGAGAATGTCAAGAGCTTCACGGCTTACGTGAACGTGACGGGCGGAGGTTTCAACAAGAACTTCCTTCTTCATAGTAAATCACCTTTTTGAAAAATATTTTTACGCAAGAATGGTGACCGCCGTAACGACGGTCACCGATTCAATAATTACCAATTGATTGTGTAGTCATTCTCTGTTGAGAAGGGAAGAACAACGTCTTTGCCGCTCAGAGGAATGTAAAGAGTCCAGTAAAGCTTATAGTTAGCGTGAGTTACGTTGCCTGTTGCGGGATCAACTGTAACCTTAACTGTGCTTGAGGGATAAGCTGTAGCAACTGTACCAACGCTGAAGAGGCTCTTTGCGATGCCGGGGATATAACCGTCAATGATGCCGGGAAGAACAGCGTTGAAAGCCTTTGTTGCGTGGCCCTTGCTGTGTGAGTATCCTTCTGCACGGGGATCAGCAACTGTTGTGATTGTGATAACCCACTTGCCGCCCTTTTCTTCGATTGTAGCGCTCTTTACGTCTGCTGCTGTGAGCTTGCTTGCGTATGTTTCGCCTTCAACGGGGAAGAAAGCTTCCTTATCCTTCTTTGAAGACCAGGTTACGTTCTTTTTGCTGTCATCTTCGCCCATATTGTCCTTGATGAGTGACTGGCCAACTGAATCGAGAGCCTTGGGAATACCTGTGATTTTGCCGGCAACGGCGTGCTTCATATAGTTTGAATGAATGCTCTTTGAGCTGGGCTTAACCTTGTTGATAACGGTGTTGTAATATTCAACAATAGCATCTTTGCCTTCAGGAGCCTTGGGAGCTTCTGTTGCGGGCTCTGTAATAACGTTGCCGTCTGCGTCTACTTTTGTAACTGCTTCAGTTGCTTCTTCTGAGGGAGTTTCGTCAAGAGTAACGTCAGCGATTGCGTCTGTTGTTGTTTCAACGGGAGCTTCTTCTTCTTTCTTGCAAGCTGCGAATGAGAAAGCAAAAACAAGAACGAGAGCTAATGCGATAATCTTTTTCATTAGAATTACCTCCAAAAATTTGTTTTACATTTTGGCCTCGGATAAAACGAGACCGCGGTTGTAATAAAGTATAATATAAAAATATGATAAATGCAAGATAAAAATAATAATTAAGGCGATAAAAGTCGTGATTTAAGTTGCATTTTGGCATATATAACAATAGCGGCAAGCACGAGTTGTGAATGTTTCACAAACGAACTTGCCGCTGTTTTTTTTATTTGATTATATAGCAGATTTCTTCTGCGGAAACATCGGCGTCAATGAGCGCTGATGCATTGTCTTTAACAAGAGCGATAAGTGCTTCGCCTTCTGCATACTTGAGATGACTGTTGGTTATGGCACCGTGAGCAAGAGCGGCATCTGAGAAGAATTTGTTTGTGTAAAGCTCAACAGCCGCACCCTCAGTAAAGTTGTTGTAGTAGTTTGTGAATATTTCGCAAAATCCCATAAACTCTTTAACAAGGTCGGGATGCTTTTCGATGAATTCATTTCTTGCAACGAAGCAGCCCTGAAGAGAGGTAATGCCGCTTGCTTTTTCATATTCGGCATTGAAAGAAACTGCCGAGGAGAAGCTTTCATTCTTAAGGCGTACGTTTGATGCGTAGGGCTCGGGAAGAATACAGGTTTCTATCTCGCCTGCAATGGCCTTCTGAGCTATTTCGTTATAGGTGAGACCGTCTGAAACGATAACGCTGTCAAAGTTTACTCCTTTTTTATTGAAAACGTATTTTACAACGTCTTCTGCATAAGTGCCGCCAACTGCGGAATAAACCTTTTTACCTTTAAGAGAAGAAACGGAATCGATATTTTTGTCGCTTGTGATAACCTGAAGAGAAATGCCTGATGAAGCGGAAATTATTCTTACTGCCCCGTTGGTTTCTTTATAGAGCTCAACTGCTTTGTTAAGCGGAAGCACAGCGATATCTGCCTGTGAATTCTTAAGCTTTGCCGCAACTTCGTCGTAGTCTGCACAGTTTCCCAGCATCTCGCAGGCATAGGATTTATCGGTTTTGATTTTTGAAGTTACAAGACCGAGAGAATCGTTCGTTAATGCAACGCGGATTTTGGTTTCGTAATCAACACTGGGAACGATTACGTCAACCTGAGGAGTCTTTGTTACGTCTGGTTTGGTTGTTACGGTATCGGGTTCGTTTCCTTTGCACGAAGCAAAAGAGAGAAGAGTCAAGACTGCTATAACAACAGCCGTTATCCTTTTGAAATTTTTCATTGATTTTGCCCCCAAAATATTAATATTCATACATCATATATTTTACAATATTTTTTTGCCGTTTGTCAATAGAGCATACAACAGTTGTATTTTTCGGCTTGTTGTGTTAGAATATTCGCAGTTTATATGTGGAGGAGTATTATGTTTTCACGCACCAACAGTATGGGTCTTTACGGAATTGACAGCTATATGGTAGGTGTTGAGGTTGATTTCGGTCAGGGATTACCGAGAATCGACCTTGTAGGTCTGCCTGATACGGCGGTCAATGAGGCGAAAAACAGAGTTCGCTCCGCCATTAAAAACAGCGGATTTTCTTTTCCGCAGAGCAGACTTACAATCAACCTTTCACCTGCGGATATACGCAAGGAAGGGCCTGTTTACGATTTGCCGATACTCATTGCCGTGCTTAAAGCGAGCGGTCAGCTTGTAAGCGGCACGGATGACTGCGCATTTATCGGTGAGCTTTCGCTTGACGGTCTTGTGAGAAGAGTCAACGGTGCGTTGCCGATGGTAATCTGCGCGGCAAAAAACGGAATAAAAAGTGTTTTTGTTCCCAAAGAAAACGCAAAGGAAAGCAGCGTTGTTGAGGGAATCAACGTTTATGCTGTTGAGAGCGTGAAGCAGATTATCAGCCACCTTCGCGGCGAAGAGCTGCTTGACCCTGTCAGATTTGACCTGAGAGAGCAGGAAGAAAAGCTTCCGTTTATGCCCGATTTCAGTGAGGTCAAGGGTCAGCAGGAGGCAAAATATGCTCTCGAGGTCGCGGCGGCGGGCGGTCACAACATAATTATGGTCGGGCCTCCCGGCTCGGGCAAGAGTATGCTTTCGAAAAGATTGCCTTCAATTCTGCCCGATATGACTTTTGAGGAAAGTCTGCAGACAACTCAGCTCTATTCGATAGCGGGAGCTTTGCCTTCGGGCGTTTCGCTTATTACACGCAGACCTTTCAGGTCGCCTCATCATACGGTATCACCTGCGGGTCTTTCAGGCGGCGGAGCAGTGCCGAAGCCGGGCGAAATTTCGCTTGCACACAACGGAGTTCTTTTCCTTGACGAGCTGCCCGAATTTTCAAGAGTGGCAATGGAAGTTCTACGTCAGCCGATTGAGGACGGACAGATTACCATTTCAAGAGCAAACGCATCGCTTACTTACCCTTGCTCGGCGATGGTGGTTTGCGCAATGAATCCCTGTCCCTGCGGTTACTACGGTCATCCGAAAAGAGAATGCACCTGCCCCGACACCGCCGCAAAGCGTTATCTTGCGAAGGTTTCGGGCCCGATGCTTGACAGAATTGACATTCATATTGAGGTTCCTCCCGTTGATTACGAGAAGCTTTCGAGCAACGCTCCGAGCGAAACCTCCGCACAGATAAAAGAGAGGGTCAATGCCGCAAGGAAGATTCAGCAGGAGAGATTCAAGGGTACGGGAGTTAACTGCAACGCAAAGATGACTCCCGCTATGACGAGAGAATTCTGCGTGCTTACGCCGAGGGCGAACGAGTTTCTTCAGCAGCTTTTTGAAAGGCTTGATTTTTCGGCAAGAGCTTATGATAAAATTCTGCGTGTTGCAAGAACGGTTGCCGACCTTGAGGGAGAAAAAGATATAGACGTTACCCACGTTTCAAGAGCGGCCCAGTTCAGAAGCCTCGACAGAAAATTCTGGAATAAATAAAGGGTGTGGGTGCAACCCACCCGAAACTTTTCACTCTTCACTTTTAACTTTTCAATATAAAAGGCACACCGCTCGGTGTGCCTTTTTCTTTTAATCAAGTTCAAACTGACCGGTATAAAGCTGATAATACTTGCCTTTCTGTGCGATAAGGTCTTCGTGGTCGCCTCTTTCGATAATTTCACCGTGCTCAAGTACCATAATTGCGTTTGAATTTCTTACGGTTGAAAGGCGGTGAGCGATAACAAACACCGTTCTGCCCTCCATAAGCTTATCCATACCTTTTTCAATCAGTCTTTCCGTTCGGGTATCGATTGAGCTTGTGGCTTCGTCAAGAATAAGAACGGGCGGGTCTGCAACGGCGGGTCTCGCAATTGCGAGAAGCTGACGCTGACCCTGTGAAAGGTTTGCACCGTCGCCTGTAATCATTGTGTCATATCCGTCGGGCAGACGGGTGATGAATGAATGGGCGTTTGCAAGCTTTGCCGCATTTTCAATCTGTTCATCGGTTGCGTCAAGTCTGCCGTAGGCGATGTTGTCCCTTACCGTGCCCGTAAACAGGTGAGTATCCTGAAGCACCATTGCCATTGAGCGGCGAAGCTCTGATTTTTTGATTTTCTTGATATTGATGCCGTCGTAGGTGATTTTGCCTTCGTCAACGTCATAGAAACGGTTGATGAGGTTGGTGATTGTTGTTTTGCCTGCACCCGTTGAGCCGACAAAAGCAATCTTTTCACCCGGTCTTGCATAGAGAGAAACGTTTTTGAGAACGGTCTTTTTGCCGTCATAGCTGAAGGTTACGTCGTGGAAACGTACGTCGCCCTGCCATTCCGTATAGGTTATTGTGCCGTCGCCGTGGGGATGCTTCCATGCCCACATACCCGTTCTTTCTTCGCATTCGGTGATGGTGCCGTCGGCATTCTTTCTTGCGTTTACAAGGGTTACGTAGCCGTCATCCTCTTCGGCGGGGGTGTCGATGATTTCAAAAATTCTTTCAGCACCCGCAAGAGAGATAAGAATACTGTTGAACTGCTGTGAAATCTGTGTGATGGGCTGGAAAAACTGTCTTGTATAGGTCAGGAATGAGAAAAGAGTACCGACAGTGATTGCAAAGAACGAGGTTTCGGGAAGAGCGATGATGAGTGCTGAGCCGATTGCCGCAACCGCCGCATAGTTGATATATGAAAGGTTACCCATGATGGGCATAAGAATGCTTGCATAGGTGTGAGCGTTTGTGGCGGCGTGGCGCAGGTCTGAGTTTATTTTGTCAAAATCGGCTTTTACTCTGTCTTCGTGGCAGAAAACCTTAACAACCTTCTGACCTTCGATGAATTCTTCAACAAAGCCGTTTACCTTACCTACGCTTTTCTGCTGCTCGCGGAAATATCTTGCACTTCGTTTGCCGAGGAATTTTATAACAAGGAAAGCAATTATGAGAATAAAAATAACAAGCAGAGTGAGAACGGGGCTGAGAACAAGCATTGCTATGAACGTGCCGATAACCGTTATCGATGACGAAACAAGCTGAACAAAGCTCTGACTGATGCATTCGCGCAGTGCGTCAACGTCACTCGTAAAGCGGCTCATTAATTCTCCGTGGGTGTGAGTGTCAAAGAATTTAACGGTTAAATCCTGCATGTGGTTGAACAGGTCGCCTCTTATGATGTTGAGGGTTTTCTGCGAAACGTGAAGCATAATTCTTGAATAGCTGTAGGATGCCGCAACGCCGATAAGATAAACTGCCGCAAGAACAGCAAGTGTTTTTGCAAGGGGAGCAACTGTTTCGGCATTGAGCGGCTTGCCGATGAGAGGCAAGAGAATATTATCGGTTATATCCTTGAGGAAATAAGTGCCGATAATGCCTGCGAGCGAGCTGACTGCAACGCAGAGAAAAACAACGAACAAAAGCTTTTTGGACTTACCGAGGTAGCCGAGCAGACGCAGAAACGTGCTCTTGGTATTCTTCGGCTTTGCGGGGACGTTGTGCCCCTTGGGTCCGCCTTTAGGTCCTGCCATTATGCAACACTTCCTTCCTGTTGAGATTTATAAACCTCGGTATAGATTTCGTTTGTACCGAGAAGCTCTTCGTGTGAGCCGATTGCGTTGATTTCGCCGTCGTCAAGAACGATTATTCTGTCTGCGTGCTCAACGGAGCTGATGCGCTGAGCAACGATGATTGTTGTTACGTCGCCGTGATTGAGCTTAAAGCCTTCGCGGATTTTCGCATCCGTTGCGGTATCAACCGCACTTGTGCTGTCGTCAAGAATAAGCACCTTGGGCGATTTGAGCAATGCTCTTGCAATGCAAAGACGCTGCTTCTGACCGCCCGAAAGGTTAACGCCGCCCTGCCCGAGATAGGTCTGATAGCCGTCGGGGAAGGATTCTACGAAATCGTGTGCCTGTGCAATTTTACAGGCGTTGACGATTTCTTCTTCGGTTGCGTTTTCGTTACCCCAGCGGAGGTTTTCTTCGATGGTGCCCGAGAAAAGAAGATTTACCTGAAGCACCATCGCAACAGAGTCGCGCAGGTTTCTGAGCGTGTAATCGGCAACGGGTCTGCCGCCGACCTTAACAACACCTTCGGTTACGTCATAGAGTCTGGGAATCATCTGCACAAGGGTTGTTTTTGCCGAGCCCGTACCGCCGATAATTCCGATGGTTTCGCCCGATTTTATGTGAAGATTGATGTTGTTGATAACGTTCTTTTTGCCCGTCTTTTTGTATTTGAAGCAAACGCCGTCCATATCAATATCGCCGTTTTCGGGTTTGAGTGAGGGCTCTGCTTTGTCATCGTTGATATCGGGGATTTCGGTGAGCACTTCCGCAACACGGTTGAAAGAGGCTCTTGACATAACTGCCATTACGAAAATCATCGAAATCATCATCAGCGACATAAGAATCTGGTTGTTGTAAGTGATGAATGCGGTGAGGTCACCCGGCTGCATAACGCCGCCGATAACGAATCTTCCGCCAACCCAGAGCACCGCGATAATACATCCGTAAATTGCAAACTGCATCAGAGGATTTGTGAGAATAAGAATCTTTTCCGCGGCGATTGAAGCGTTTTTCAAATCATCGTTTGACATTTTGAATTTCTCTTTTTCGTGTTTTGCGCGTACAAAAGCCTTGATAACTCTTACACCGATAAGATTTTCCTGAATGGAAGAGTTGAGTTTGTCGAATTTTGTGAGCATTCTCTTGAAACGGGGGAGTGCGATTGAGCCCATCAGACCTATAAACACCATAATAATCGGTGCGGCAATAAGAAAAATGAACGAAAGCTTTGAATTGATTTTATAGGCATAATAGATTGCCATTGAAAACATAAGAGGTGAGCGGACAAACATTCTGATAACCATTGTGTACGCCATCTGAATGGTGTTGACGTCGGTTGTCATTCGGGTAATAAGCGAGGGTGTGCTGAAGCGGTCGATATTGGCAAAGGAGAAATCCTGAATTTTATTGAAGACCGCTTTTCTGAGGTTTGCGCCGAAGCCCATACCCGCAACTGCGGCGAATCTTGCCGCCGCGGCACCGCTGATGAGCGAAATAATCGCCATAGCAACCATTTTGACGCCTTCTTTTATAATGAAATCCATACCCGCACCGCCGAGGATTCCCTTGTCGACCATATCCGCCATAGCAAACGGAATCTGAACTTCCATAAGGACTTCAACAAGAATCAGTAAGGGCGAAAGGATTGACGCAAGACGCACGCCTTTGGTTTCTTTTGCTAATAATTTAAGCATTTTCATCATCTCCGTTTCTTCCGTTATTCTCTCTTTTTATATATTCAAAAACTTCTTTTTCGCTGACGTTTCCGTAAGAAAGATTTCCGGTGATTTTTTCAATCATACGGTTGAATTCTTTAAGCTCGTCTTCGCTGAAATCCCTGAACATTGTTTCGTCAATTTCGCAGCATTTTTCACGGCTGAGCGTAAGAGCCTGCATACCTTTTTCGGTTATTCCGAGGCGGTTGATTCTTCGGTCGTTTTCGTCTTCGGAGCGCTCAATAAAACCTGCCTTGCACATACGCTTGACGCTTGTTGCAACCGAAGCGGGGGAAATGCCGAAATGGTCTGCGATTTCTTTTTGTGAGCAATCGCCGTTTTCGAGCAGGTATTCCAGAAGCTCGGGCTGTCCTCTGTAAATATTAAGCCCCGAAAGTGCAGTGGAAATACGGTATCTGTGCAGCAAAGTTACTTTGCACATTTTAAAAACCGTTTCTTTATAAGTGTTTTTCATTTCATCACCCTTCAAAAGATTAACCGATTAATGATTAATCGGTTAACTATCTTGGTAAATTATAGTAAAGATATAATATAATGTCAACGTTATAAAGAGAATATTAACAAATTATTTAAATAAAAAAGGTCGGAAAACCGACCTTTTAAACTTATCTGTCAACTTCGCCCGTGATTGCGTTGATAACGTTCTGGAAAACCGCAACGTGCGAGCTTGAAATATATTTATCAAGATGCATTGAACCGAAAAACCAACGTCTGAAACGGCATACCTCGGAAAGCTCTTCGAGATAGGTGTTAAGACCTGTCACGCTTGCGGTTTCGCTGTCCTTAAGCATCAGGAAGCCCTTGATTTTAACGGGAGGCTCGTGGGTAATAACGTAATCCACGCGGCAGTTAACCTTTTCAAGGTTTTCCGCACCCTCAAGAAGCTCCTCACGGCTGGGAAATTCGTGCTTTGACCAGGCGTTTTCCTCAAAGCGGATATCAATATCGGGGCTTTCGCCGCCGCCCATGGTAAAGAAGGTCATATTGTCGATAGTGAAAATCTGACCTCTCATAAGATGGTAAAGATTGCCGCAGATATTATGCACCTTGCCGCCGTTCCATTTTGTTACGGGCAGGGAATTAAGAAGCTCAAAGTTTTCGTGAGTTCCGTCCACAAAGCAAACGTTGAATTTTTTGTTGCCGAGCTTTTTAAGAATTTTCTGCTCTGCCTTGCTGTTATCCCATACAAAACCGAAATCGCCGCAGATAATAAGAGTATCGCCCTTTTTCAGTTTTTTTATTGCAGGTGAATCAAAACGTCTGATATCGCCGTGCATATCTCCGGTTATGTAAACCATAGGTTTCTCCTTCCGACCAAAGTAACTGCTACATTATAATATACTATTTAACCGCGAAAAAATCAAGGCATTTAGATTTTTTATGCGGTTTACTTTTACGCAATTACGTGATATAATAATATTTCGGTAAAATTTTAATTTGACGGTGTTTATTATGAGAAAGATTTTAAGTATATTAATCACAGCAACAATTCTGATTTCAACCGTTTTCTGCCTTCCCGTAAACGGTGCTTACGATTCGGTTATGGAAGAAATGGACCTTCATGCTGAGTGCCTTCTTCTTGTCAGCGCGGATAACGGCGAGGTTATTTTTGAAAAGAACGCGGGCAAGCAGACCTCTCCCGCAAGCCTTACAAAAATAGTTACAGCCCTTGTTATCCTTGAAAACTGCGAGGACCTTTCAACTCTTGTTACGGTGCCTGAAGCCTGTATTGACGAGCTCAGCGGCACAGGCAGCTCGATGGGTAACCTCAAGGACGGTGAGCAGTATACGGTTTATGATTTGCTTTGCCTTTTGCTCATTCACAGTGCAAACGATGCGGCAACGGTGCTTGCAAATTATCTTACAGGTGAAGACAGAGCAGCTTTCGTTGACAAAATGAACGGCCTTGTTAAAAAGCTTGGCTGTAAAAATTCAAACTTCACAAACGTTCACGGTCTTGATGACGAAAATCAGTATACAACCGCAGAGGACGTTGCAACTCTTCTGAAATATGCTCAGGAGTTTGCTGCTTTTACGGATATTACGGGCAGATACACCTATAAAATTCCCGCAACCAACAAGCAGAGAGCAAGAACAATCTCAAACACGAATTTTACAATCAACAAGGCTTCGGGTGAATATTACTGCAAATACATAAAGGGCGGTAAAACGGGTACTACCTCCCGCGCGGGCAGTTGCCTTGCCGTTTACGCTTCAAACGACGGCTACAACTACGTTGCCGTTGCCCTCAATGCGGAAAAGAAGGATTACGATAACGACGGCACGGTTGAAAACGGTGCATTCCTTGACTGCAAGGATATGCTTGAGTGGGCTTATGACAACATTGAGCTTGTTGCAATCTGCGACCCCGCAAAGGCAGTCGGTGAAGTTAAAGTCAAATATGCCAAAACAACCGATTACGTAACTCTCGTTCCCGCAGAAAAGATTTACAGTCTTGTTCCCATCGGCACAAATGCGGGCAGTCTGCTTGTTGAGCCGATTAAGGAAACCGTTCCCGAATTTGTCAAAGCCCCCGTTGAAAAAGGTCAGGTTATCTGCAAGGGCAGAGTGCTTTATGCGGGTAAGGTTATAAAAGAAATTGACCTTGTTGCGGGAAATGACGTTAAAAAGAATTTCTTTTCATTTATCGGTACGGTTGCCGATGAGCTTTTTGCAACAACGACTTTCAAAGTGGTTGCAGTAATTGTTATAGTAGCTTTTGTTGCGTTGTTTATTTTCATCAGAAAAATGAAGATGAGCAAACGCAGAGGAAACTATAACGTACTTGACTATAACAGTTTTTCAGGCAGAAGATAAGGAGAAATAAAAATGGCTGATATTTATAAAGGAAGATGCGATGAGGCTCTGAGCAAAGACCTTCTTGAAATGCTCAACGAGGTTTTCTTTTCGGAGGAGCCCGAAGAAAACAGACCCGACTTTTTATCCCTTCTTCCCAAGCTTTACAAAGAGAAATATAACCCCGCATACAATAACGTGGTTGTTATGGAAGATGACAAAATCAAAGGAGCGGTAGGTCTTTTCCCGATGACCGTTAACGCTGACGGTATGGCACTTAAGATTGGCGGTATCGGAAACGTTGCTTCAACAAAGGATTGCAGAGGCAAGGGATATATGATTGAATGTATGAACGCCTGCCTTGATATTATGAAAGAAGACGGTACGGATTATTCCGTGCTCAATGGTCAGAGACAGAGATACGGTCATTTCGGCTATGAGCCGGGCGGTTATTCATACAGCTTTATGGTTAACAGAGGAAACGTTGACCGAATTCTCGGAAAAGACGCAAAGGCTTCATATACCTGGAAGAAGCTTACCGAAGAGGATAGCGAAAACGTTTCAAAGGCACTTGAGCTTTATAATAAAAATATTTTCCGTTACGAAAGAACAGCTGAAACCTTCTGCGATATTCTTATGTCGTGGGGTTCAACACCCTATGCGTTTTTTGACGGCGAAGAGTTCAAAGGCTACGCGAGCCTTAACGGCAACGGCTCGATAAACGAAATCGAGGTTTGCGAAACAAAGGATTTCCTTGAAGTTCTGATGAGCATAATGGAAATTACGGGCAAAAAGGATTTCCATATCAGCGTAGCACCTTTTAAAAAGGAGCTTTGCGACTATCTCGGAAAAATTGCTTCGGTGACCGAGGTTAATCAGTGCCACTGCCTGTGCATTTTCAACTATGCAAGATTTATCAAGGCTTTTCTTTCGCTCAAAGCAAAAACCGT
Organism: Acutalibacteraceae bacterium; assembly: GCA_045542175.1. GTDB lineage: Bacteria > Bacillota > Clostridia > Oscillospirales > Acutalibacteraceae > CAG-177. The sequence goes on along the minus strand of JAZQKN010000019.1, from coordinate 35,743 downwards.
TAACGTATGTGACGGAAGCGTAGTTTTGCTTATCCACGGAATAAAGAAAGACGAAAAGCTTGAAATTACGGTTGACGGACAGAGAGTTACCGTTGAAGAAACCGAAAAGCCTGCAGACATTGAGCTTGAACACAGCGAAGCAGAGCTTCTGATTGCGAGCATTTACAGCGGCAGAAGACTTGAGCTTCCCGCATTCGCACAAAGCTGGTTTCCTGTTTACAACTATGCAGGTTCTGAAGATAACGTATAAAAAAGAGCTGTGTCCGTGAACTGCCCCAAATTGTGCGGACAGTACAAAAAAGACCCTATGGCAGAAATATTTAATTAAGCGACATACTGACTTCGTATTTCAAGCGGAGTCAGTTTTGTTTTTAATTGGATTCTTTCGTTGTTGTAGAAATGTATGTATTCGCTTATGAGGATGCGAGCATCCTCATAAGTTTTCAGCTTAGTTCTGTAAATACATTCCGTTTTGAGAATTGAGAAAAAGTTTTCAGCCATTGCATTGTCATATGGGTTCCCACGTCTTGACATTGAAGGCGTTATGCCGTATGATTTTGTCAGGTTAAAATATGCTGGAGATGTATATTGAAACCCTTGGTCACTGTGGAGTTGCAGCTCTGCAGTGACTTTCTCTTTTCTTTTGGCTGCTCTGATTGTGCTTAGGACAAGATTGATATTTTGTTCTGTACCGGTTTTGTATGCAACAATACTGTTATCATACAAATCTCTGATTACAGAAAGATAAAGTGTTCCCTGCTGTGTCTTGATGTATGATATATCCGTTACCCACTTTTGATTCGGTCTGTCAGCATCGAAATCTCTGTTAAGCAGATTAGGATAACGGTGAAGATAATCACCGTAATTGCGATATTTCTTTCTTCTGATCTCTGATAACAGATTGTATTTCTGCATAACTCGGAGTATTGTCTTGGGATTGTGATATATCCCGTTCTTTTCGAGCCATATATGAACTCTGCGATAACCGTATGTTCTGCCACACTTATCCTGACATTCTTTTATCTTTTCGGCTAACGGTAAGTCTTTCGCAGGTATATCCATTCTTTTCACATAGTCATAGTAACCGCTTCTTGACACATTGAAGAATCGGCACATTTCGCTTATTGAATATTTATCTTTGTGGCGGTAGATAACCATAAATTTTACACTTGTCCTCACTTCCTTTCTGTGAGCGAAAGAAAATCCCGCATCAACTCATTTTCCATTTCCAACGATTTTATCTTTGCTTCTTTTCGGGCAATGATATATTTCAATTCATTGATTTTATCTGTTTGGACGTATTTATCGTTTTTCGGTGGTCTGCCTTTCTTCTTTAAAGCTATACCTGCTGCAACTTTCTTTTGGTTTGTATTATGTCGAGTAATGAAGTTGGTTAATTGTTTCATTGAAAATCCATATTTTTCACAAATTTCCCGTTTTGTTTTTCCTTGCTTTCTTAATTCAAGAATTTCTTTCTCATAATCTTTTATGTGCCGATAGCTTCGGGGCATAACAAAACCTCCTATGGTAGTTTCTTTAATTCTACCATAGGAGGCTCTTTTTTTCATTGTCCGTTTTTACTGGACCTGTTCACCGAGGACACAGCTCTTTTTTATTCATATAAAGCTTCAAGCAGGGCTTCACAGCCGCTGTATATATCGCGGTAGGTAATATCGAAGTTTCCGCTGTACCACGGGTCTGCAACATCCTTGCTGCTGCCCGTAAACTCCATCAGTTTTCGGATTTTACCGTCAGGGTCACCGTCGAGAATTCTGTAGATATTTCGGATATTCATACTGTCCATACCTATAAACAGGTCATATTTGGTGTAGTCGCTTTTCTTAAGCAGAACAGCTCTTTTGCCGTCACATTTTATGCCGTGTTTTGCGAGTTCCGCTTTTGCGGGAGGATAAACAGGATTCCCGACGTCGCCCCATATTTCTTCGGTGCTTGTTGCACAGGAAGAAATTACAAATTCATCGGCGATTCCTCTGCGTGAAACCATATCCTTGAGTATGAATTCTGCCATGGGACTACGGCATATATTGCCGTGGCATACGAACATTATTCTGACCATAATTATTTACCCAGAGCCTCTTTGAGTGCGCAGGCAAGCTGGTCGGGACAGGACGTGCTCTTAAAGCCGCAACGGATTCCGCTGAATCTTTCGATTACGTGCTCTGCATCCATACCCTCAACGAGTGATGCTATGCCCTTAAGGTTGCCGTCGCAACCGCCGTGGAATTTTACTCCGCTTACTTTCCCGTCGTTGAGCTCAAAATCAATCGCTCTTGAACAGGTGCCTTTGGTTTTGTATTTATAATCCATTTTTTATTCTCCTTTTATTCTGCTGCTATGATTTTACACTATGGAAAAGAATTTTTCAAGTGCTAAAGTATTATATACATCAGGGCAAGAACAAGGAAGAAGTCGTTTGTATCTTTCATAAGCAGAAGGGCAAGCGGAATTATCAGCTCTGCGTCGTTTTGGGGACGGTCGGCAGAGGCTTTGCTCTGCTGTGATTTAAGAGCGGGCAAAACCAGTCGGAGAATATTATCTGTCATTTTTTATCGTTGCCGCCCATCATTTCGGTTAACAGCGGCAGCATTTCAAAAAGTTTAAGCATCTGCATTGCTTCATCAGCTCGCTTTCTTCTTTTATCGCTCAGCAAAGGCTTAAGAGCCCTTATGAGCTCGGAACGGTGGTCGGGCTTGTTCATTGCCGACATAATCGACGAGAGCTTTGCCATCATCTGTGCGTTGCCGAGGATTGAGTTCAGGTCGGGCATTCCCGAGGAAGTGTTCTTTTTTTCTTCGTGCTTTTTCTCTTGCTTTTCTTCGTGCGAGCCGAAAAAGCTTTCTGCCGCCGCACGAAGATTATCGATATCTTCCGCACTCAGGCTTGAAATTATATCGTTTATGTTATCCATCAGCACCGCCACCCGAATTTATTATTTGCCCGAAAACTTTTTCATAAGAGCCTGTGCCTGCTCACTTTTAAGAAGCTGCTCCATGGCGTTTTTATCGCCGAGAATACGGAAAAGCTCATCCTTCTTATCCTCGGGCAGCTTTTTTTGCACACTGTTCAGAATTTCATCGGGCTTATTGCCTGCAAGGGCAAGGATTTCATCAACGGATATTTTTTCTTTACTCATTGAATCACCGCCTTTTCTGTTGTATAATTATGATGAAAAATTCACGGATAGAACGCTGGAGGTCAATTTGAGAATTCTTGTTTTTTCTGATTCGCACGGAAGTAAATACTGTATGAGGGAAGCTCTTTTCGCTCACCCCGAAGCGGATACCGTTATCCATCTTGGCGACGGTGAAAGAGATTTCGGCGGTATGGAGGATTTGCTTGAGGGCAAAAGACTTGTTCAGGTTTGCGGAAACTGTGACTATGCTTCAATGCTGCCCGTCAACGAGATAATCACGGTTGGCGGAGTTAAGATTTTCTGCACTCACGGTTTTGCGGAGCACGTTAAATACGGTACACAGGAGCTTTACGACAAAGCCAATGCCGCAGGTGCCCGTATTGCATTATATGGTCATACTCATTTCAGTGTTACTGAATACGTTGACGGACTTTACGTTATGAATCCCGGCTCAGCGCGTTGCGGAGAATACGGCGCAATTGATATAACGCCCTCGGGAATTATGCTTTTAAAAATGCTTGTGTAATAAAAACAGCCGCCTGTTCATATATTTTTGACAGGCGGTGATTTTATGTTTGTATTTTCTGTTAAAACTTCAAAAAGCAAAATAGCGGCGGTTATAATTGCCATTGTTGCGGTTGTGATTGCCGGCGTAATGCTCATAGGCAAATCCGATGAACCCGCGGCAACGGATCAGGCAATCAACGTTAAAGCCGAAAACACCGAGCAGCGTGCGGCATTCCTTGCACAGTTTGGCTGGGAAATCGATGAAGAGCCCGTTGAGGTCAGGGAAATAATCATTCCCGAAGATTTCGATAAGGGCTATAAGGATTACAGCGAGCTTAATAAGCAAAACGGTTTTGATCTTGAAATTTATAAAGGCGAAAGAGTTAAGATGTGGGTATACGACATACTCAACTATCCCGGCTTTGAAGGCAGAAGCGGCGTTGTTCAGGCAACGCTTCTGGTGTTTGACGGCAGAGTTATCGGCGGTGACGTAAGCTCGCTTGAGCAAAACGGATTTACGGCGGGCTTTGAGATGCCTTCGGCAGAAACCACACAAAAGCAGTAAAGGGACAGCTTTCGCTGTCCCTTTTGAATCAGAATTCTTCCTTGTTGTTCTTTTTGTTGTTGTTCTGATTCTTGTTCTGATTCTGCTGATTGTTACCGGGGCAGTTTTTGTTCTGCTCCTGGTTGTTGTAGTTCTGCTTATTCTTGTTTTCCATAATAGAATCTTCCTTTCGGAAATTTTTGAGCTTTGCTCGATTATATTATGGCTTGATTTTTTGAAAATATGTAAAGCGGTGCAGATTTCTGCACCGCTTTTGGTTTTATCAATATCCGTAGGGGTTGTAATCTCCGAACGGGTCAAGTCCGTATTCAGGCTCTGTCGGTTGCTCCTGTGACGTACTGTTTCTGTCTTCAACAAGAGTTGCCTGAACGTCGAACGTTTCAATCGAATAGTTGCTGTTTATTCTGCAAAGGGTCAGAGTGAATTTATCACCGACCTTACCGTTATCGATAAGCTCAAGCAGAACGTCTGCGGTTGTGAGCTCTTTGCCGTTGACGGCAATAATCATATCGTAGCGTCTTGCTTCCGTGTCGGCAAGTGAACTGTCAGGCGCAATTTCATCGATGATAAGCGAGCCTGTGGGCAGATTATTGAACTGTGCTATCATATAATACTGAGAGCTTGCGCTCACGGGATAATAGGTTATTCCGAGCTTGGGTCTGTTGGGCACATAACCGTATTTGATGAGAGCGTCAATAATTTCCTGAGCGGAGGTTGTGGGAATTGCGAAGCCCATACCCTCATATTCGGTTGCGGCGATTTTCTGTGAATTGATGCCGATAACCTGACCGTAAACGTTGACAAGAGCACCGCCCGAGTTACCGGGATTAATAGCGGCGTCGTGCTGGATACACTTCATTGTGTAGCCGATTTCGCTGCTTACAGGTCTGTCGATTGCTGAAACGTAACCGCCTGTGAATGAACCGAAGAATTCTACGCCGCCGGGATTACCGATTGCGAAAACGCTGTCGCCGACACGCAGATTATCCGAATTGCCGAATTCGGCAACGGTAAAGCCTGTAGCCTGAATTTTAATAACGCCGAGGTCTGTTCTTGTGTCATAGCCAACTATCTGAGCGGGATAGCTTGTACCGTCTTCGGTCTGAACGGTTACTCTTATACCGGGATCGCTTATTACGTGAGCACAGGTTATAACGTAGGTATATGTGCCTGTGTTATCTTCGCTCATAATAATGCCTGTACCTTCGCCTGCAGATGTATTTGAATTGCTGCCGGAATAAACAACAACACCTACGATGCTTGGTTTGACTTTTTCGGCAATCTGTGCGGTGGTGAGGGCATTTTCGCTTTTGGGAGTGCTTGCAATATCATAAGAGTTTGCGTTTTCGGCACCGTCAATAGCTGTTGGCGTTGTAGTAGCTGCGGTATCGCCGAAGGTTCCCGGTTTAACTATAATAACGGTTGCAACGGCTATTGCAAAAACAAGTAAAACCGCAATAACGGCAACCGCAATTTTTCCGCCCTTGCTCATTCCCGGCTGAACGGGAGGCACAGGAGGTGCAGGAATGGAGGTGGGCTGTACAGGCGGTTGCTGATAGGCAGGTCTGTACTGAGAATTTGCCTGCGGAGGAACGTTATTGACAGGTCCCGTACGCATCCTTTCAGGGTCATAAGGTCTTGAGTGATAAGGGCTGAAAGGCTGTTCACTGTTTTCTGTAAACGAAGGCGGAGTCTGCTCGTTTACAGGCTCGGCTTCTGCAACGGGGATTTCTTTTTCATCTTCCTCAATAGAAAAGTCAGCCTGTTGTTCGGAAACGGGCACTTTGGGTATTTCGGGAAATTCGGGAACTTCCGAAGCCGGATGAGTATCCTCAGCGGTTTCTTCGTTTAAGTTCTTTTCAAATTCTTCATTCATATTATTTCCTCCGCAAAAACGGCAAAGTGCCGTTTTGAGTGTTTTCTGTATTGTAATCTAAAAATATTAATGCTGTTTAAACTGCCGGATAATTATCCGTTAACGGGAAGCTGAAAGATGAATTCGGTATATTCGTTTTCCACGCTTCGGGCAACAATCTGTCCGCCGTGAAGGTCGATAATTGTTTTGCAAAGGTAAAGACCGAGGCCCGCACCCTTTACGTCGTAGCTTCTGGATTTATCAATTTTATAGAATCTTTCAAAAATCTTGTCGATTTCATCGGACGGTATGCCCTTGCCGCTGTTACGTATTTTTATTATAACCTTTTCCTGATCGGATTTTGAAGTTACTTCAATATATCCGCCCTCGGGAGTGAATTTTACCGCGTTATCAATAAGATTATAGATAACCTGATTAATCATATCGGTATCAGCCATAACGTTGTTTGTGTTAAGGTTTTCAAGACCTCTGATCTCGATATGTTTTTTATCGATAAGCTGCTCAAAGCTCAGCAGAGTTCTGAAAAGCATTTCCGAAATATCAAATCTTACGGGGTTCAGATCAAGCTCGCCCGCTTCGATTTTATTCATATTAAGCATTCCCGTTACAAGCCTTGAAAGACGCTTGACTTCATCGGAAACAATTCTCAGATACTGATGCTGTTTTTCGGGCTCAATCGTTCCGTCAAGAATGCCGTCGATGAAGCCGCCGATTGTGGTCATCGGTGTTTTAAGCTCGTGGGAAACGTTTCCGACAAAGCTTCGGCGGGAGCTTTCGAGAGTTGCAAGAGCCTGTGCCATAGAGTTAAAGGCAATTGCAAGCTCGTCAATTTCATCGTCATTGAACTTGAACGGTGAGCGCCGTATCTGTATTCGGGTTGAAAAATCGCCGATTGCGTATTGCTTTGCCGCATTCGACATCTGACGAAGTGGCTTTGTGAGGTGATAAGCGTAAATGTAAACCAGCACAAAAGAAAAAAGGAAAGCAAACAAAGCCGCAAAGAAGAACATTCTGAGTATTCCCATAACGTAGGGCGTGAGGTCCTGTATAATCGAACGGGTTATCAGAACGTATGCAACGGTGTTTCCTTTGGCAACAACGGGTGCTGCAACGATGAAACTCAGGTCTTTGAGATGACCGTTAAGGTCACCGTTATCAAGATAAATCCTGCCGTTTGCCTTTTCAAGAATGCTTTCGGAAATACGGTATTTGCTGTGAATATCGCAAAGACCCGTATGAACAACCATATTGCTCTGAAGCATTTCTTTGCAGAAAACAACGTCGCCCTGCGTATTAACAATGAACGCATCAGCTTCAAGAGCGTTTGAATGCTGAACGAGTGTGTTACAGACAAGCTGAATTGTGCCGCCGTAGTTTTTGCTCGCATATTCGGACTGAAGAATGTTTGCGGTATTCTGAGAAATGCTGACTGCGTTTTTTATAAGCTGCTGTTCTTTTTCGTCCATCCAGAGCTTTGAAACCAAAAGCAACAGAGCTCCGCCCAAAAAGACGAAGCTTGCTAAAAGTATTGAAGTTGTAACTATAAGGTGCTTACGGAAAAGACCCGATTTTCTTCTTTTAAAATCAGTCAACACAATTCAACTCCGGATCAGTCTTTGGTTTCGAATTTATAGCCTACGCTCCAGACTGTTTTAAGTTCCCATTTTTCAGAAACTCCTTCAAGCTTTTCGCGAAGACGTTTAACGTGAACGTCAACTGTTCTTGAATCGCCGTAATAATCAAAGCCCCATACTTCGTCGAGAAGCTGGTCTCTGGTGAAAACACGGTTGGGGTTGCTTGCAAGGTGGTAAATAAGTTCGAGCTCTTTGGGGGGAGCGTCAACTTTTTTGCCGTCAACGCGAAGCTCGTAATTGGTAAGGTTGATAACAAGCCTATCAAACTGAACTTCTTTAACAGCGCTCTGTGAAGCTGAACCGCTTCTGCGGAGAACAGCCTTGACTCTTGCCATAATTTCCTTTGCGTCAAAGGGTTTTACAACGTAGTCGTCTGCACCGAGCTCAAAGCCGAGCACCTTGTCGAAGGTTTCGCCCTTTGCGGTGAGCATAATGATAGGCTTGTCCGAAAACTTTCTTACTTCACGGCATACCTGCCAGCCGTCAAGCACGGGAAGCATAATATCAAGGAGCATAAGGCTCGGTGAAAGCTCCTGAAAAAGCTTTACGGCATCGCCGCCGTTGTTGGCAATTGTGACGTCATAGCCTTCTTTTTCAAGATAAAGGCGAAGAAGCTCACAGATGTTATTATCGTCATCTACTACAAGAATTCTGTCTTTTGCCATAAAGAAACTCCTCCTCTTGGATTATTCTTACAACTATAATTATACCTATTATTTTAAAAAAATTGTGAATATGCAGATAATAATTTGTAACATTAAAGCCGCAATTGTTACAGATTATTTAACAGAGAAACGGAAAACGGTGCAGGTTCTGAATTTTTCGCCTGCGTCAACGGTGCACTGGGGGAATTCGGGTACGTTGGGTGTGTTGGGATAATACTGTGTTTCAAGGCAGAAGCCTGCGTGTTGAATAAGCTTTTCACCGTTTTTGCCGGCGTTTGTGCCGTCAAGGAAGTTGCCTGTGTAAAGCTGAACACCGCAAAGGTCGGTGAAAACTTCAAGCATTCTGCCGCTTTCGGGGTCATAAGCCGCGGCAGCGGGGCCGTCGCCTTCATTGAGGCAGAAGTTATGGTCATAGCCCCTTGCAAGAACAAGCTGTTCATCGTCGGCACCGATATCTCTGCCGATGGGCTTGAATTCTCTGAAATCAAATGCAGTTCCCTCAACGGGTCTGATTTCGCCTGTGGGAATGCTGTCAGCATCAATGGGAGTGTAAGCATCGGCGTTAATCATAAGCTCGTGACCGAGAATATCGCCCTTACCCGCAAGGTTGAAATATGCGTGGTTGGTCATATTGATAACAGTCTTTTTATCGCTCACTGCAAAATATTCGATTTTGAGTGCATTATCCTCGTGAAGGGTGAAGGTAACCTTAAAATCAACCTTTCCGGGGAAGCCCATTGCTCCGTCGGGGCTGGTGTAGGTCATTTCAAGTGAGTTATCGTCAACGATAACGGCTTTCCAGATTGCTTTTGAAAGCTCTGCGCCGCCGTGAAGACAGGTTATGCCCTTTTCGTTTTTCTCAACGTTATATTCAACGCCGTCAATTGTGAATTTACCGCCCGCGATACGGTTTGCGTATCTGCCGACTGTCATACCCTGATAATCGGAATAATTCTCGTGACCTTCGATTGTGTCAAAGCCTGAAAGAACGTCGGCAAAAACACCGTTTTTATCAGCGGCATAGATGCTGTTGACCGTTGCGCCGTAGGTGATGATATCAACTGCCATACCCGAGCTGTTGCGAAGGGTGTAAACGTCAACGTTTCTGCCGTCTGCGGTTGTTCCGAATATATTTTTAACTATCATAATAATTCTCCTGTCTTGTTTTTATTTACCTGTATTATTTTTACTTATACATTTTTATTTTAGCATTACACTATTTCTTTGTCAACAATTCCTCTTTTTGTTTTGCGGACTATTGATTTATGTGTTCGTTTAATGTTATAATTAATGCGTATAGTGCAAAATAAAGAAAGGAAAATCAGAATGAGAAAAGTTATTAACATCAACAGCGGATGGGAATTCATCAAAGACGGCATCAAAACCGAAATCAATCTGCCTCATACCTGGAACGGCGTTGACGGTCAGGGCGGTGCCGAAAACGGCAATTATTACAGAGGTAAGTGCGCCTATCAGAAAATCATCCCCTCATACGAAGGCAAGGTTTACATTGAAATCAACGGTGCAAACACCATTTGCGAGGTTTACGTAAACGGCGTTTATGCCGGCAGCCACGATAACGGCTACGGTATGTTCCGTTTTGATATTACAAATCTTCTCAAGGACGGCGACAATCTTCTTGAGCTTTACGTTGACAACAGCCCCAACGAATTCCTCTATCCTCAGATGGCGGATTTCACGTTCTACGGCGGTGTTTACCGTGACGTAAACATTATCTGCGAGGTTGCGGATTCTCACTTTGCTCTTCTCGATAAGAGCCTTTGCGGTATGTTCATCACACCCAGAACCGACGGCAAGGTTTTTGTAAAGAGCTTTGTTGAGGGCGATACAGACGGACTCAAAAAGGAATTTGTTATCACCGACGCACAGGGCGAAACCGTTGCAACTGCCGAAACAGACGCTTCTGCACAGGTTGCATCATTAAGAGTTGAAAATCCGATTCTCTGGAACGGAATGAAGAATCCTTATCTTTATACTCTTACCGCAAAGCTTGTCAAGGACGGCGAGGTTATTGACGAGGTAAGCGACCGCTTCGGTATCCGCGAATACGGAATCGATGCCGAAACAGGCTTCAATCTCAACGGCGAATATATCAAGCTCAGGGGCGTTTCCAGACATCAGGACTGGGAAGGTATCGGCAACGCACTTACAATTGAAGAACATAAAAAGGATATTGAAATCATAAAGGAAATGGGCGCAAACTCACTCCGCCTTGCTCACTATCAGCAGGACGAAAAATTCTATGACCTCTGCGACGAGGAAGGCTTCCTTGTATGGGCAGAAATCCCCGTTATTTCAAAGTTCAGCAAGAAAAAGCAGGCACAGGCAAAGCTTATGCTTGAAGAGCTTATCAAGCAGAATTACAACCACCCCTCGATTTTCTGCTGGGGCGTTGAAAACGAGCTTTCAATTGCGGGCGCATCACGCAGTCTTCTTGCGGGCGTAAACGAGCTTAACGATATCGCACACAAGCTTGACTCAACAAGACCTACCACCTGTGCACAGGTAACATTCTGTCCGATCAACTCAAAGATTAACGAAATTACGGATATTCTCGGCTATAATCAGTATTACGGCTGGTACGTTCAGACGGTTGATGCTATTGATGCCTGGCTTGATAAATTCCACGCAGAAAAGCCTGACCTCAAGCTCTGCATTTCCGAATACGGCGCAGAAGCTGTTACAACTCTTCATTCGGCAAACCCCGTACAGGGCGACTACACAGAAGAATATCAGGCATATTTCCACGAGCATTACGCAAAGGCTTTTGCAGAGCGCGACTGGCTCTGGGGCTCATATGTATGGAATATGTTTGATTTCGGCTCTGCAATCCGTAACGAAGGCGGCGTAAGAGGCAGAAACAACAAGGGTCTTGTTACAATTGACCGTAAAATCAAGAAAGATGCTTTCTACGTTTACAAGGCAAACTGGTCGGACGAAAAGTTTGTTCACGTTGCGGGTGAAAGATTTGTTGACAGACCCACAGGCGAACAGAAAATCAAGGTTTACTCAAACTGCGATAAGGTTGCTCTTACCGTAAACGGCGAAACAACAGAGCTTGAAGGCAAGATTACCTTTGAATTTGATGCCGTTATCAAAGAGGGCGAAAACGTTATCACCGCTGTTTCAGGCGATTGCAAGCACGAAATTGTTGTTAACGGTACGGATATTCCCAACCCCGAATATTCTCTTCCCGAGGGCGGCGAAACCTTTGTACGCAATTGGTTCAATGCGGGCGACGAGATTGACCCCGAAAAGCTTTCGCTCAACGATAATCTCGGCGAGATTATGGAAAATCCCGAGGTCAAGAAGCTTGTAAAGAATCACACAGGCAAGGATCTTGACAGCATTCCAGTTATCAGTAAACTCGGCAAGCTTCCGCTCAGACCCATTGCTACTCTTGCTTCAAAATCAGCCAAGGGCAGGGAATACATCAACCTTGCAAACCAGTTCCTTCAGACAATTGACAAGAAATAATCAAGCATAAAAAAACACCGTTCACAATTTGTGAACGGTGTTATATTTTTGCCTTTAAGCTTTGATTGTGAGGTCGACAAGGTCGATTGAGCCGACGGGACAAACGGTGTGACATTTGCCGCAGCCTGTGCATTTTTCGTAGTCAACCTTTGCACAGAATTTATCAACCGTGATTGCGCCCGCTTCACATTCTTTGGCGCATTTCATACAGCCGATGCAACCGACTGTGCATTCTTTGCGGGTAACGGCACCTTTATCGTGGTTTTTGCAAAGAACGGCAGCCTTTGTTTCGTGAAGAGGCATCATTTCGATAAGACCCTTGGGGCAGGTTTTAACGCACATCTTACAGGCTTTGCACATAAGAGGATTAATTCTTGCAACGCCGTCGCAAATGCTGATTGCGTCATATTCGCAAACTGCCATACAGTCGCCGTAACCGAGACAGCCGTAGATACATTCTTTGGGTCCGCCGAAAATCTGGCTTGCCATACGGCAACTCATAACGCCCTGATATTCGAGCTTTGTTGCGGCGTTCTGATTATGACCCTGACAGAGCACAACTGCTGCCATAGGTTTAACTTCGCCCGCCGAAAGACCCGCAAGTTCTGCGATTGCCTTTGAAACGTCGTTTCCGCCGGGAGCACACAGAGCGGTATCTGTTGTTTCACCCTTTGAAAGAGCGGCGGCATAACCGTCACAGCCTGAGAATCCGCAGGCACCGCAGTTGGCACCGGGCAGGCATTCTCTGATTGCTTCCGCTTTTTCGTCAACGGGAACTGCGAAAACCTTTGATGCAACGGTCAGACCTATGGCGGCAATAAGACCGATCGCACCGAGAAGAATAACAGCAAAAACAATAGGATTCATTCTGTTACCTCCTTTTAAACTCCGAGCAATCCTTCAACAAGACCTGCAAAGCCCATGAAGGAAAGCGATACGATGGAGGCTGCAATAAGAACGATGGGAAGTCCCTGAAGGAACTTGGGAACATCGCAGCTTTCGAGCCTTGAACGGACACCCGAGAAGATAACCATTGCGAGCATAAAGCCGAGACCCGCGCCAACGCTGTTTACGATTGATTCACCGTAGGTGTAACCCTCTGTGAAGTTGAGAAGAACAACGCCGAGAACGGCACAGTTGGTGGTTATCAGGGGAAGATAAATGCCGAGCGCATTGTAAAGCGGAGGCATAAACTTTTTGAGGATAATTTCAACAAGCTGAACAAGAGCCGCAATAACAAGAATGCAGACGATAGTCTGAAGATATTCAAGGTCATTGGGGATAAGAAGTTTGCTGTTGATGGGGTAGCAAACTGCGGTTGAAAGAGCCATAACGAAGATAACCGCCGCAGACATACCCAAAGCTGTGTTGAGCTTTTTGGAAACGCCGAGGAAGGGACAGATTCCGAGGAACTTACACAGAACGAAGTTGGCTGTGAGAATAGCCGTGAGAAGAATTGAAAGATAACTCATACTTCAGCCGCCTCCTTTTCCTGTGTTGAACAGTCCTTGCCTTTTGCGAGGATAGCACAGTTTTTGGCCATAGGACAGGCGGAGCAGCCGCCGAGCTCTGCTCTGGGTTTACCCTTCTTTTCGGCAAGCTTGTTGGAGCAAGCCATAAGAATACCGAAGGTGAAGAAGCCGCCGGGAGCAAGAATGAAAATTGTCATCGGGCTGATTGCACTGCCTTCACCGATAAGTGTGAAGCCTGTGAATGAAGTGATGCCTGCAAGTGAAAGAAGATTTTCCGCACCTGCAAGGAACGTGCCGGCGCCGAGAACTTCACGGATTGCCGCCATACAGCAAAGAGCCATTGTGAATCCAACACCCATACCGAGACCGTCAACTGCTGAAGCGATAACAGGATTTTTGCCCGCAAAAGCTTCGGCTCTTCCGAGAATGATGCAGTTAACAACGATAAGCGGCAGAAAAACGCCGAGCGATTTATCGAGCGCGGGAACAAAAGCTTTAACTATCATCTGAACGATTGTAACAAACGAAGCGATGATAACGATGTAAGCGGGAATACGTACCTTTGAGGGGATAATCTTTCTTAAAGCAGAGATTGCGATGTTTGAGCAAACAAGAACAATCAATGCCGAAATACCCATACCGAGTGCGTTAACTACGCTTGTTGTAACTGCGAGTGTGGGACAGGTACCGAGAACAAGACGCATTGTGGGGTTTTCGCTTATAAGACCTTTTGTAAACTCTTTACGGAGCGATTTCTTTTCAGCCATTGTTCTCACCTCCTGCTGCTTCGATTGCCGCATTTACCGCATTGGTAACGGCTTTGGAAGTTATTGTTGCACCTGTAAGGGCACTGATTTCGTTTTCTGCGGGAACATTCTTGGTAACGGTAATGCCAAGCACCTTGCCGATGAACTGGTCAAGGAAGCTCTTTTTTGTGGCATTTGCGCCGAGACCCGCGGTTTCACTCTGTGAAAGAACGCTTACGCCCTGAACTTTGCCTTCAAGGTCAACGCCTGTCATAACGCTGATGTCTCCGCCGTAGCCTTTTTCAACGGTGATAACAACGTAACCGATGGTGTTGCCGTCGGCATCAAGAGCGGGAACGAGTGAAATTCCGTCTTCGTTTTCGAACTCTTCACCGAATGAATCGGCGGGTTCAAAAACAATCTGTCTCGACTGAATTTCGTTCTGCTTTTCAACCTCTGCGATTTTCGGAGCGGTTATTTTGTTTGTGTAAGCAAGAAGGAAGGCGGCAACAATGCAGATAACAAAAAGCACAACGGTCGGTGCCGCATATTCTTTAATTTTTTTCATGCTTTTGCCTCCTCCTTCGATTTTTTCTCTTTTTTGGGTGTGCCGAAGGGCTTGGGAGTGGTAAGTCTTTCAATATAAGGAACAAGAAGGTTCATAATGAGAATTGCAAATGAAACGCCTTCTGCCATTGATGCGAAAATTCTGATAAGTGCGGTAAGAAGTCCGCAGCCGATACCGAAAATAATCTTACCCTTTGTGTTGATGGGGCTTGTTGAATAGTCGGTTGCCATAAAGATTGCACCGAGAAGAAGTCCGCCGCCCATAATCTGATATGCAACAAAGCCGAGGTCTCCGCCGCCTTTGATAAGCATAAGAACGGCAACCGTGCCGATATAAGTAAGGGGAATGATGGGGGAGATAACCTTTCTGATTACAAGATAAATACCGCCGATAATAAGAGCAAGGGCACAGGTTTCACCGAGTGTGCCGCCTCTTAAACCGAGGAACATATCAAGAAGTGAGGGTGCGTTTTCGTAGCCGACTGCAAGGGGTGTTGCGGAAGTGGTAACGGTTTCTTTCCACGAAAGAGGAGTTACCCAGTTGCCCATCTGGGCACCGAATGATAAAAGAAGAATAATTCTTGCGGTGATGGCGGGATTGGCAAAATTCTGACCGATGCCGCCGAAGAACTGTTTTACAACAACAATTGCAACAATGCTGCCGATAGCCGCAATCCAGTAGGGGATTGTTGAGGGCAGATTGAGAGCAAGAATAAGACCTGTTACAACGGCACTTAAATCGCCGATTGTCTGATGGCGCTTCATAACTTTTCTTGAAACGTATTCGGAAAGAACAGCCGAAGCAACGCAGACTGCGGTTACGCAAATTGTTCTGGGTCCGAAGATGAAAATTGAAGCGATGAAAGCGGGAATGAGAGCAATGATAACGTCGAGCATTATTCCCGTTGTGGTGAATTTTGAACGAAGATGCGGTGAAGCACTTACAACAAGTTTTTTGCCGTTAACCATTATTTGTTGCCCTCCTCTCTGAGAACTGCTTTTGCAAGACGCATGTGCTGAACAAGGGGCTTGCCTGCGGGGCAGGCGTAAGCACAGCTGCCGCATTCCATACATACCATAATGCCTGCGGCTTTAAGAGCACTTGTATCCTTTGCTTTTGCGTATTTAACAATGTTTGTTGGCATAAGACTCATCGGGCAGGCAGATGCACACATACCGCAGCGGATACAGTCTTTTTCGGGCTTGAGAACTGCGTCGTCGTGCGAGAAAGCAAGAATTGCGTTGTTCTGCTTGCATACGGGAAGATCTGTTCCGACAATAGCCTGACCCATCATAGGTCCGCCGAGGATGATTTTGCAGGGATCCTTGCAGAAGCCGCCGCAGAAATCGATAATATCGCCTATGTTTGTGCCGATGGGAACTCTTACGTTTTTGGGTTCTGCAATTGCCGAGCCGTCAACGGTAAGCGAGCGGCTGATGAGGGGCTTGCCTGTCTTAAGATAACGGGCGATGAAAGCAAGTGAGGTTACGTTCATAACAACACAGCCGACGTCGGCGGGAAGCTTTCCGGGCGGAACCTTTTTGCCTGTTGCGGACTGTACCATCATCTTTTCAGCACCCTGAGGATACTTTGATTCAAGCACCATAAGCTTGACTTCATCGTTTTTATCCAGCTTATGCTCTGCAATGCTGTGAAGAATTTTGAAAGCCTCGGGCTTGTTATCTTCAGCGGCAATTATTACCTGTTTGAAGCCTAGCAAATCCTTGAGAGTATAAACACCTGCAAGAATATCCCAGGAATTTTCCATACATTCACGGTAGTCAACGGTGATGTAGGGTTCGCATTCCGCGGCATTGATAATAAGAGTATCAATGTTTTTATCTGTGGGGAAATTGAGCTTTACGTGGGTGGGGAAGCCTGCACCGCCGAGGCCTACAAGACCCGATTCTCTGACAGCTTTGATGAGGTCTTCTCTTGTTTCAACAACGGGAGGCTTGATGCCTTCGTAAAGACGCATTTCGCCGTCGGATTCAATAACAACAGCCTTTGCCATTGAGCCGTTGGGCATTTTAATGTCGGTAATTGCCGAAACCTTACCCGAGATTGATGAATAAATCGGTGCGCTTATGTATTTATCCGTATCGCCGATAAGCTGACCTACAGCAACAACGTCGCCAACCTTTACAACGGGTTCACAGGGTGCGCCGATATGCTGCTGCATAGGTATTGTTACTTTATCGGGGATAGGCATTCTGACAACTTCAAGCTCTGCGGTGTTTTTTCTGTGGTCAACCTTAACGCCGCCTCTGACCTTTTTGACTGCGGTCAGAACTCCGCTGAAAGCCTTATGAGTCATATCTACTCCTCCTTAATGTTTTTGTTTATCAAAGTAATTTTTCTGTTTTTCAAGTGCGGGAATAACTGCTTTGAGAATTATGCCTGTTACCGTTCCTGTTACGATTGCAAAAACGGCAAGTGCAGGCAGATAATATATTATTTCGCCCGTGCCCGTGATAACCGTTGCCGCCGCAAGCTGACCCGCATTGTGGCAGATTGCGCAGATAACGGAAATTCCCGTAAGCCCGAGTTTATTGCTTGCAAATTTCATCAGCAGCCACATGGCAAGCGTTGAAAGTAAGCCGCCCGAAAGGCTCATAACTCCCGCAGTGAAGCCCCTTGTCACAAATGCGAATAAGCCTTTTATAACAGTTACTGTAAGGGCTTGCGGTAAGCCGAGATAACCCGCGGCAAACATTGTTATTATGTTTGAAAATCCGGGTTTTGCACCGGGTGGCATAAACGGTATCGGGGGAATGAGTCCCTCGAGAAACGAGAGAGCCAGCGCCTGAGCACAAAGAATTGCGCCGAGTGCGGTTTTATATGCAATGTTTTTTTTCATATCAGTAAGTCATTGCATCAACGTCGGCACCTTTGACGGTGACAACAGTTTTTGCAGGCAGACAAACTGCCGTGTCTCCTTTTTTGGTGAGCTTTCCGCACAAAACGCAAAGCTTATCGTCGCAACCCGATTTTTCAAAGTAAACCGCTCCGTTTTCGGCGGCGATTACGACCTCGGGATCTGAATTCAACGTGATAAGCCGTTTTTCTTTTTCGGCGGAAAGGTCGATTGTTTCAACAACCTCTCCGTTAACGGTGATTACCGCTTCAAGCTTATCGGAATCGGAAAGCCTGAAAAAATAAAAGGCCGCGGCAACAATCAGTATTACTAATATAACGGCGACGTCGCCTTTTCTGAAAAGTTTAGTTTTCATATTCAATCAAAGTGTAGCTGTTATCTGTTATTTCTGTTGAATCAAAAATTCCGCTTGTTGCGTAAATTTTTTTATCCTCGCTAACGAAAATTGCTTCGCAACCGTATTCCTTTGCAAGCTGTATGCCGTCTTCAAGACCGAGCACAAAACAGGCGGTTGAAAGGCAATCGCTCAATATTCCGCTTTCGGAAATTACCGTTACGCTGATGAGATTATTTTGAGCGGGATAACCTGTTTCGGGGTCGAGAATATGGTGGTATTGAGTACCGTTTTCTTCAAATCTGCGCTCATAACTGCCCGAGGTTGAGATGCAAACGTCGGAAACGGTAATTTTTGCAATATGGTCGCCTGCGTTGGAATAGGGGTCTCTTATTCCTACGGTTTTTTCTTTTTCACCGAAGATAAGCACGCTTCCGCCAACGCTGACAGTTGCTTCTTTAACGTTTTTTCCGTCAAGGACAGTCTTTATTTCGTCAAGAGCAATTCCTTTGCCCGCCGCACCGAAATCAATCACAAGCTTTTCGGAATTATATGAGATTTCGCTGTCTGAAACGGATATTTTTTCGTATCCGCTCAAAGCAAGAGCCGAAGTCAGCTCTGATTTATCGGGCACTGACGGATTTGAATTGAAGCTCCATAAATCGCTGACTGCTCCGAGAGTGAAATCGAAATTTCCGTTGCTTTTGCGGCTGACGTCAAGCATAACGTCGAGATACTTTTTCAGTCTGCCGCTGATTTTACCGCCGCGATTTTCATTGAGGAGGGCAACCTCGGATTTACCGTTGTGCCTCGAGAGAATAGCTGAATCAAGAGCGGTTACGGCTGATTTGATTTCTTTTATGCATCCGTCGGAATCGGCGCCGATAACCTCGGCACTTATCACGGTATCCATAGCAAAGAAATCGGAAGATGAGGTTTTGTTGAATACGCCGTCATAAACAAGAAACACTGCAAGAGCAATCGCCGCAACAAAGGCAACAGCTATTCCTGCTTTTTTCATGACGCCCACCGCCCCATTCTAATATATCATTTTTTATATATTTACTATATAATACACCGAATAAAACTTTTTTTCAATCTTTTTATAAGAAAATACTTAGATTTAGTTTGATTTTATGTATTTATTTGCTAAAATAGGAATGGAATATGAAAAAAAGAAGGGTGTTTTATGAATGACGTTATCTATATGCCTGTAAAATGTGTCTGCGGCGAGGATGCCGTTATCAATGCTTCTAATCTGCTTAAAAATCTCGGAAAGAAATGCCTCATTCTTACGGGCGGAAGCGGTGCGGTAAAAAGCGGAGCGCTTGCCGATGCCGAAAAGGCTTTGAGCAAAGAAGGAATTGAGTGTTCGGTTTTCAATAAGATAGGCGAAAATCCGCTTGTTTCGGTTTGCCGTGAAGCGGGTGAGGCGGCAAGAGAGGCTGAATCCGATTTTATTCTGGGAATCGGCGGTGGCTCGGTGCTTGATGCTTCAAAGGCGGTGGCAATCTATGCTTCAAATCCCGACCTTGCACCGCTTGATATTTACAAAAGAGTTTATAATAATAAGCCTTTGCCCGTAGCGCTTATCGGCACAACGGCGGGCACGGGCAGTGAGGTTACTGCAGTTGCCGTGCTTACCAACGATGAAACAGGCGTCAAAAAGAGCATATCGGGTGACGACTGCTACGCAGCAATTTCATTCTGTGACCCGAAATACACAAAGTCTGTACCTTACAATACAACGGTTTCAACCGCACTTGATGCTTTTGCACACGCGGTTGAGGGCTATTTTACCGAAAAATGCAACGGCACGGTAAAGGTATGGGCAGAAAAATGCATTCCGATGATTTATAAATGCCTCAAGAAGCTTGTCGGCAAAACTCAGGTGCCCGAAGAATTAAGAGAAGAGCTCTATTACGGCTCAATCTATGCGGGGCTTGTTATCAACACCTGCGGCACGGCTTTTCCGCATCCGCTCGGATACGTACTGACGGAAAACTACGGAATTCCTCACGGTACGGCTTGTGCGGCGTTTTTTACACCGTATATTGACCGCTGTGCACAATTTGCTCCCGAAAAAGCAAAAGACTTCTTCGGAATGACCGAAGAAGCCGATGAGGTTAAAAAGACAATTGCCGCCCTTACCAATTTGAACGGAATTTCAATCAGCGATGAGCAGGCGAAGATATATGCGAAGCGTTGGGATAACGCAATACCCAAAAATTTTGCCGCCTCTCCCGGCGGTCTGACGCAGGAAGAAGCGGCGAGGATTATTGCTTTGCTTTAGTTAGCAACCGCAGCCACAGCCGCAGTCATTGTTTCTTGTGTTGGCAAATGTGTTGCCACAACCGCAACCGCAGTCATTGCCGCCGCAGCAGAGAAGAATGAGGATGATAAAAAGGAACCAGCTGTTATTGCATCCGCAACCCATGATGTAACCCCCTTTTTGTTTTGTGAAGTCGGTCTGATTTCTCAGCCGCTTACATTCTCATCTTATGACGGGGCAGAAAATGTGTTACAAAAAAAGGAGCATCAGACGATGCTCCTTTTTATTTTGATTATTTGTTGAAATACTGGGGAAGGAATTCCTTGTGAGCTTCTTTAAGCTCGTTGAAGCAGTTAACGGTCTTTTCCCAGTCACCTACGAGAGGATGAACAAGAAGGCCCTTGATTGCGTAGTCGTCATCGCCTGTTACGGCAGCCTTGACCGCATACTTTTCATAGGTCTTGACAACTCTCATAAGACCTACGATATGGTCGTTGATATGCTCTGTTACGGGAACGGGTGTTGCACCGTCACTGCCGATAACCGCTGCAATTTCAACGATATCATCGTCTGCCATAAAGGGAAGAGTGCCGTTATTCTTGATGTTAACAACGTGAACGTCACGCTTGTTGTTTGCGATTGAATCAATAAGTGAAACCGCTGCAAGCGAATACTTGTGACCGCCTCTCTTATCAAGAAGTGCGGGCTTTGTTACGATTTCCTTGTTCTGATACATTTCAAGAAGTTGCTCTTCAATTTCCATACAAACCTGAGCTCTGGTCTGCTCGTCCTCACGCTGGTGAGCAAGCTTTGCTTCACGGCAGTAATAATACTGAAGATATGATGAGGGGATTGCCTGAATTGTTCTGAGGCAATCGATTGAGAAACCGTCATCCTTGATGTTTGCCATAACCTTGGGTGAGAAGCCTGAATCGATAAGACCGGGAAGAAGCTCTTCACCGTTTTTCTTAACTGAAGTAATCCAGCTGAGATGGTTAAGACCTACGTATGTAATATCGCTGTCAAGGCCTGTGATTTCCTTGATATCGTCGAGCATATCAATGGGAACGTTGCAAAGACCGATGTTCTTAACGTTTGTGTGGTTGAGAATAAACTCGGTGATGATGCCCGAGGGATTTGTGAAGTTGATGAGCCATGCATCGGGGCAGATTTCTTCAATTTTATCGCAGATGTGCTTGATAACAGGGATTGTTCTCTGAGCCTTGAAGAAGCCGCCGATACCGGTTGTTTCCTGACCGATGAGGTTATATTTCTTGGGAATGCTTTCGTCGAGGTGACGGCAGGGAAGCTTGCCTACACGAATCTGTGTTACAACAAAGTCTGCACCCTGAAGAGCAACGTCGAGATCGTCTGTGAAAACAACTTCGCAGTCGCATTCGGCATTCTTGAGCATACGCACACACAGGTCGCCTACTATATTTCTTTTTCTTTCATCAATATCCATAAAGGAGATTTTTTTGAGCTTGAGGCTGTCCTTTGCTTTAAGAAAACCGTCAACAAGTTCGGGGCAATAGGTACTGCCTGAGCCGATAACGGCAACGCTGATTTCTTTCATTACTGATTACTCCTTTTCTGATAAATTAGTTTGCGTAATCCTGCATAATCCAGTTAACGCAGCCTGTTACGGGAGGCTGTGTAAGCTTGATGAACTTAAGTTTTTTGCCGCTCATTGCCTCTGCTTTTGAGAGAAGCATATCAAGATAAGCTTTGTTGTCAAGCTTAACGTTGATTGAGCCTGAAAGAACAACTTCAACTTCATCGCCGAAATCAAGCTCTCTTGAAAGCGCCGCAATAAGCTGAGCGCCTCTTTCGGCCATTCTTTCGCAGTATGCAAGAGCGGGTTTGTCACCCTGCTTTGCGGCTTCAAAGAAGAAGCTTACCATTGTTCTGATATATTCGTCACCGTTTTCGCCTTCGATTTTTTCAATAAGGTCGAGAACGTCTTCACGCTTATCAAAGCCGAATTCCTTCATCACCATATCGGTGATAAGTGTTTTTTCAAGGCCGAGGAAGAGTTCGTTATAAACAAGCTCGAAAGCTTTGATAACGATATTTCCGCCGCCTGAAATATCGCCTGAAAAATCGCCGAGACCTGCAAGCTGGAGCTTGTTGCCCTGTTTATCGATGCCGTTGCAGCAAACGCCTGTGCCGCAGTTATAGCCGATAGCACTGCCGCTTTCGGAGCCTGCTTTGACAACGATGAAGCCATCGTTGAAAATCTCAAAATTTTCAAGACCTTTTTCACGGAGCTTGAGGCACATAATTTCGTACTGATACTGATGGTCGATGCCAGCAAGACCCATAAGGGTGAAGCTGATTTTGTTAAGAGCAATGCCCGCTTTTGTGCAAAGCTCGTTAAGGCCGTTCCAGATAATTTCGCTTGCGGCATCAAAGCTGCCTTCAAGGTTTTCGTGGTTACTGCCGGGACCTGTTACGGTATCAAGCATTTTCTTGTTTTCGTCAAAAAGGGCAAAAGCGGTTTTTGTTCCGCCGCCGTCAACGCCGATATAATATTTCATTCGGATAACTCCTTACTTTTCTTCAAAATAATCCTCGCAAACTTCGTCAAGACAGAAAACGCCTCTGCGATAAGGCTCTCTGTCAATCCACATTCCGTTTGTGAAATCGGGGAAGGGTACGGGAGCGCCGCCGATTGCTATCGATTGCTCTGAAAGGCAGGTTACTGCCATCCATACTGCCGCGTCATAAACGTCGATGGGGGGCTTTGCGTCGAGTCTTACGCTCTCTGCAAATGCGCTGAGAACAAGGAAGTCCATTCCGCCGTGTCCTGCGTGAACGCCGTCCTGTCTGTATTTTTTCCAGAGAGGATGCTCATAAGTTTCAAGATAGTTGTTGAAATCCTCACCGGGGTGTCTCCAGTCATTTTCGTCGTGCTTTGTAACACCTTCAAGGAAGAGAAGATCGCCGTCTTCCATATAGATACCCTTTGTGCCCTGAACTCTGTAAGCTCTTGAATAGGGTCTGGGAAGTGAGCAGTCGTGAGTGAGAACAACTGTTTCGCCGTTAGCTGTTTTAAGAACGGTCGTTACAACGTCACCCTGGTTGAAGGAATAGTTTGCAAGGTCGTAATCTTCGCCTTTGTTTGCTTTGATCCATTCGTTAAGACCTCTTGACTTGGTTGCGAAAGACGAAACGGAAACGTATCTGTTACCTCTGTTGATTTCAAGTACCTTTGAGATGGGGCCGAGCTGATGGGTGGGATAAAGCTCGCCGTTTCTGTGCTGGAAGTTGAAGAGTCTGCCGTGACGGTTTTCTCTGCCGAGAGAGATTTCGTCGCGAAGGTCGTGCTGATAGCCGCCCTGCATATGTATAATTTCGCCGAACAAGCCCTTCTTTACCATATTGTAAATAGCCATTTCGGTTCTGTCGTAGCAGCAGTTTTCAAGAAGCATACAGAATTTGCCTGTTTCTTCGCTTGCGCGTACCATCTGCCAGCATTCTTCAATGCTTGCCGCACCGCCGACTTCCATTGCAACGTGCTTGCCCGCTCTCATTGCATCGGTTGCAATGCGTGCGTGGGTAATCCAGGTTGTTGCACAGAAAACCGCATCAAGGTCATCTCTGGCAAGAAGTTCCTTATAGTCAAGATAAACGTCAGCATCAAGGCCTGTTTCTTCTTTTACGATTTTTGCGCCGTTTTCAGCACGGTCGCTGTATTTATCGCAAACTGCGGGCACTCTTACGCCTTCGCATTTGAGAAGTTCGCGAAGCATACCTGAACCTCTGCCGCTGATGCCGATCATACCGATATTTACAAATTCTTTCATAGCAAATCCTCCGTGGATTAAAACATTATCGGTTTATTATAACTCTGATTTCCAAAAAACTCAACACTTATTTAAAATATCTTTTAAAAAGTTTTCTCCATTTTATCATATAAAGAGTGATAATTTTGGTCAGAGCAATATCATAAAGCACAAACGCAACGCTTCCCGCACCGAGAAGTATGGGGACGGCAACCATACCGTACTCGTTGATTTCGTCAACGGTAACGCCCATAAGATTAATCATAATCACGTAAGCGGCGGCGATTGAAGCGTTGAAAAGAACGAGCTTAAGCACCCATTCCGCGACCTTGGGAAGCTTTGATTCGGCAACGGATTTTAAAATTGGATAATAGCCGAAAAAGGCTATGTACATCATCGCGACCTCTTTGTCACCGACAAGCAGAAAACCGAGAATTGAAACGGCGCAGTAAACACCGAACGCCCATTTTTTACCTATTTCAATAACGACAAAGGTTATCAGCACGCTTGCAACGGCGGGGAGAGCATAGGTTAAAAACGGGATAATCGCAACGGAAATCATAAGCACAAGCGACAGAGCGGAAACTATGCCGCCGATGGCACATTTTGAACTTTGATTCAAGGTGAACTTCCTTTCTCAGCAACAGGATATACAGTCACCGCCCATACATTCGCAACAGGAATCAAGGCAGAGCAGTCCGCAGCACATATCACAGGCATCGCAGCTTCCGCAGCCGCTTCTTCCTTCTGCCGCACGTCTTTCGGTGCGGTATCCGCCCGCCTGTTTGTCGGTTGCTTTGCGGTATGCCTCGCGGTAGGTGTTGTTTGAGGGATCCATATTGCTTGCTTTTGCAAAATTATGAACGGCTTCTTCAAGCCAGCCTCTTTTTTGCTGAACAAGACCTTTCAGATAATACCATTCCGAATTGCGGCTTTCCGAGGGGATTCCGTCGAGAAGAATTTCGGCGTCTTCAAGGCGGTTCGATCTGATTTTACTTTGTATATCGCCGTAATTCTCCGTGTAAGAGAACGAAGAGAAATTGTTGCTTTGCGAAGAGCCTGAATTCATAATAATGGAGTCATACGCTTCGTTGATTTCATTGATTTTTTGGGGATTATCTTCATATTTGCGGAAAAGTTCCCTGTATGCGGCGGAAACCTGTTCGGTCGACGCACCGTAGGGGACTCCGAGAATTTCATAAGCGTTTTTCATTTTATTTCCTCAATTCACACGGTAATTTTTGCATTTTTCATCTTGCGGGAGATATCTTGAAATAACTGTTTTTCTGCAGTTATCGAGCCCTTCGAAAACAACGTTATCGAGTATGGCGTGAAAACGTTTCACTTTTGTTGCTTCAAGCGATTCGAGGGCTGTTGCGTGGGTCAGGCTGAGCATTTTGTCAACCTTTTCGGCAAAGGCTTTGCGTTCTTCTTCGCTTGATATTTTTTCGCTTGAAAACGGGTTGAAATTGCCTGTTTTCTTATCTTTTTCAAGGTCATCGGCAGCGTCGGTTATATAAACAAAACGGCCGAGCATATAGCCGAATCTGTAGTAATCGGAATTGCTTTTTTCGTTTGCACCGAGAGCAAAAATTTTACCCAGAGCATCTGCGCTCGGGTGAGCGGCTTTATCGATTGAAACGGCTTTTTCACTTTCTGTTTCGGCTTGCTTTCTGTAAAGAAAAGCCTCCGCTTCTTCGATTTCGGGAGCCTTTTTCGCTGCCTTTTTATGCATCAACCAGACAACGGGAAACAGGATTGCCGCAAGCAGTTTTGAGCCGATTTCCTTATCGTGAAGGTTATCGAGAAGCTTGTAATAAACCGTTATGATTACAGCGTGGGAGCAGAAATCAAATACGTCGTGCGAGGCGCAAATCATACATTTTTTCGACGGATTGTAAGGACAGCGTTTTTTTGAAAAGCTGCATCCGTCATCCCTCACGGCAAGGAAGAAAACCGCCGCAAGAGCGAAATCGTAGCTGAGAAAAAGCTGGGCAAGAGGGGAATAGTTTCTGCCCAGAGCACGGCAGAGAGAGCAGTAAATGCCTCTGTAAAGCTCGTAATCCTTTATCTTCATTTCGGGCTTGAACGCCTTGACGTAGCCGAGCAAAACCTTCACCTCCACATATTTATTCAATTTACATTTTATTATATTGTTTGTCAAAAAAGGTGAACATATTGTAAACTTTATCATTTAAAAAAGACCGCCGCAGCGGTCTTTTGCATTAAACGGAATCGGGGAGGAATACTTTAAAATGAGTGTAATGTATTTTTTTCGTGAAGCGGCGGAAATCAAAAATAAAAAAGCTGAAAGTTTCCGCCGCTCTTTCTATATGATGGCGGCTGATTTTTTACCCGGCTCCCCATGGGCAGAATCTGCCACCGTTGACTCAGCCGCCTTGTTTTAAGCGAAAGCAAAAGCTTTCACTAGTCATTCTATGCGGCGAAGTAAAAGGTGGCATTCTTTTTGCTGTTTAATGTCACTGTGTACAACAACAGCCCTGCCAAAGGCTTTTGTATTTATATTAATAATACAAAAATAAAAAAAGTCTTTACAATCGCAACTCTTTGTGCTATAATCCTTTTTGCGTGCCCGCTTCTCGGACTGCGGAGTATTCCCCAAAGGGGAGCTTCACCTGCCGTTTTCTGGGGGCAGAGGCAAATATTTTAATGAGGTGAAAAGAAATGACACAGGCAGAAAAGACCGCAATCATGCAGGAATTTGCTACTCACGAGGGTGACACAGGTTCTCCCGAAGTGCAGATCGCAGTTCTTACAAAGAGAATTAACGACCTTACCGAGCATCTTAAGGTGCACAAGAAGGACCATCACTCAAGAAGAGGCCTTCTTATGATGGTTGGTCACAGAAGAAACCTTCTTGCATACCTTCAGAAGGTTGACATTGAACGCTACCGTTCAATCATTGCAAGACTCGGTATCCGTAAATAATTTTCGCGCGCAAGCAGGCAGGAGCTTTTTCCCGCCTGCTTTGTTGTGTCTTTCAGGGCAAATCCAATGCGAATCTTTCAGGCGGCTGGTATCGGTTTTAGCGGTAAATCGAACCCCCGAAAACGCTCGGAGGCTGGATTTATTGCTAAGCCGTGCCGCCTGTGGAAATATAATTCAGAGAGGTAAAAAATTATGTTTTTTGAAGCATTCAAAAAGTATGAAACCGAAATTGCGGGCAGACCTTTTGTTGTTGAAGTTGGCAAAATGGCTCAGCTTGCAGGCGGCGCATGTCTTGTTCGCTACGGTGAAACAAACGTGCTTTGTACAGCAACTATGGCAGCAAAACCCCGTGAAGGCGTAGACTTCTTCCCCCTTTCAGTTGACTATGAAGAGAAGCTCTATTCAGTAGGCAGAATTCCCGGCTCATTCCAGCGCCGTGAAGGCAAGGCAAGCGAAAAAGCTACTCTTGCATCAAGAGTTATCGACAGACCCATCCGTCCTCTTTTCCCCAAGGATATGAGAAACGACGTTGGCGTTGTTGCAACAGTTATGTCAGTTGACCCCGACTGCCAGCCCGAAATCGCTGCTATGCTCGGCGTTTCAATTGCTATTTCAATTTCAGAAATTCCCTGGGACGGCCCCGTTTCAAGCGTAGTTGTAGGTCTTGTTGACGGCAAGTACGTTATCAACCCCACACTCGAAGAAAGAGCAAAGAGCGAAATGTACGTTACAGTTGCTTCAACAAGCGAGCTTGTTGCTATGATCGAAGCAGGCGCTAACGAAGTTTCAAACGATGATATGTATGACGGTATCATGTTTGCTCACAAGGAAAACCAGAGAATTGTTGAATTCATCAACATGATCAAGGCTGAATGCGGCAAGGAGAAGGTTGACTTCCCCTCAAACGATCCCGATCCCGAAATGTACGAAGCAATCAAGGATTTCGCAATCGAAGATATCCGCTTTGCTCTTGATACAGACGATAAGAGAATCCGTGACGAGCGCCTTAAGCCCGTTTACGAAAAGGTTCACGAGAAGTTCGACGAAATCTATCCCGAAATGGAAGTTAAGATTGAAGAATGTCTCTACAAGGTTCAGAAGTACGTTGTTCGCCGCTGGCTTCTTGACGACGGCAAGCGTGTTGACGGCAGAGGAATCAACGAAATCCGTCCTCTTAACGCAGAAGTAGACCTTCTTGACAGAGTTCACGGTTCAGGTATGTTCACAAGAGGTCAGACACAGGTTCTTTCAATCACAACCCTCGGACCCATGAGCGATGCTCAGCTTCTTGACGGTCTTGATGAAGAAGAATCAAAGCGTTATATGCACCACTATAACTTCCCCTCATATTCTGTTGGCGAAACAAAGCCCTCAAGAGGCCCCGGCAGAAGAGAAATCGGTCACGGTGCACTTGCTGAACGTTCACTTATCCCCGTTCTTCCCTCGGTAGAAGAATTCCCCTACACAATCAGAGTTGTATCAGAAGTTCTTTCATCAAACGGCTCAACATCACAGGGCTCAGTTTGCGGTTCAACTCTTTCACTTATGGCAGCAGGTGTTCCCATCAAGGCTCCCGTTGCAGGTATTTCTTGCGGTCTTATCACAGAAGGCGACCGCTTCATGACAATGGTTGATATCCAGGGTCTTGAAGACTTCTTCGGCGATATGGACTTCAAGGTTGCAGGTACAAAGAAGGGCATCACATCAATCCAGATGGACCTTAAGGTTCACGGTCTTACTCCCGCAATCATCAGAGAAGCTCTTGACAAGACTTACACAGCACGTTGCTATATTCTTGACGAAATTATGCTTCCCGTTATCGCAGAGCCCAGAGCAGAGCTTTCAAAGTGGGCTCCCAAGATGCTTACAACAAAGATTGATCCCGAAAAGATCGGCGACGTTATCGGTAAGCAGGGTAAGGTTATTCAGAAGATCTGTGCAGAATGCAACTGTAAGATCGACGTTCAGGAAGACGGTAACATCTTTGTTTCATCAACTGATATCGACGATGCACGCAGAGCAATCTCAATCGTTGAAACCATCGCTAACGACCCCGAGGTTGGCGCAATCTACAAGGGTGTTGTTACACGCCTTATGAGCTTCGGCGCATTTGTAGAAATCGCTCCCGGCAAGGAAGGTATGGTTCACATCAGCCAGCTTGACGTTAAGAGAACCGAAAAGGTTGAAGATGCAGTTAACGTTGGCGACGAAGTAATTGTTAAGGTTCTTCCCAAGGATGATCAGGGCAGACTCAACTTCTCACGCCGTGAGGCTCTTATCGAGGTTGAAGGTCTTGTTCCCGAAAACACCGTTTCAGACGCTCCCAGAAAGGCTCCCAGAAGAGACTTCAGAGGCGACAAGGGCGGCAGACCCAGAAGAAACAACGACTAATATATAAAAAGACCCCCGAACCAAATCGGTTCGGGGGATTTGTTTTATCCGAAGTTTTTAACCATCTTTGCGAAGGTGTCGGCAATTGCTTTCTGGGTGTTGGGACCCATTGCGTTTGTTTCGTGATAGTGGCGCTTGTCGAATCTGTCGCTGGTGGTGTTAAGATAGGGCTGTGTGGGGTGAAGGACGAAATCGTTGGGAGGTACAACGTAGCCCGACATATCGTTGGTTACGCCGAAAGCGATAATTTCGCTGTCGCCCACGATTTCTGCAAGGGGAGTGGGATTGAAATCGCCGCCCTTTGCGCTTGCCGAATCTTCAGCGGGAATGTATGAGCCGTAAACTGTTGAAACAAAGTTTTCGCCGGGAAGAAGAACAAACTTCTGATCGCCGATTGTCATATAGGTCAGTTCGCTTTCCATTGCAATGCCGATGTCAGATTCCTCCGAGGGGTATGCCTTGAAGCTCATAACGTGACGAAGGGCAAGCAAGGTGAGTACGTAGTTATCAACGGGAATATAGAAAGGCTGATTAATGAACTTGATTTCGGGGGTAAGCTCACGGTCGTTGCTGATTTTAAGAGCGTTTTCCGCAATCATTTCGCCCTGAAGCTTGACGCAGTTTACTCTGTCCTTATCGTCAAGGTTTACAACGTCCATACCGCCGATTGCACCGATTCCGAAAACAACCTGTGCACCGTTTTCCGCCTTGATTTTTTCACGCATAAAATAGGGATATTCGCCGCTGAGCATTCTGTTGTTGCCGCCGAGCGAATTGGGATGTCCGCCGAAGTTGAGAAGCCAGATATCGTTTGAGCCGTCTTCGGGAGCAAAGCGGAGTCTTGTGAGGAATTCGTGCTTATCGATAAAGCCTCTGCCTGTTTCAAGGCCGCCGGGGATTTCGATTCTGCCAGAATAGAGCTTGCCTGCCTTGCGGTTTTTATAAGCTTTAACGCTCACTTCAACCGCTTTCTGCATAAGCATTTCCATATATTCGGGGTCTTTGCCGTCGGAGGGGATATTCACAAGGTTGGGCTTGCCCCAATAACCGAGAGTATCAATACCCGAATGGCTGTGAGTACAGCTGAAAGTGATATTCTTACAGCCCTTGATTTCGCCTGTAGCTAGAATCATTGAGCGGATTTTGTTAACTTCAATTCTTGTAAGACCAACGATGTCGGCGCTGAGCCAGAGAATACCCTCGTCGTTGCCGCAGTCAAGCCACATTGCGGAGATATAAACGGGAGTGAGAACACCCTCCATTTTATGTCCTGAGCCGTGACCTGCAATCCAGTATGTTTTACCCTTGGTAAGGTCTGGCATAATTTCATCGGTTGCGAAGCCTGCGCGGTAAGTTGAGCCGCTGATTTTTACGGGTTTTGCATCTTCAATTACGGGGGCGGCACCGTTTTTGCTAACCTTTTTGCCGTAATTTTTTGTTAACGCGTGTATGCCTTTTGCAGCATAATCCATTATATCCATTTTCAAATCTCCTTTCGGGCTGATTCTCTTTCATTTTAATTATATAGGTAAAAAGAAGAATATGCAAGGCTTTTTGACACATATTTGTTGATTTAGCCATAGGGTTATGGTATGATTTAACCATAATTATATTAAGGAGATTGGTTATGGCTAAAATAATCGGACAGGCAATCAAAAATATTCCGTGGCAGGATAAGCCCGAAGGCTGGAGATATCCCGTCTGGAGATACACAAACAATCCCATTATCACAAGAGATAATCTTTTTATGGCAAACAGCATCTTCAACTCTGCGGTTGTGCCTTTCGGCGACGGCTTTGCGGGTGTATTCAGAGCTGATATGATGTCAAGAGACCATACTCTTGTTACTGGCTACAGCAAAGATGCTATCCACTGGGAGCTTGAAGAAAAAACCATCTTCAGAGGCTATGACCCCAGACTTTGCGAAATTGACGGAAAATATTATCTTTCCTGGGTTAACCTTACACCTCACGGCACAACAATCGGCATCGCATACACAACCGATTTCAAAGAATGGGTACAGCTTGAGGATGCCTGTTATCCCGTTGCAAGAAACGGCGTACTTTTCCCCAGAAAGGTTAACGATGAATTCCTGCTCCTTATCCGTCCCTGTGACAGAGGTCACACACCCTACGGCGATATATTCCTCAGCCACAGCAAGGACCTGACATATTGGGGCAAGCACAGATTTGTTATGAAGCCCGAAAAGAACTGGGAAATGACCAAGGTCGGCGCAGGCCCCACACCCATCGAAACAGACGAGGGCTGGCTGATGTTCTATCACGGCGTGCTCACAAGCTGCAATGGTTTCACCTATGCTATGGGTGCGGCAATTCTTGATATTGACGAGCCCTGGAAGGTCAAGCACAGAGCAGATTGCTTTATGCTTGCTCCTCACGAGCTTTATGAATGCGTCGGTGACGTTCCCAACGTTGTTTTCCCCTGTGCCGCAATGGCTGACAGCGAGACGGGCAGAATTGCAATTTATTACGGTGCTGCTGATACAAGCGTTGCTCTTGCATTCACAACCGTTGATGAAACAATCGATTTCATCAAAAAGAACGATTTGCTTAATAAGTAAAAAATTTCACAATTTATTCACGATAAATCCTGAAATAATAATGAAAAAAAGATTATAATAAAGCTGCAGAGAACAATCTGCATTATGTAGGAGGTAATTATTGTGAAAGAATTGAAAAAAATTCTTGCTGTTGCTTCGGCATTTGCAATTATGTTTTCACTTGCGGCGTGCAACGGCGATGAGGAGCCTACGGTTTCGTTGACAGAAACCAAAACAACAGAAGAAAGCACAACTGCAGGTTTGATTATGCCTGAAACAGAGCCTGCAACCGAAATTACAACAACTGAAACAACAACACAGGTTTCAACAACCGCTCCCGTAACCGAAGCAACGACCGAGGCTCCCACTGAAGCCGTAACGGCGGGTGTGAACGTTACACAGGCGGTAAAGCCCGAAGTGAACGCAACAACAACCGAGGCTGCAAAGGCAACCGTTCCTTCAAGCAAAGCGGACATAGTTAAGCTTTATAACGGTGCAACGGCGACGGCTTCGAAGTATAAGCCCGCTTACAAAAAGAGCGTTAACACAACTCTCAGCGATTTTGAGATGGGCGCTCTTTCAAGATTTGATTTTATAAGAGGTGCAATCGGAAGCTTCCTCGGTGAAGGAAAAATGGATTCGGCTGTGAGCAAGGGCGATTTCGACGGCAGTTCACTTTGCCTGAGCACACTTAAAGCAAGCGACGTTTCGTCTGCAAGCTGCTCACTTTCATCCGACGGCAAGTATTATATCGTAAAAATAACCGTCAAGAATGAAACAAATCCGCTCAAGGGCAGCAGTGCCATCGGCAGATTTACAAGGGATTATAAAGATGCCAACGAGATTAAAGCGGGTCTTGAAGAGGTCGGAGCAAGCGTCGGCAAGATGACTGTTAAAACGTCTTCGGTTGTAATCGAAGCAAAGATTTCGGTTGACAGCGGACGATTCTCATCAATCAAGCATTCGTTCAGAATGAGTGCTGAAATGGAAAACGTCAAGTATTCCGTTGTAAAGGTTAACAAGGCGAGTGCAAAGCTTGCAACAACCGTAACCTATTCTTCATTTAAATACTGATAAAAACCGAAAAGCTCCCGCGGTCATTGACCGTGGGAGCTTTAACTTTATTTACTTTTGACCGAATACCATAAGAAGGAAACCTGCGGCAACTGCCGAGCCGATAACACCCGCAACGTTGGGTCCCATAGCGTGCATGAGAAGGAAGTTTGTGGGGTTATACTTTCTGCCTTCAGTCTGCGCAACACGGGCAGCCATAGGAACGGCTGAAACACCTGCGGCACCGATGAGGGGATTAACCTTTCCGCCGGTAATGAGGTAAAGAACTTTGCCGAGGAGAACACCGCCTGCGGTTGAGAATGCAAAAGCAGTAAGACCGAGAGCGATGATAAGAAGTGTCTGACCGCGAAGGAACGTTCCGCCGTTAGCGGTTGCGCCAACGGTAAGACCGAGCATAATTGTTACGATATTGGTCAGAGCATTCTGGGCTGTATCGGTGAGTCTGTCAACAACGCCGCATTCCTTGAAGAGGTTGCCGAGCATAAGCATACCGATAAGTGAAGCGCAAGAGGGAATGATGAGTGCACACAAAACTGCAACAACGATGGGGAAAACAATCTTTTCGGTCTTGCTTACCTTACGCAGCTGCTTCATTTCAACCTTTCTTTCCTTTTTGGTTGTGAGAAGCTTCATAATGGGAGGCTGAATGAGAGGAATCAGAGCCATATATGAATAAGCCGCAACCGCAATGGGAGCAAGAAGGTCGGGGGCAAGCTTACCTGTAAGGAAGATTGCGGTGGGACCGTCAGCACCGCCGATGATAGCGATTGATGCAGCTTCCTTCGGGTCGAAGCCGCCAACAATGGCAAGCACAAATGCAACATAAACACCGAGCTGTGCAGCAGCACCGAGAATAAGGCTGACGGGGTTTGCAAGAAGCGGACCGAAGTCGGTCATTGCGCCGATTCCGAGGAAGATGAGGCAGGGGAAGATTGAACTCTTAACGCCTGCGTAGATAAGCCTGAGTACGCCGTCGTCATACCAATGTGCGCCGGGAACTTTCTGCGAAGCATCCATAAGACCTGCGGGGTCAGCCATAAGGCCTGCACCGGGAAGGTTTGCGAGCATAATGCCGAAAGCGATGGGTACAAGAAGAAGGGGTTCAAACTTTTTAACGATTGCAAGATAAAGAAGAACGAATGAAACAAGAATCATAACGCCTTCCTGCCAGGTCATCAGATTAAAACCCGAGGATTCCCATAATCCCCAGAGAACGTCTTTAACCATTTCCATTATTTGTCCCCTCCCTTCTCATTTTCATCCATAAGTCGGATTGATTTAAAACTGAGTCTGTTGAGAGGAATTTCACTTTTCTGTGAAACAATTGCCATAATAACAGCGGCTGTTTTTTCGTCTGTGCCGATAAGCTCAACTTCGCCGTTGTTTGTGCTGTCTGAAACGGGTGCGGCAGCGGGTGAGCCGATTACAGCTACCGATTCAGCGGGTGATTTTTTTGCTTTTGCTTCAATAGTTCTGATAACCTTTGAAACAAGGATAATGAGAACTGCGATTATTGCAAGGATTAACATAACAACACATATGCCGATAACGGAAGTGATCAGTGCGTCGGTAATTGTCATTATTTTGCCTCCTTATTTCTGTTTTTTTATAGTTTGTTCAGTTTTCGCTTAAAAATAAGGGCGTTTAAAAGTAACGCCCTTATTGAAACTGTTAATTCTTTTTGCTGGGCATACTGTTGAGTGCGTTAACAACAACTACAACAACAGCGGTAACAACAAAGATGCCGAGCATACCCTTGCCCATATAGGGAAGTGATTCTAAAAGACCCTGAAGGTTTATACCAAAATCCATATTATTTTCCTCCTGATTAAGGTGAATGGAATAATACGAACCGTGATTTTCACGGGCATATTTTCGTTCACCCTTCGTTAAAATACTCGCAAATTAACGCCTTTCAAAGCCGAGACTCCGAAAAGCGGCGAAAAGACTCGCTTTCGGGCAGGTTTGGATTACTCCATTCACCTTAAGCTAAGAAAGCAAGGATAAGACCGCCGGCGATAACCGAAGCAATCTGACCCGATACGTTAACGCCGATTGAGTGCATAAGAAGGAAGTTCTGGTTATCCTCTTCAAGACCGAGCTTATGTACAACTCTGGCTGACATGGGGAATGCAGAAATACCTGCTGCACCGATCATGGGGTTGATTTTGTTCTTGAGGAAGAGGTTCATAATCTTTGCAAGCATAACGCCGCCGAAGGTATCAACGATGAATGCTACAAGACCGAGACCCATAATAAGGAGAGTTTCAACTCTGAGGAATTCTTCAGCAGTCATTCTTGAAGCGATTGTGATGCCGAGGAAGATTGTGATGAGGTTTGCAAGCACCTTCTGAGCTGTTTCTGAAAGTGAGTTAAGAACACCGCACTCACGGATAAGGTTACCAAACATAAGGAAACCGATAAGTGCAACAGCATCGGGAGCTACAAGACCAACGATAATTGTAACAACGATGGGGAAAAGAATCTTTGTAAGCTTTGAGGGAGCCTTACCTGCTGTGTTGTCCATACGGATAAGACGCTCTTTCTTTGTTGTGCAAAGCTTGATGATGGGGGGCTGTACCAGAGGTACGAGAGCCATATAGGAATATGCGGCAACCATAATAGCGCCGATATACTTTGGGCCGAGCTCCATTGAAACAGCAATAGCTGTGGGGCCGTCTGCAGCACCGATGATACCGATTGAAGCAGCGTCCTTTATGTCGAAGCCTAAAAGTGATGCAAGGCAGAGAGTAAAGAAAATACCGAACTGAGCTGCCGCACCGAAAAGCATAAGCTTCGGATTTGTAAGAAG
>JAZQKN010000018.1:0-10305 GCA_045542175.1 Acutalibacteraceae bacterium | reverse complement strand
ATAATATATTCGCAAACGGTATCGCGGTAATCATTAAGCAGGTGGCGGCACTGCTGCTTAACATACTGCTCGGACAGAGTATAGCCATTAGAGGCGGAGTTGGCGGGGAGGGGGAGTAGTGGAATTCTGTCACCGACACGGGATGCCAGGGTGAGATAATCGGCTTTCTTTTCAGTTTCTCCTCTGCAAAAAGCACTTACGTACATCATTGCAAGGATTTGCGCGTTCATATCTTCGTTATAGCCTTCATTTACAAGCATATTCATCAAGCGAAGACCCTCGTCAAATTCTCCTATGGATAAATACGAGGTTGCACACATTTGCAGTGTATCAAATGCATTGCCGGCGTTTTTTGCAGCTTTTTTGAGCAGTTTGATTTTTTCGTTATGAGGAAATTCGGGATCTTTTGCGACTAATGCAAAAAGTTCGAGTGCGCATGCCGCACAGGTCTGATCCTCACGAAGAAGGTTTCTGTGAGCATCATCATCAACAGCGGTCAGAAATTGCTGAAAAGCATCAATGGCTTTTACTTTATAGCTTTCTGCAAGGTCATTGGGATAATAAAGGTAACCGCTTCTGTCTTTCTTGGTGGAAACCTCGGCGGCAGCGTGTCCGAGATAGTACCAGAACGGCGGATATGCAACGAAATTGTCCTTTACATAGAAGAGTCTTTCATACCTTCTCAAGGGGTCGGTGTCATCCAGTATCTGATTGTACTGAGAGATCTGTCGGGCGGTAAGACGGTACTCATCTTTGAAATCGTATTTGTCGGCAAGTCTCCATGCGGTATCGAACAGCTCTCTGCGAAGACCGTCAAACTGCTCCATTGCAGAACGCTGCAGTTCCCAATCCTTCCTGCGCTGTTCCGTATCAATGTTGGCACGTTCACGACGGTAGTTCATATAACCTGTACCTACTGCCATGACGGCACCGACAGCCAAGCCAACCCAACCTGCAGATCCGCCTGCGAGTATTGCAGACGGAGAAGGTACAGCTGACCATACAGCGTCTTTTACTCTCTTTTTGTACTCTTCTTCCTGTATCTTTTTTTCTTCGGCTTGGATTCTGAAGAAAGCAACTACATCGAGTATTTGCTTTAATATTTTAAGAAGAGCTTCATCCTTGGGGAAATTTTCCAGATTGAGATTGTTCAATATGGCGTCATATTCCTGCTCCATAATAATCAAATCGTTGTAGTCAATAATCTGAGAAACGGAAACGGTACAAAGATTAAGCGCATATGCAGCCTGCAGCTCTTGCCCTTTTCGAATGGCAGGGTCCTCGTCAGCTCCGATTACCTTAACTACTGCAGGAACGTCGGAGGATCTGGCGGCTGTTAATTGCTCTATAAACATAGCTCTGTCCTGAGCGGCTTGTGAAGCATAAAGCTCACGGTCTTGGCTTGCGGATTCAAGAATTTGCTTCAATTCTTCAGCGCGTTTTTTTCTAAACATAATTGACCTCTTTCTATGTAAAACATTTATAAGTTTCTGTTGTTCAGGTTTATTGACATTTTTATGGGCACGTGATCGGATACCGTTTCCCAATATTGGACAAGATCCCTGCAGTATTTTGTTATATCAACACGAGAGATTTTTACGTGCATTATTGATTGGTACCTCTCTAAAAAAGAAAAGTGATCATAGTTATTTACATAATTGGACGTATATGTCCCGTCATCCTGCTTGACGTGATTTACAGTGGTCAGCTCTTCCTGTCTGGTTATAACACGTTCCAGTCTGCGATCCGAAGTGCTGTCTCCGACAGTTACTGTTATTTCATTTTGACAAAGTTTTGTTAACGGAAGATTATAGTCGCCCAGCACGATTACATATGCAGGCATACGATCTCCGTATCGCTGATTGGCGATATTTTCATATACATTACCTACCAGTTTTAAGAATTCTCCGTATCGCATGATTTCACCAAGCTTATTACTGTCTCCGTAAACGATATGTGTGTTAATCAGCCTGATTTCACAGAAACAACCGGCAACTTTACCTTTTGGCGTGAATCTTGCGTAATACGGTTCGCGTATCAGCTTGGCTCCGTTTTTTCTGTATTTTCTCCAGATTTGAGGATGTGACCGTCTCAGTACTCCGTCTACGTTAACTTCAACGAGATCAATCTTTTTTGAGTTCCAGATATATGCGTATCCTTCGCCGCGCGGGTCTGCTTTGGATTCACCAAAATACTGTGCGGGACGTTCCCAGGCAAACTGCCATGCGTCACCGAGGAAAAGTTTTAATTGATCCCAAACTTTATGAGAAAGGATTTCTTGCAATGCAACAACGTCAAATCCCTCATTTTTGATGATTGAAGCAATCGTATCAAACGATCTGTTTCCGCCTTTACTGACGGGATAATTCAGATTGCGGACATTAAATGAGCCTATTTTATATATCATAAGCATTCTCCCGGAAAGTATTATTTTTATTATATCAAATAATGTTGTGAAGTGCAATATAACAATGGTTTTTGTGGGGCTTTTTAAAGAACCGCTGAGCTGTGAAGGAGAATTTATTTTTTCTTGTTTATTTAACGGATGATTATTCTGATGAAGAGGTGAGGAGAGTTTTCGAAGGCGTAGTCAAAAAAGACAGTCAGACCGATTCCTGACAAGAGACTTGAGTTCGCAGTTTGTGTCAACTTTTTGTCAACAAACCGTTTTAACGGTACACATGAAAAAGAACGAACCACCTGATATTTTCGCTTGCAATGCGGTTTATCAGGTGGTTTTTGCATGAAATTCTACAGTTTTTGCGGCATGAAAGCAGCTTCTTCAACTCATAACACGGTGGCTGCGAGTTTAAGTTCTTTTCGGCATCCAAATGAGCAGGGAAACTTGAAGCTAAGTTGTTTTGGTACCTTTTCAGCCTTACAGAGGGAATCGTATAAACTGCCGATTTTACCGGAGATGTATTTTTATTATAGAATGCAAAACTTTTGCATTTGGTGGGAATTTGCACAAATTGTCATTAAACATTGTTTGCAGGGTAGTAATAAGGCGTAAATCATATCAAAAGATGACAATTTGTGCTATTGTTTTTGGTTTTCACAGTGATATAATTAGTTTGTATAATATTTTAGGAAAGGATGTTTCCCTATGAAAAAATGTATTAGCCTTTTGAGCGTTTTTCTCTGTTTTGCAATGCTCATCACGTCGGTGCCTCTTGCGGGTTTTGCGGAATATGTTGATGATGCCAGAGAAAATGCCCGAAAAGAGTCGTCAATACCGAATGCAGATTACAGTGTCGGTATAGCAGACGACACTCTGCGTATGCCGGAGGTGTCAGAGTATTCTGAGCCGATAGTTGACGGTGAACTGATTGAGATAAACGAATATTCAAAAGTTTATCAGACAGGCGCCGACACTTTCCAGGCAATATATTCGTCTACTCCGTATTTTTATGTGGATGAAGACGGTAAAAAGAAAGCTTATGACAACTCCCTCGAACTTGTTGAAAAAATCGGCAGCGATGAATTCACCAATGTTTCGGGTGATATAGATGTCAGAATTTCAGAAGATATTTCTGATAAGGGTATTGTTTTTGATTATAATGATACCAAGATTGAAATCATACCCGTTAACGGAGATTATTCAAAATACATCGTTAAGGACAACGCAATCCGATATAACGATGTTTATGATGGCATAGATGTTCAGTATACTGTTTCTGAAAACGGTATCAAGGAAGATATCATTTTAAACAAATTCACAGGTGTTAATACATTCAGCTATGAGCTTGACCTTAACGGACATGAGGTTGAGTTAACTGACAACACTCTTTTTGTATACAACAAGAAAACCAAAGAGTGCGCCTATACGGTTTCTGCTCCCGTTATGACAGATGCAGATGGAAATTACAGCACAGATATAACGATGTCTCTTGAGGGCGACATTCTGACAGTTACTGCTGATTCGGAATGGCTTTCAACAAACGAAAGAGTCTATCCTGTTTATATCGACCCCAACATCGAAAAGATATCGGGTGAAAAAGAGCTGGTTGTAAAATCTGTTGTTGAAGACGGTGACAGAGTTTATACGGCCAGCGGCGGTGCGTACGGCTACATAGGTTATATTGATGGTGACCTGTTTGGATTTGACGGCAAGCTAAAAAGGTCAAAGATGCTTGTTCAAATTGATAACTCCTGCCTTGCGTCTATTCCTGCAGGTTCCAAAATTATCAGTGCTTCATTTAATGTTTATCAGTACGTAAGCTATGGTTCCAATACCTTCTGGTGCAGCAGAGTGCTCAGTGATTGGAACTATAACAATATGTCGTACACAAACGCAGGCAAGCTTGAGTCCGAAATGCTTTCGAAATCTGCTGCAAAAAAAGGGTTCCATTCGTTTGATATCAAAACTGCTGTAAACGATTGGATTCAGGGTACGTATCCGCAATACGGTCTTATTCTGACAGCGGAAAACGAAACCGGCACGGGCGGTGCTTTCTACACATCAACTTCAGGCGATGTAGCCGGTCAGTTCGGATTTGAAGATCAGATTCCTTATATTTCAATTGAGTGGGAAGTTCCCAACCCTGTTCCCGAAGATTATCCTCTCAATCAGACAACAATCAACCTGAGAACAATCATGGAATCAAGCCGCGACGGCAAGCTTGCTTTCCTCGGAATTTTTGCTGACGGTGTTGCAAAACCCAACGCCACGGTCAGCTATGCCCTCAGCGATACAACAGTTGAAAACCAGGCAGCTACAGTTGCGGCTAATATTTCTTACAAGTACCCCGATTCAAGTGCATGGAACGAATATTTCCCTGAAAGAGCAACTAAATATAAAGATATTCAGAGCAACTGGCAGACGCTTGTTCCCTTCACGTCTCCTGTGTTCAATACGGTATATAACTATACTGCAACTTCTGAATATAACGGCACAGCAGGTAACACTGTAAAGAGTGACGATTTCCTTATTTATAAGGTCACAAGATATGACAAGCTTCAGTCAATCGCAAATTACTACGGTGTTCCCATTGAGCAGATTGTAACGGATAACCGTGTTCACGATATGCTTCTTGTTGAGAACAATACAATCATTATTATTAATCCCACAAAGAATGCAAACAAGCCTTATACTCCCGGTGAACTTACCGAAAAGGAAAAAGCCGACATTGACTCAATGCTTATCGGTCGAGCGCTGCACTGCGAATTCGGTTATGAGCCCATCAACCTCAACACCGGTAATTTCTATATGGCTAAAACCGATATTGAAATTCCCGATTATAACGGCAATTTCGGTATTTCCAGAACCTACAACTCAAAATCAGCTTTCGTAGACAGCGCATTTGGCCGCGGTTGGCAGTTCGAATATTCCGAAAGACTTTCAAAGCTTGAGGATGGCACAATTGCATACCTTAAAGGCGACGGCGGTATGGTATACTTCACACCCAACGCAGACGGCACATACACGTGCAGTGACGGTTATTATCTTGATTTGACCGCTATTGTTGTCGAAACAAAGATGGGCGATTTCGGTGGGGAAGAGCCTGAAGAATACTATGTATATGAATATGAAATCAAGAATTCAGAAGGTGAAGTAAGACGATTCAATTCTTCGGGTCTTCTTACAAAGATTACCGATAAAAAAGGTTTCACCACAACCCTTACCTATGATGCCGCACTTAATATCAGCTCCATCGTTTCTCCCGCAGGAACAAGCTACGGCATAACCTGTGATGAGAACGGCCACATCACATCGATTCTTGTACCCGGCAACGGTGTTCTTAAGTATGCGTATGATGAAAACGGAAATCTTGTTTCTTCTGCGGATGAACTCGGAAATGTAACAACATATAATTATGATTCCGAGCACAAGATGATTTCCTGGGCAGATGCAGAAGGAAACGTTATCGTTACAAACGAATACGATTCCGAAGGCAGAGTTACAAAGCAGACTGATTCCGAAGGCAATGTAACAACTCTTGCTTACACAGAGGGTCAGACAACTGTAACAGATGCAAACGGAAACACAACTGTTTACAAGTACGATTCAAATTACAGAACAGAAGAAATCGTTTACGATGACGGTACATCTGAAAAGAAAGAATACGATGCAGATAATAATCTTGCATCCGAAACCGACAGAAGCGGAAACAAGACAACCTACGCATATAAAGACGGTCTGCTTACCGAATCTGTTCGTTTTGACGGTGCAAAACAGATTCTCGAATACAAAGACGGCAATATTATCAGTTTCACCGACTACAACAAAACAAAAGAAGAATATACCTATGATAAAAATGGTAATCTTCTTACCCATACCCATAAAGACGGAACTGTTGATACATACGACTATGATGAAAACTGCAGAGTAATCAAACATACAAATGCACTCAAGCATGTTACCGAATACAGCTATGACGGTATCTGGGTTTCGAAAATCACAGATGCAAACGGTGCGAAATCAGAGTATTATTATAACTCCCGCGGTGAAGTCGTAACATATGTTGATGCTCTCGGAAACAAAACAAGATATATTTATGATGCTGCAGGCAGAAACACCGGTATTCAGCTTCCCGATGGTTCGGAAAACACCTTTGAATATGACCGTGCAGGCTGCATGGTTAAGCTTACTAATGCAAACGGCTATGTTTATTCTTATGAATATGACGGAATCGGCAATATAACAAAGATAACCGATCCTCTGTCAAACGTTGTTGTTTATGAGTATGATGGTCTTTATAACAACACCTCCGTTGATTACGGTGAAGCAGGCAAAGAATCAACTGCTTATGACTGTTTCTCAAATCCCGTAACAGTAACCGACGGCGAAGGCAACGTAACAACCTATACATATGACAGTGCAGGCAATGTTGCAACCGCAACAGATGCAAACGGCAACAAGACAAGCTATGTATATGACCTCAGATTCAACAAGGTTTCAACAAAAACCGATGCTCTCGGTAACGAAACCAAGTATGAATATGACCTCGTCGGCAATCTTATCAAGGAAACTGATGCTCTCGAAAATGTAACAGAGTATAAGTATGATTCCATGGACCGTGTGACGGAAAAGAAATATCCCAACGGTCTTGTTGTATCTTACACATACGATGATGTCGGTAATCTTGTAAATACAACAAGTAATGCAGACGAAAATACATCATATGTTTATGATAAGATGGGCAATCTTGTTTCTGCAACTTATGCAAACGAAGCAAAGCTTGAATATACATATGATGCCCTTGGCAATGTTCTCACAGAAAAAGACTCTGCAGGCGCAGTGGTTACCTACACCTATGACACTCTCGGCAGAAAAACTTCTGTCAAGGATGCGATTGGCAGAAAAACCGAGTATACATATGATAACAACGGCAACGTGATTGAGGAAAAAGTTTCAAACGGCGGTAAGACAGTTTATAAATACGATGCTCTTGACCGTATGAGAGAGGTTACCGATGTTCTCGGCAACACAACTTATATGGAATACAGCGCTGCAGGCAATCTTGCTGTTGTAACTGATGCTCTCGGAAATAAGATCAAGTACAGCTACGACCTTAACGGCAATATCACGAAGCAGACAGATGCTCTCGGCGGTGTGCTTAAGTATTCTTATGATAAGAACGGAAACCTCATTGAAGCCGTTGATGCTCTCGGTTACAAGGCCTCTATAGGCTATGACGCACTTAACCGCGTAATTTCCACCAAAGATGCACTTGGTCTTGTTACAGAGTTTAAGTATGATGCTGTTGGCAATCTTCTTAACCAGAAGAACAATAACGGTGTGAACAATTCCTATGAATACAATTCCGTTGGCAGCCTGACAAAAGACATCAATTCACTCAATCAGGCTACGGAATATGTTTATGACCTTAACGGAAATGTTATAAAGGTAACCTCATATGACGAAACAACAGTTTCATACACATATGATGCACTCAA
Source organism: Acutalibacteraceae bacterium (assembly GCA_045542175.1). Lineage (GTDB taxonomy): Bacteria > Bacillota > Clostridia > Oscillospirales > Acutalibacteraceae > CAG-177. The sequence continues at coordinate 2,406 of JAZQKN010000018.1, read as the reverse complement.
TAAAGTTACGTCCATGACGGATGCGGAAGATCAGACAACAACATATTCTTATGATGTTGTCGGTAATCTTCTCTCCAAAAAAGATTCTCTGGGAAGAGAAACAAAATACGCATATGATATCGTGGGCAGAATGGTTGAAGAAACTGATCCTCTCGACCAGAAAACCGCTTACGAGTATAATGAGTTCGACTTTATAACAGAGATTGTTGAGCCCAACGGTGCAAAAACAGTAAGCAAATACGATATCGGCGGCAACCTTATTTCGGAAACAGATGCAAACGGCAACAAGACCGAATATACTTATAACGAAGTATATCAGCTCATTGAGGTCGCTTATGCAAACGATACTGAAACAACGTATACCTACGATGCAAACGGCAACGTTCTGACTCTTACAGATCCTAACGGCAACGCAACAAAATTCGAATACGATGCACTTGGCAACAACACCAAGGTTATAAGTGCAACGAATGCGACAACAACATTCACATATGATGCTGCAGGCAATGTTCTGACTGAGACGGATGCTGTCGGTGCAGTAACAAACTACATTTATGACCTTGAAAGCCGACTTGTTTCAAAAACACTTGCTAACGGAGCTGTTTATACCTATGCTTATGATGCTCTCGGCAGACTTACCGCTCAGACACAGCCCGAGGGTCTCGGCGTAACCTACGCTTATGACAGTAAGGGGAATCTTGCATCTGAAACCGATCAATCCGGCAGAACGACAAGCTATGCGTATGACATTATGCACAGACTCATCGGAACAACCGATGCAATGGGCAATGAAACCGTGCTTACGTATGACAAGGCAGGTAATCTCAGCAGCTTCAAAACACCTAACGGATACGTAACAACATATAAATATGACGCCCTTGACAGACTGACAAGTGCTCTTGAGCCTGCAGGCAAAACAGAAAGCTATGTCTACGACGAGGTGGGCAATGTTACAGAATTCACAGAGAATTCAGTCCGTACCACAACGTACAAATATGATAACGTCGGTAATCTGACATCCGTGAAGAACGCTCTCGGTTATACTGCGCGCAAGTCTTATGATGAAGTCAACAGACTCGTTTCCGAAACAGACTTCAAGGGCAACAAGATCAGATATACCTACGATGCAAACGGTAACCTTCTTTCCGTTGAGGACCGTGAAGGCGGCAAGGAAACATATAAATATGATGCAGCGAACAACGTAACGTATTATGAAGACGGCGAAGGCAGAACAAAAGAATATGCATATGATGCAGTAAACAGACTTGTTTCTGTATCGGAGGACGGTACCCTTACTGCTGCATATGAGTATGATATCGTCGGCAACCTTCTTTCTGCTGCAGGTTATGTTTATACTTATGACCTCAACGGCAATAAAACGAGCGCAACCGATGCTCTCGGAAATGTAACCGAGTATATTTACAACGAAAACGGAATGCTTGCCACAGTACGCAACGCAACCGGTTCAACAGTAAATTACGATTACGATAAACTTGACGAGCTCATTTCCAAGAAGTATGACGAATCCGTTGAAGCTCTTTACGGCTATGATAAAGACGGAAATCGCATATCGATGAAAGACGTTGCAGGCACAACCAACTATGAGTATGACAAAATGGGACGTGTTGTTTCAATCACTCTTGCCAACGGCACCTCAAAGATTGGTTATGAATACGATGCATTCGGCAACCTCACGAAGCTTGTTTATCCTGACGGCACTTCCGTATCGTATACTTATGACGAGCTCGGCCAGATGATTTCGATAAAGAATCGTAGCGGCGACGAGACAACTTATGAGTATGACAAAAACGGTAACGTTACCAGAGTAGACCGTTCCAATGGTACTTATACTGTTATTAAATACGATGATAACGATCGGGTTGTCAGCCTTGTAAACTACGGCCCCGTCCATTTTGCATGGCTTAAGCTTAAAACTTCGAAGATTTCATCGTATAAATATGATTATGACGATAGCGGAAATATCGTTAAGGAAACCGTACAGAAGGAACCTGTTCATTCAAATATCGGCTTCTTCAGATGGATATGGACTCTTATCACAAGATCATCATATACAAAGAAGTATGATTACGATGAAAGAAATCAGCTTGTAGGTGTTGATGAAACCAAGCGCATTATCATTTTCTTCGATAAGATTTCCGAAACCGATTATGAATATGACCTTGCAGGTAACCGCACAAAGCAGACCGTTAACGGTAAAGTAACAACGTATTCCTATGATGCTGCAGGCAGACTTGTTGAAACAGTTGCACCTGACGGCAAGACGGAGTACACATATGATGCGAACGGTAATCTGATTTCCGAAACAAAGAACGGAAAACTTTGCAAGACAACAACAAGCTATGCTTACGATAACGAGAATCGCCTTGAAGCAAGTCGGAGGCCAAG
>JAZQKN010000017.1:0-35178 GCA_045542175.1 Acutalibacteraceae bacterium | reverse complement strand
ACCTCTCACTTCGCTCGAGAACCTTGTTTTTACCTTAAATACAAAAATAAGAACCACGCGGTTCGCTCGAGAACCTTGTTTTTACCTACGGTAAAAATAAAAGGCAGGGGCTTTAAGCCTCTGCCGCTTTATTTTGACTTATGCTTCCTTAACAACTACCTGTTTGCCGTTATAATAACCGCACTCGGGGCAAAGTCTGTGTGTTCTCTTGAGTTCACCGCAGTTTGAGCACTTTTCAAGCTGGGGAGCAGACATCTTCCATACGTTTGAACGTCTCTTGTCTCTTCTTGTCTTAGAAACTCTTCTCTTGGGTACTGCCATTCTTAAGCACCTCCTTAATTTTGTGCTTTATTAAACCCTCGGGTTTTTTTACAAATTAATTATCAAGAAGCTGCTGGAGTGCCGCAAGACGCGGGTCAATCTCTTTTTTGCAGCTGCATGAACCTGTGTTAAGATCCTTGCCGCATTTCTGACAAACACCCTTGCAATCATCATCGCAAAGGAACTTTGCAGGCATATCAAGGAAAATATCTTCCGTTACCAATTCATCAAGCTCAAAGCGAAGCTCATTGACAAGCAAAAGCTCATCGTTGGTTTCGTCGTTAAGATGGGTAACGAGAGTGTGATTAATCTCGGTTTCAAGCGGCACCGTTATCGGCTTTGCACAACGGTCGCAACACATATCGAGCTCAAAGGCTGCCTTTGCGTGCATTTCAACTATGCCTGTGTAGTTGCCCACACTTCCGCTTACCTTGACCGGTTTAACAAAAGGCTTTGTGCCGCTGAATTCCTGAGCCGATAAATCAAGCTCATAATTGAATTCTTTGACCATACCTTCATTGTTAAAAATAGGTTCTAAATCCAAAATCATAATTTTCACCTAAAATCACGCACAAAATATTATATAGTTGTATTCGCAATTTGTCAACTAAAAATTTGATTTTGTTCAGATTTTTTCGCAATATGTGAAGATTTTTGCGGGAAGTTCCTCTTCATCAGCAGAAACTGTGAATGTAATATCCTGCTCTGCAATCTTGCTGAGCTCGGAAACTTTCTCAAGGAAAGCTGAAAGTTCTTCGTAATCTCTGCCGCCGATTCTGAGAGTTGCGTCAACAAGAACATCTGTGATATCGTGGTCGCCTGCAAGAATACCGCTGATGAAGCCGTAGAATGCATCGTAGCCCGATACTTTATAATGATCTGTTTCAACAAGTCTTGCACGGTAGTTAACGTCGTAAGTTAAAAGTCTTTCCTTTTCGATGCAAACAACGTTACCGTTTGACTTTTCAACAGCATTGTTTACAAGGTCAATGAGTTTTTTTGTTTTGCCGGAGCCTTTTTTACCAAGAATAAGATATACCATTTAGAATTCCTCCTGTTTATTAAAAATTTCAGTTGATTCTTGCTTCAAGCGCTTCTTTTTCAGCCTCGTAACCGGGCTTGCCGAGAAGTGCAAACATATTCTTTTTATAGCTTTCAACACCGGGCTGATCGAAGGGATTTACTCCGAGAATATAACCCGAAAGGCCGCAAGCTTTTTCAAAGAAATATATCATAAAGCCGAGATTGAACTCATCCTGCTTATCAAGCTCGATTACAATGTTGGGTACATCCCCGTCGGTGTGAGCAAGAACAGTTCCTTCAAAGGCTTTGCGATTAACGTAATGAACGGTTTTGCCTGCAACAAAGTTGAGGCCGTCGCCGTTAACATCGTCAAATTCAATTTCAACGTCCTCTTTGGGCTCGTTAATCCAGATAACGGTTTCGAAAAGAGTTCTTTCGCCTTCCTGGATATACTGACCGAGCGAATGGAGGTCTGTTGAGAAAATTGCCGATGCAGGGAAAATTCCCTTGAACTGCTTGCCTTCGCTTTCGCCGTAAAGCTGCTTGAACCATTCGCACCACATAGTCATTGAAGGTTCATAAGCTGCAAGCATTTCAACTTTTTTGCCGCTACGGTAAAGTATATTTCTCAGTGCGGCATATTTATAACAATCATTTTTTGTTATATCGCTTGTTGAGTATTCTTCTCTTGCTGCGGCCGCACCCTGCATAAGAGCATCGATGTCAATGCCTGCAACAGCAATGGGAAGAAGTCCGACTGCGGTAAGAACGGAATATCTGCCGCCTACGTCATCGGGAACAACGAAGGTTTTGTAGCCTTCTGCATCTGCAAGTGCCTTAAGAGCACCCTTTGCCTTATCTGTTGTAACGTAAATTCTCTTTGCGGCTTCTTCTTTGCCGTATTTCTCTTCAATAAGCTTTTTAAAAATTCTGAAAGCAATTGCGGGCTCGGTTGTTGTGCCCGATTTTGAAATAACGTTGATTGAAAAATCTCTGCCTTCAACAAGCTTCATAAGCTCGGCAACCGAAGAAGAGCTGATTGTGTTACCGCCGAAATAAATTTCGGGAGTATCCTTTTTAACAAGGTTATAATTATTTGACTTTATGAATTCTATAACAGCTCTTGCACCGAGGTATGAGCCGCCGATGCCGAGAACGATAAGAACTTCTGAGTCTTTTTTGATTTTTTCTGCACATTCTTTGATTTCGGCAAATTCGTCTTTATCGTAATTTACCGGAAGATCGATCCAGCCGAGGAAATCGCTGCCTGCACCTGTGCCTTCATGAAGCATTTTGTGTGCAGCTTCAACTTCGCTCTGCATTGATAAAAGTTTTGCTTCGCAGGCATTTTCACCTGCATACTTGAGATTGAGCTTTAACGCCAAGTTTGATACACCCCACATTGGAACTAATACATTTAATATATTTTACCCTATTAAATCAATCTTTGCAACAGAAAATAGATAAAAATTTAAAATATTTTAAGAAAATTCGGGTGTTTGTTAAAAATATTGCTCTGTCTCTCTTATTTTATATAAATATAATAACATAATTTATATGCAAATGCAAACACAATTACATTTTGCAGTCTGTCACACTTTCTCCCTCCCGTTAATATATTGAAAATAGCACCGTAGAAACAGGAGGTTTTATTTATGGACAAAAGGGAACTTGAGATGCTTATGGATAAATATAAAAAAGAAATGATGGAATTCAGCCGAAGAAACGGCGGGTATACCGACTCCGCACCGCTGAACGAACGTGAAGAACAGCAGCAACGTGCCGAAGATGACGGCGTTGCTTACGAGCGTGACAGAAGCGACCCGCTTGCGCAAGCAGACGCAGAAATCAACGCTGAAACAGATGCCGTTGCCGCACAGACAACACCTCAGCCGCGCGAAGATAATTCAGGCTCATCGCCCAATCCCGTATACGGCAACGAAACGGTTGACGTGCCGGCCTATCTGAGAAGCCTTTGTGCAAACCCGAGTGAAGAACAGCGTCAGCGCTGCAATGATATTCAGAGGTTTCTCACGCAGAATCCCGAAACGGGAACAATGCAGATTGAAACTTCCGCGGCAGGCAGAGCTTTTGCCGTCAACAGCGCAAGAGTTATGATATTTCTGCCTCTTGACAGCGGCAATATTACGCTTTTTGACGGACTGACGGATATCAGCGGTCTGACGGACAAAATCATTCTGCCCGCACCCGCCCGCAATCTTTCAACCTCTCCAAATAACGGCAACGCTTTGCCCTATGCGGTATATACCGTTTACGTTGAGCACCCGTCTTTCGTAAGGTCAATTTTCAACAACGTACCAGTATTTTCAGGCGTTGAATCAATCCAGCCCGTTGAAATGCTCGCAAAGGTTGAAGGTCTTAACGAGCCTGAACCAATCATTGTTAACGAAACCAGCTTCGGCGCATTATAAGAGGTGAAATAAATGCCGACACCCGTTATTCCCGATTACATTACAGTACACCTCGGCAGACCGAATTCCCCCGCAAGAAACGTGAGAGTTCCGTTTACCGATTACATTAAAAACGTTGCTTCGAGTGAAATATATCCTACCTGGCCCGAAAACGCTTTAAGAGCCAATATTTACGCACAGGTTTCCTTTGCACTAAACAGGATTTTTACGGAGTATTACCGAAGCAGAGGCTATGATTTTGACATAACGAACTCAACCGCCTATGACCAGGCGTACGTTGACGGCAGAGATATTTTTTCAAATATCAGTAAGATTGTTGACGAGCTTTTTAACGACTACGTCACAAAAGGCAACCAGATTCAGCCCTATTTTACAGAATACTGCGACGGCAGAACGGTATCCTGCAAAGGGCTTTCGCAATGGGGCACGGTTACCCTTGCAAATCAGGGCAGAACACCCTATCAGATTTTGCAGAATTACTACGGAAACGACGTAAATATCGTCCGCAACGCTCCCGTTAAAAACATCCCCGAATCTTATCCGGGCACTCTTCTGCGTCTGGGAAGCGTTGGTGAAGACGTAAGAACAATTCAGCGACAGCTTAACAGAATAAGACGTAACTACCCCGCCATACCCTCAATTCCGAACGCAAACGGTTATTTTGATGCCGCAACGCGTGCCGCGGTAAGAAAATTCCAAAGCGTTTTCGGACTCGACGTTGACGGCATTGTCGGTAAATCCACCTGGTATAAAATCAAACAGATTTACAATGCGGTAAAAAAGGTTTCCGAGCTTTATTCGGAAGGCATAACAATCAGTGAGGTTGACAGAATTTTCAGTAAGGTTGTACGCAGAGGCGACAGAGGCACAGACGTAAGGTCAATTCAATATTACCTTGCTTTCCTCGGCTTTTTTAACGATAATCTGCCTGAAATTACCGTTGACGGTATCTTCGGACCCGCTACGGAAAACGCCGTCAGAGCTTTCCAGCGTCAGTACGGTTTAACGGTTGACGGAATCGTGGGCAGAAGTACGTGGTACAGGCTTCAGGATGCTTACAATGCAACGCTTAACTCTCTGCCCGATGAATACCGCTCCTATTCTTCACTGCTCTATCCGGGCTATACGCTCACAACGGGAGCAAGCGGCAACGTTGTAACTCAGGTGCAGACTTTCCTGAGAACAATTGCGCAAAACAACAATTCCGTGCCTCTTATTACGGTTGACGGTGTTTACGGCGAAAGAACAAAGGACGCCGTTGAAGCCGTGCAAAGGCTCAGCGGATTGCCCGTAAACGGCTCTGTGGGCCCTCTGACGTGGAATGCCATTGTTAACCTTTATAATGAATACCGCTGAAAAATCGGCAAATAATAGGTGGTGACAGGCAATGCCTGCCACCATCCTGTTTTTTGAGGTGATTTAAGCTGACTCACTTTTTATCTGACTTCAGGCAAAACGTTTCTGCCCTTGATACGGTAATGCGCCTGAGCGAAAGCTTTGACCTTGTCGGAAGAGACGTTGTTATTGACAAGGCAAAAGCCAAGCTTTATTTTGTTGACGGTTTCTGCAAGGATGAGATTATGGTGAAAATCATAATGAGTTTTACGCAGGCAACCCAAAAGGATTTGAAACAGGCAGAGAATATACGTGAATTTGCCAACAGGTTTATCCCCTACGTTGAAACAGACGTTGTTTCACAGCCTGATGCTTTTATAAAATCAGTGCTTTCGGGCGGTATCGGTCTTATAATCGAAGGCTTTACCGATGCCGTTATCATAGATGCAAGAACTTATCCCGTAAGAAGCGTCTCAGAGCCCGAAAACGACCGCGTTTTAAGAGGGCCTCACGACGGCTTTGTTGAAACGATTGTTTTCAATGCCGCTCTTATAAGAAGAAGAATAAGAGACGTTGACCTTACAATGGAAATTCACTCCGTCGGAACAAAATCGAAAAGCGACGTTGTAATCTGCTTTATGAACGGCAGAGTAAATAAAAAAGCTCTTGATACCGTCAGAAAAAAGATTGATTCGGTTACCATAAATTCGCTGACGATGAGCCAGCAGAGTCTTGTTGAATGCCTTGTGACAAAACAGCGTTTTAATCCCTTTCCGAAAGTACGGTATACAGAAAGACCCGATGCGGCGGCGGCGAGCGTTCTTGAAGGAAGCATTATTATCCTCACCGACAACTCCCCTTCCGCTATGATTATTCCGTCGGGAATATTCGACTTTTTACAGGATACGAATGATTATTATCTCTCGCCCGTAATCGGCTCTTACCTACGCATTATCCGAATGCTGATTTTTTCACTCACTCTGCTGATGACGCCAATCTGGTTTTTGCTTATCCAAAACCCCGAGGTTATTCCTCCGTGGCTTGATTTTATCAAAATTGAAGAGCCTAACTCCGTACCTGTTATTGCTCAGCTTTTTATTGTTGAGATAGTAATTGATACAATCCGCCTCGCTTCATTCAACACACCTAACGCCCTGAGCAGTTCATTCGGTATTATAGGAGCTCTTGTTCTCGGTGAATTTGCGGTTTCTGCAGGCTGGTTTGTTCCCGAGGTTGTGCTCTATATGGCTTTTGTTGCCATGACAAACTTTGCACAGCCCAGCTTTGAGCTCGGCTACGCTTTCAAGCTTTTCAGAATGCTTCTTATTGCTTTGATTGCGGCTTTCAATCTGTGGGGATTCATTGCGGGAACGGTTATTATTATCCTTGAAATTGCCTTCAATAAAACCGTTTCGGGTCAGAGCTATCTATATCCGCTCATCCCCTTTAACGGCAAGGCATTGATGAATCTGATTTTAAGAAGAGGCATAACGGAGCAGAATAATTAAAAAAGGGTCGGTACAATACCGACCCTTTAATCAGATAATTTCACCTATACAATAATCGCCTTCAACGGCGGTTATTTTTGTTTTTATGAGTCCCCCGAAAAGCTCCTGAGTGCCGATTATCTTAACGGGAGTGTAGTTTGCGGTGTAGCCGTGAATAAAGCCGCCGTGAAATTCCTCTGGCAGAATTTCAAGCGTTTTGCCGATTTGTCTTTCAAGAAATTCGTTTCGGATTTTATCGGTTTCGGCTATCATAACTGCCGCTCTGCGTGATTTTTCGGCATTCTGCACCTGCTCGGTCATCCTTGCGGCAGGTGTACCCGGACGGCGTGAATACGGAAAAACGTGAGCTTTTTCAAAACCGACCTTTTTGGCAAAAGCAAGAGATTCCTCAAAATCCTGCTCGGTTTCACCGGGAAAACCTACCATTATATCGGTTGTGATTGTTGCATCTTCAAAAGTATTGCGGAGCTTTCGGCAAAGCTCAAAGTATTCAGCCGAATCATAATGACGGTTCATTTTCTTCAGCGTTTTGTCGCATCCGCTCTGAAGTGAAATATGAAACTGTGGGCAGAATTTCGGTATCTGCGCAAGCTTTTCAATCATTTCATCGGTTATGTGGTCAGGCTCGAGTGAGCCTAAACGCACCCTTTTTATTCCGTCAAGCGAAGCGGCAAGCTCAACCGCATCGGCAAGATTTTTACCGTCTTCGGTAAGATATGCCGAAAGGTTTATTCCTACAAGAACAATCTCCGAAAAGCCATTCTTTTCAAGGGATTCAAGCTCGTCTTTCAGTATATCAAACGGCTTTGAGCGCACTCTTCCTCTTGCGTAAGGAATAATGCAATAAGAACAGAAACGGTTGCAACCGTCTTCGATTTTTACGTTGGCTCTCGTTCTTTCTCTGAAGCCACTGATTGTGTCTCCCTTGAAGCTTTCGCCGCTTTTATGCTCATCAACCGCAATTATTCTCTCGCGCCCCGCGATAAACTGCATTATATAGTCGTAAACAAGATGATTGCTTTTGTTTCCGATTACAATATCTGCACTGTCAAGCTCATAGCTCTGCTGAGGAAACGCCTGAGGCATACAGCCCGTGAGAACAATTATACTGTCAGGGTTGAGCTTTCTGAATCGGCGTACTGTCTGCCTTGTTTTTCTGTCGCTTTCAGCCGTTACGGTACAGGAATTGATTATAAAAACGTCGGCATTTTCCGAAGCATCGGTTATTTCAAAGCCGTTTCTTTCAAGGCACTGTGCCATAGCCTGCGATTCATATTGGTTAACCTTGCAGCCCAAGGTGTAAAAAGCAGCTTTCATTATAATCTCCTTAAAAATTACTGAATTAATTATAACAGAAATAATGGTGATAATCAACCGCATTTGTTTCATATATTATTCCGAAAGGGGTAAATGATATGAAGAATTATATTAAATCCGCCATAGCTCTGACTGTTGCCTTTTGCATAGCAATATCTTCGGTTGTTTTTGTGTATGCCGAAGACTCTCCGCCCGTTGAAATCAAAGCTAAAGCGGCGGTACTGATGGACGTTGATTCGGGAAAAGTTCTTATCAGATATAACGAAAATGAAAAGCTTTATCCCGCATCAGTAACAAAAATTATGCCGCTTCTTCTTATCGTTGAAGCTATTGACGGCGGTAAAATTTCTCTCGACGATATAGTTACTGTCACAGCTGATGCCGCATCAAAAGGCGGCTCCCAGATTTGGCTCAAGGAAGGCGAGCAGATGACGGTCAACGACCTTCTCAAAGCAACCGCAGTTTACAGTGCAAACGATGCGTGCACAGCCCTTGGCGAATACCTTGCAGGGAGCGACAGTGCGTTTGTTGATATGCTCAATAAAAGAGCAAAAGAGCTCGGTATGAACAACACCAATTTTGAAAACTGCACAGGCCTTGACGACACAACCGAAAACCATCTCACAACCGCCCTTGACGTTGCGATAATGTCGCGTGAGCTTTTAAAGCACGAAATGATTATCAATTACACAACAATATGGATGGATTCTCTGCGAAACGGTGAAACAGAGCTTGTCAATACAAATAAGCTCGTTCGGTTTTTTGAAGGCACAACGGGTCTTAAAACAGGCACAACCTCAAAAGCGGGTTGCTGTGTTTCAGCAAGTGCAAAGCGAAACGGCACGCATCTTATCGCCGTTGTTATGGGCAGTGAGAACAGTTCAGACAGATTCGAAACCGCAAAAGCAATGCTCAACTGGGGCTTTGCTAATTACAGCACGGTGACCCCTGAAATCGACTCTGCTCTTGTGCCCGACGTTAACGTGATAAACGGGGTATCCGAAAAAATCACGCCCGTTATCCCAACGCCCGAACCAATACTTATTGAAAAAGGCAAGGAGGGAGAACTCAGGCAAAAAATCGACCTTGCCGTTGACGTTTCCGCTCCCGTAGAGAAGGGGCAGATTCTCGGTACGGTCACCTTCACTTCGGGCAACGACGTTGTAGGTAAATATAATCTCGTTGCTCCGCACGCGGTAATCGAACTGAACTTTTCAATTATATTAAAGAGGATTGTCGCCGCAATCGTTTCATAAATTTAAAGCCACCGTAATCCGAGGACTACGGTGGCTCTTTTGTTATTCAGAATGTGAATTCAAAGAATTATTCTTCGTCTTCTTCCTTCTTCTTTCTTGCAGCAATGAATGCTGTTGCAGTTGCTGCTGAGATTACAGCAAGGGCTGCAATGCCTGTTGCTGAACCTGTGTTGGGAATTTCATCGTCGATGTCGCCTGAAACACCTGTCCATTCTGCTTCGAATGTTACGTCTTCGTTGGGCATCTTTTCGGGAACTTCAGGATCCCAGCCTGCGAATTCATAACCGTCCTTTGTGGGATCTGCGGGAACGGGAATCTTTGTGCCTGCGAGAACCTTATATGTCTTATAAACTTCACCGTCAACAGTATATGTTACTGTGTAGATGTTCTTCATAAGCTCTGAAGCACCCCAAAGTACGAGAACGCCGCCGATGATTGAAGCACCTGTGATGATTGTGCCGGCTGTGATTGCTCCGCCGATACCAACGATTGTACCGCCGATAACGATACCGCCGATGATGATTGATGAGTAATCGTCAACCTTTTCCCACTGTGCAACGAATTCGAGATCTTCTGAAGGCATTGCATCGGGGATTTCAGGTTCCCAACCAACGAACTTATAACCGAATTTTACGGGGTTACGTTCGGGAACAGGGATTTCAGCACCTTCTTCTACGCTGTAAGTCTTATATGTCTTACCTTCTTCGATGAAGTAGGCTACTGTGAATGATTCAGTAACTTCAACCCATGTTGCAACGTATTCAAGTGCGTTATCGGGCATCTTATCAGTTACTTCGGGATCCCAGCCTGCGAATACATAACCTTCCTTAGTCGGGTCTGTGGGAACAGGAACTGCTGTACCGAACTTAACTGCGTTGTATTTCTCATATACCTGAGTCTTTGCATCGTCAAGGTAATATGTTACTGAATTTTCGTGAGGAGTAAGAACTGCGATTGCAACGAGATCAACTGTGCCCATATTTGTGGGAATTTCTGAACCATCTGCAAGTACCCAGCCGTCAAAATCAAATCCGGGAACTACGGGATCTTCAGCGGGAAGCTCGATTGCGTCGCCTTCTAAGATTGTCTTGCTGTCATATTCTTCGCCGAGAACTGTGAACTTGATTGTATGCTCTTCAAGGTCATCCCACTGAGCAACAAACTTAACGGGTTCTGCGGGAACTGTTGCAGGAAGAGTATCAACGATTTCGCCTGTTGTCATATTCTTCCAGCCGAGGAAGTTTGCGTTTGTCTTTGTTACGGGGACAAGAGCTGATGTATCAAGTGCATCACCTGCTGCACCGCTTGTTTCGTAAACTGCCTTTGAGCCGTTTGCAAATTCACCGCCGTTGGGATCAATTGAAACAACTGCGTTCCACTGTGCTTTGATTGTTGCATCGTTATCAGGCATTACACCGCCGGGAAGTTCGGGAGTCCAGCCAGCGAACTTGTAGCCGTCTCTCTTGGGTTCTTCAACCATAGGTGTGTCGCCGTTGTTATACTTATAAGTCTTAACGCCTTCGCCGTCAAGGAACTTACCGCCGTTAGCGTCTGCAGTAAGAGTATGTCTTGTATCTGTTGTATTCCAGATTGCCGATACTGAAATGTTTTCAGCGGGCATTGTTGCGGGTACGCCGGGTGTCCAGCCGCCGAATGCAAAGCCTTCTCTTGTGGGATCTGAAGGAGCTGTGATTGCGTCGCCTTCCTTGAGAGTAAGAGTTACTGTTGTCTTTGCTGCGTCGCCATCAAACATACCGCCGGCAGCGTTGAATGTGATTGTGTATGTGGGAGTTACAGGATTCTTTGTCCAGTGACCAACAAGTTCAATTGAGCCGTTGGGCATTGAGAAAGTCTGGCCTGCATCATACTTTGTTTCTCCGATATACCAACCGTCGAAGGTGTAGCCTTCAACTGTTGCGGGATAGGGAGCAACTGTTACTGTATCATTATAATTATAATTCTTTGAAGCAGGAGCATCCTGTGCTGTTGCAGGAATTTCACCGTCATACTTATAAGCTACAGTGCCTTCGTTGGGAGTATAAACTGCCTTAACGTCGATTGCTGCATCGGGCATTGTTGAGGGGAACTTATATGTGCCGCCGTTTGCATCTTCCCAGTGGCTGAATGTGTAGCCTTCCTTAACAGGAATCATATTTTCGGGAAGTACGTCTGCAAGAGGTGTTCCGTAAGCAACGTCCGTTGCTGCGAAGTCTTCATCTGCACTGCCGGGGAACTTACCGCCGTCTGTATCGATTGCGATGTCATTCTTGTTAACATCCCACTTTGCAGTGATTGTGATTGTAGCACCGTCATTACCGATATCAGTCATAGGATCGATGGGAAGAGTTGTATCCCAACCTGCAAATGTATAACCGGGCTTCGTGGGTTCTGTTGCGGGAGCTTCAAGCTTACCGCCGTAAGTTACTGTTGTTGAGGGAATTGCTGAACCGCCGTCTGTATCAAATACTACGTTGTAGGTTTCAACTTCCCACTGAGCTATAAGTCTGAGACCTTCTTCAGGCATTGTTGAGGGAATCTGCTTATCCCAGCCTGTGAATGTATAGCCTTCTCTTGTGGGTTGAGCAACAACATCCTTAAGTGATGAACCAACTTCACGTTCTGTTGAAATTATTTCGTCGCCGTTTGAGAATACACCGCCGTTAGCATCCATATAGAGGGTTGCCTTGGGTGTTTCTTTTTCTTTCCAAACACCGAAGATTGTAATATCGTTGTTGGGCATTGTGATATCTGCTGCACTGCTTACAAGCTCGCCGTTATAATACCAACCTGTAAATTTATAGTCGTCTGTGTCAGCAGGATTTGTTGCAACCTTAACGGGGTCGCCTACTTTTACTGTTTCGTCTGCGGGAAGAGCTGCTGCACCTGCGGGAGTAAGGTTATAAGCATACTTAACTGTATAGCTTACTATATCCTTAGTCCATGTAGCCTTAACGGTAACATCTGCTGCGGGCATATTGAAGGGAAGCTCAACTGCTTTACCGTCTGCACCTACCCAACCTGCGAAGGTATGACCTGCCTTTGTGGGAATGGGAAGACTGTCAACGCTTGTGCCGTAAGCAACCTTCTTGTTTTCGATAGCGTTGCCTCCGTCTACGTCAAATACAATATTATATTCTATAGCCTTGAATTCACCGACAAATACTACGTCTGCAGCAGTCATTGTGTATGTGCCGTCTACCTTAGTCTTGCCGTTAGCTGTAATAACATACCAGCCGTCGAATTCATAGCCTTCGGGAACTGTTGCATCTGCGGGAGTAATTTCTGTGCCGATGGTTGCAGTTGTTGATGCAGGAACTGCTGCACCTGCAGGAACACCTGTGAGTGCTACATAAGATACATTATAATCTATTGCTGTTTCTTTAGCATCGATTGCCTTGGGAGCATTATCGTTTGCTACAAGACCTTCTGTTTCCCAACCGCTGAAGCTGTAGCCATCCTTAGCTGTGTAAGCGGGAGCTACGATGGGTTCACCGTAATTGAATGTAACCTTCTGGTATGATTCACCGTTGATTGTGAAATCAATTTCGTATGTCTTGGTTTCCCAAACAGCCTTAATGGTTACGGGACCTGTAACTGTTGAGGGAGTCTCTGCATCCCAACCTTTGAAGTTATAGCCATCCTTTTCGGGCTCGTCTGTGGGAGTTGTTGCAGCCTGACCGTGAGTTACGTTCTGAGTAATCTTATCACTGCCATCATCAAACTTACCGCCGTTTGCATCAAATACAACGTCATAGCTGTTAAGCTTGAAGTAAACTGTGATGTTATTTGTTGCGCCTTCTGCAAGAACGATTGCTCTGTCGCCGTTTGCGTCTGCAGTGTTATCAGTGTTATTTGTATCGGGAACGTTTGAAGTTGCAGCGTAGAGACCTTCGTAATCTATTACTACGTTTGTATCAGTTGCTGCTTCTTCACCGTCAGCAACAACCTCAACCTTTGTGCCGGGTGCTGCTTTGCCTGTAATTACAATAGGATCAAGATATGTGCCTGTTGCAGGGTTAACTGCGTAAACTGTAACTGTGTAGTCTACCTCGCCTGCAGGGATGGGTGCCCATTCTGCTGTGAACGTAATGTTCTTTGCAGGCATCTTGCCGGGAACTGTATCCCACTTAACGAATGTATAACCTTCTTTTGTGGGCTCTGCGGGAACGGGAATATCTTCACCGTAAGGAACGGTTTCAATTACCGTTGACTCATCGTTTGCAAATACACCGCCGTTAGCGTTGAATACTGCAACATAGCTGTTCTTTGACCATGTAGCTGTAAGCTTAACGCTTTCTTCAGGGAATGTTGTGAGTTCATCAATGATATCGCCGTTGGGAGTCTGCCAACCTGCGAATGCGAAGCCTTCCTTGGTGGGATTTGTGATAGCGGGATCAATCTTATCGCCGTAAGAACCGTCTATTGCGGGAAGTGTTGCGGGTTCGCCGCCGTTTGTATCAAATGTGATTGTAACTTTGTTTGCTGTGGGAACTGCGGTAACAGTAATTGTGCCGCCGTTTGCCATAAGGTTGCCGTTTTCATCGTATGCAGGAATTGTTGTGGGAGGTGTGATATCCCATTCAAATGCATATCCGCTTACTACGGGAAGTTCGGGAACTGCAACTGAAGCGCCGTAAACACCTGTTGTGCTGTAAATTGTGCTGTTATTAAGACCGTTTACAAACTTAACTGTGTAGCTGTTTGCTGTCCATGTTGCAGTGATAGTTTTATCTTCGCCGGGCATTTCTGAGGGAAGGGGTTCGCTCCAACCTGCAAATGTGTAGCCGTCCTTAGTGGGAGCTTCGGGAAGCTTATCTGAAATATCGTCGCCGTATGTGTCGGTAATTTCAACCTCAGTGCTGCCGTCATCAAATTTGCCGTCTGCAGCATCAATTGTTATTGTATAGTCATCCTTTATGAAATGAGCATCGAAGATTTTGCCTTCGCTGTCCATTACCTGGTCTTCTGTTGAGGGAAGCCAGCCTTCGAATTTATGACCGTACTTTGTGGGGTCTTCATCAGGTGTAACAATTGCTGCACCGTATTCATGTGAAATTGTGTCGTAAACTTCGCCGTCAACCATAAATACTGCATCATACATATTAGCAGCATCGGTTGCTGTGAAAGTAACGTCATCTGTTACTGTGTAGGGGAAGTTAACGCCTGTATTGTTATCAAGTTTCCATTCGTTGGCTTTGTAGCCTTCGGGAACGTCTGATGCTTCAACGGTTTCGCCGTATTCAACATCAAATTCATCAATAACCTTACCGTCATCAACAAACTTGACTGTATAAGTGTTGATGTTGTATTCTGCTGTGAATGTAACATCACCGGTTACCTTTGCGGGCATATCAACGTCCCAGCATGAGAAAGTGTAGCCTTCCATAACGGGAATTTCGTTGAATGCTGCGGGTGTATCACCGTAAGTGTATACAAATGATTTAAGTGACTTGTCATCACTGAACTTACCGCCGTTTGCGTCGAAGAGGTATGTGTACTTGTTGATTTCAAATACGGGATACATATGAACATCTTCGTTGGGCATTACGGTAGGAGCCGCGATGTTTTCTGTTTCGCTCTGTGACCAGTTCTTGAAGGTGTAGCCTTCTTTTGCAGGACCGCCTTCTACAGCTGAAAATCCGGGAATTGTCTGTCCGAAGAAGAGGTCTATTTTATCTGTCTGCTGACCGTTCTGGTCTTCAAAGTGGTAATAAGCCGCATATTTATTTCTCGCAAAATATACTCTCAGAACTGTTGAACCATCTGCCTTTGCAACAGCTGAAGTGATGTTTTCTTTAGTTTCATCAAGGTAAAAACCTGTAGGAGCAGTTGTGGGAACTTTAACCGTTTCATCGATTACTGCACCGATTACCTGCTTTGCAGGCTCATCGGGATATGTTCCGTCAGGACTCATCTCATACATCTCGTAGGTATATGTTGTGTCTGTTTCAACGTCATTCCAAACAGCGTAAAGAGTAATATCTTCGTGCTGGTATTTCATATCGAGGAAATCTGTTGCTGTAAGAACAGCTCCGCCCTTTTCCTTTGACCAACCTGCGAAAACTTTGCCCTGTGCGTTCTGAGGAAGGTTCGTGTTGCATTCAGCTTCTGAAACTGCGGTGTTGATTACGCCCTGTGCACCAACGATTGTTTCTGCGTTACCTTCGCTTGTTGTGAAGTAGCCGCCTTCATCCTTAACTGCATCAAGAACGATGTTACCGTAAGTGCTCAGAAGAGCAGGTGTCTGCTGAACGTATGCATTGAACTCAGTCATATAAATGAGTTCACTGTAGCTTGCACCGGTCTTGCCTCTGCTGAACTGGATGTAACCCTGAACTCTTTCCTGAGCAACCTTGGGCTGGTTTGCAACCTCAAGAGCGGCTCTTGAATAACCAAGTCTGGGAGCAAGCTCACCGTCTTCACCCTCAACCATTTCGGTTACGTATGAATACTTATCGCCGGTGTTAACTCTGAAATACAATTCAAAGCACCAGTCGTTAATGGTAAGAGGTGCAGGATCGGTTGTGAAGTTAATTGTGATTGTAACCATATCCTTGTCATCAAAGAATGATTTTTCAAGCATCGGTACTCTAATCACATTGCCTTCACTGTCTTTTACCTCGTTACCGTTAGCATCAAGCTGAGGAAGAGTCTTTGTGAAAAATGTTCTGTCACCATTGAAGTGCGTATATTCTGTGGCGTCATATTTATAAGCCAGACCTTTTGTTGCGCTAAGACCAACGCCTGTTGAATAATTTGTGTTAACGTCACAGTTGTATGTTCCCTCTGTAAGAGCGTTTCCGCTTGAATCACAGATAGTGAAGAAGTTGGGATCGAAAAGTGTTCCGAGCTGGAACGACCATGTTGTGAAATCCGTTCCGACGAAAGCTCTCATTTTTACAAGTTCACCGGGAGCAGCATTCTTGGTCTCAACCCAAGTTGTTGTTCCGTCTGTAACTACAGCACGATAAAATTTGTAGATAATATCGATACCGTTGTCGCCTTCGTCTGTGCCTATGGTTCCGTCAGGATTGAGCTGAGGCGGATACTTGCTCAGTTCTACATTTCCTGCTGCGGAAGCCATTACTGACATCGTGCTGAAGATCATGGCAAACACGAGAAGAATTGCCAATGATTTCTTGAAGATAGTCATAATGTTTTTCCTCCTTGAAACTTTGAAAGTAATTTTGCGTACACTTTCATATAATACAAGTCATTCTAACATATATTTTTCGTCAATGCAAGAGTTTTTTATATTTTATTTATAATAATATAGTAAAAATATTTGCCATTTTTTTAGTGAAATTTATACACAAATTACGTATTTGATAAAAAAGAAAAAAACGCCGCAGACAACATCTGTCTGCGGCGCAAAATTTATTTACTGAGTTCTTCTGTATTATTTTCTTTTACTGCTCTGATTTTCGCAAGCTCAAACATCATTGTTTCCTTCGTCTGTCCGTGAACGTTGAAGAAAAGAAGCGTAACGCCCTTAAGGAAGCGTCCTATTGCGGGGGCAAGAGCGAATACCGTCCATATACCCGAAAGCATTCCCGCATCTGTCTGCGGAACCTGAATTCCGTTTGCATCAATTAGCGGAACGTAATGTATAGCCGCAATTGCAAGCGCACTTATCATTTTTGCGGCAGCATCGGAAATAAGCTTGAAATAGCTCATTGCCGCAGTAATTGTTGCCTCGTTACGGATACCCGATTTCCATTCAACATAGTCGTAAAGGTCACCGTTGAGTGCGGTGCCGCAGTATCGCTGAATACTGTTGAGCGAGCCGCAGAAAGTGAGAGCTACAATTACCCAGATGAGATTAAGAACAAAATGGTTTTCACCGAAAGGCTTATAGCCGACAATCCACATAATGAAATAGCACACACCGCAGAACATATAGCTGCCCGCCGCAAGGTTTCTCAGGCCGAATTTCTTTGTAAGCTTTGGTGCAAGCGGAAGAACGAAGTAGCTCGGAAGACCTGTGAAAAGACCTGCGATTGTACCGTAGGAAAGTCTGCCCATACAGTTGAGCCAGAAAAAGTCCTCAACCATTGTACCCGTGCCCTTGCCTACGCCAAAGAAATTCTTTATAAGAAGCACCCACATAGGTCGGCAGGTGCCGATGGTTTTGATTGTCTGAACAAGACCCATCTGCTTCATTTCTTCTCTTGATGAAAGAGGCATTCTTTCTTTAAGCGAGAAGAATCCGTACGTTCTGAACACGATTACGCATAAGGTAAACACAATTGCACCGCCCGTATAGACGCTTCTTGAGCCGACGCCTATAATCTGTGGCAGGAAGTCAACAACAACGCCCGAAAACAGCGACGGTATCCACACACCGACAAGGTCCGCGTACGCATCGGTGGCAATAAGTCTGTTGCGTTCGATAGGATTAGGAGTTATGTTAAAAAGAATTATCTGATAGCTTGTATCATAGAAAGACCTTGCGATTGAACCGATATAATTGAGAATCAGAAACGACCAGAAAAGGTTCATCTGTGACATCGAACCGGGAAGCAGCCACTGAGAAAGAGAGCCGAGCACCCAGAAAGGAAGGGTGAGAACAATATAAGGTCTTACTCTGCCCCAGCGGGTTCTTGTTCTGTCAATAAGAAGACCTGAAATCGCATTGTCAACCGTATCCGCAATAAAGCTTGCTGTTTCGGCAAGGCCCCAGGTTGTTGCGCTTATTCCGAGAAACTGCGTTGCAAAAAAGAACAGCTTTTTGCTGAACGTATTCCACATTGTATCGCCCATTCCCGAAAGAATATAAGCTACGTAATGCTTGGGACTGAGATAGTTTTTCTGCTGATTTTCATACTGTCTTAAAACCGCATCCTCGCTTTCGCCGACAGTAACGTTTCTGACGTCTTCAGCCACAAAAATCACCTTCCGTCTGTTATTTTCATTTTGCTCTGTGTGATAGCAAATTTGTTTTGTAAAATATATAGCTATTTTAATATAAGCTGCAAAAAAAATCAAGCACATTGCAAAAAACTATGCAACGTGCTTTCGGAAATTAAAATTCTATTGTTTCGCTTACAAGCGGCTTCTCGGTTTTTGTTTTCCAGAAGCTGTTTGCATATACCTCTACGCGGTATTTTCCGCTCTTGATTTTATCAAAGCTTACACTGATTTTTTCAGGCATATTATAAAGATGATAATTGCTCCAAACCGTTGAGTTTCTTACGGTTACGCCGTTTTCGGTCTTAACGATAACGTTGTAATCGTCAACGTAATCGCTCTTGACTTTTGCCTGGTCAAACGTTACCGTAAATCCGCTTTCAGTCTTGTCTGAAATCTCGATTTTTGCACCGTCTTCAAACCAGGGTCTCTCGGTTGTTTTGTATCTGTCATCAGTGTAAAGATAGCTTGTTACGTCCCAGGCTGCATCAATTTTCCACGTATAGGGGAAGAAGTTTGAAGTGATAAGGTCATAGGGATATATTCTGACTCTGTCCTGTGCATCAGCTTCAACAATAAGCATCTGTGCCGCTTCTTCATTCTGAGGCGGATGAGTACCGTAAACCTTATCAAATTCATCAAGCTCAAAATAGCTGAGCGTACCTGTGCCGAGGCAAGTGAAATGTCTCTGATGAATTGAGCGGGGGTCATTGATGGGTGCGTGTGAATGACCCGAAAAATCAATAACCTGAGGATAATTCATAAGAATTGCAGTGATTTCATCTTCACCCCAGTTGATGCTTCCGTGTACCGTATCTGTTATGTGAGGATGCTGGAAGAAGAAGATAGGTCTTGTGGGGTTATCTTCTGCCGCAATTTCAAGCTCTTTTGCAACCCATGCCTGCTTGGCATCGTCAAAATGGCAGCCACCTGTACAGGATACACTTATGAAATGATAACCGTTGATAACAACGTGTGTATCGGGTGTTTTGTTGAATATTTCAGCAAATCTTTTAAGTGCGCCCTCTTCACCGTCGTGCATAAATTCGTGACTTGCAAGTGAAAGAACGCACTGAGTTTCACTGCGGAGATTATTATCAAGAGTATCTTTGAAAGCACGCATCTGCGGCTCTGTTCCTCTGGTTGCAAAATCGCCTACAACAAACAAAGCATCTAGCTTGCCGTATTCTTCACGGTCGCTTAATTCATATGCAGTTCTGATTGCTTTCTGCATACGATCTCTTTCAACGGTGTGCTCATCCTGATAATGAATATCGCTCACTACCATAAAGCGGAGAACGGGTTTAAAGTTTTTATCAAATCCCATAACAATTACCTCTTTACATTGAAACAGGGGCTGCTTTTAACAGCCCCTTAGTGATTTTTGGTTATCAGCCTAATTTTGCAAAAATCGCAATTACGCT
The DNA here is from genome assembly GCA_045542175.1 of Acutalibacteraceae bacterium. Classification (GTDB taxonomy): domain Bacteria; phylum Bacillota; class Clostridia; order Oscillospirales; family Acutalibacteraceae; genus CAG-177. Next base: position 15,652 of record JAZQKN010000017.1, on the reverse strand, counting down.
CGCTGCAATGCTGGAAATGATTGCCTTGAAGTTAATCTGACCGATCCAGCCTGAGAAGTTATCAAGCAATACGCTCCAGTTGAGATCACGGAGAATATCGATGAATGCCTTATCGCTTTCATCTTCGCCTGTGTATTCGATACCGATCTGATAAAGTTCGGCACTGTCAATTGCACCGCTTGCAACTTTGATGAAATATGTTCCCTTATCAAGACCGATTACATCGATTGCAGCAGCCTTTACGTTAGAAGCTGTTACTGCATCAACAACAACGTTGCCGTTTGCATCAAGAACAGAAACTGCCCACTGAGCATCAACGTCTGCCTTATAAGCGGAAAGTGATACCTTGAAGTTGCTGTTATCTTCACCAACTGCAAACTTGTAGCAGTCGATATCGTTCTTATCAAAGAGTGAACCCCAGAGAGTTACACCGTTTGCGATTGCATCCGCACCAGAGAGTGTGTCATTATACTCTGATTCTCTCTTTTCACTTTCAGCAAAGCCTACGTAAACCTTGTATCCGCCTTCGGTACCGCTTATTGCAAGATAATAATCGCCGGCTGAAACGCCTACGCTGGGGCTCTGAACAAGGGTATCTTCTTTAGTAACATCGAAAGCACCGATTGTTTTTGAAACAGCTACGCCGTCATTGCCGTTAACCCATGTCTGAAGTTCAACGTTATATGCGCCCTTTACGGTTGCGTCATTTTCAATGTAGAAATAAACGTATCCGGGCTTTGCGATTGTGAACTTGTAGTAGTCTGTATCACCGGCTGAAGGAATTGTACCTGCATACTTGTCGTATGCGCCGAAATTGGTAACTGTAATTGCAGTTGCCTTGTCGTATGTATCGTTTGATTCAAGCTCGCAGAGAGCGTCTGTGTTAACAGCAACCGAAATCTCATATGCAAGTGTTGTATCAACAACATCGCCTTTTGTTACCTTAACATAGTGTTTGCCTGCCACTGCACCGAATGCGGGTGAAGAAGCTGTTGCTGCGCTACCTGTTGATGAGAATGAAGCTTCTGCCTTACCGTCAGCATTACAGATTTCAACCTTGAAATATATTGATGCGGAAGCGTTTGCTGTGTGAGCAAGGGTTACCGTAACAAGACCGTCTTCTGCTGTTTCAAAGCAATACCAGTCTTCATCTTCCGATGAATTAATCTTACCCTTTGCTGTGTCTTCAACTTTAAATACGTCGGCAGCTGCCATTGTGCCGTTAGTATCATTCTTTTCATCAACAACTGCCGCTGAAGCAAATGACATACAACCAAATGCAACGATTACAGCCATAATTGTTGAAAGAATAACTTTAACTTTTTTCATTATTTTGTCCTCCTGTTTTATTGATTGACAGATTGGATTTTATCACATTTTTTTCTAAATGTCAAACATATATCATCAGTTAAATATTAACATTCGGTAAATAATTAAAAAAGCGGCTTGCAAAACGCAAACCGCCTTATATTTCCGGAGTATTGAATTAATACATTCCGCCGCCCTGAGCAGCCATAGCGGCAGCCTGTGCAGCATCTGCTGCGGGGTCGGGCTTATCGGTAACAAGGCTCTCTGTTGTGAGCACCATTGAAGCTACCGAAGCCGCATTCTGAAGAGCTGAACGTGTTACCTTTGTGGGGTCAAGGATACCTGCTGCAGCCATATCGCAGTAAACGTCCTTGGCAAAATCGTAACCGTAGCCAACCTTGCCGCTCTCGTGAATTGCGTTGATAATAATTGAGCCTTCAAGACCTGCGTTTGCGGCAATCTGACGAACGGGCTCTTCGAGTGCCTTGAGAACAATCTTGATACCTGTCTTTTCGTCTGCATCTTCTGTTGTTTCAAGAAGTGCCTTAACGCTTGCAACTGCATTGAGAAGAGCAACGCCGCCGCCTGCAACACAGCCTTCTTCAACAGCTGCCTTTGTTGCCGCAAGAGCATCTTCAATGCGGAGCTTCTTTTCTTTCATTTCGGTTTCTGTTGCCGCACCAACCTTGATAACGGCTACGCCGCCTGCAAGCTTTGCAAGTCTTTCCTGAAGCTTTTCTCTGTCAAAATCTGAATTTGTGTTTTCAATCTGAAGCTTGATCTGTGCAACTCTTGATGCAATAGCATCCTTTGAGCCTGCACCGTCAACAATGATTGTGTTTTCTTTTGAAATCTTGATCTGACGTGCCTTACCGAGCTGAGCAACCTGTGTATCCTTGAGTTCAAGGCCGAGGTCAGCTGTGATAACTTCGCCGCCGGTAAGGATAGCAATATCCTGAAGCATTTCTTTTCTTCTGTCGCCAAAGCCGGGAGCCTTTACGCAAACGCAGGTAAATACGCCGCGAAGCTTGTTAACGAGAATTGTTGAAAGTGCTTCACCTTCAACGTCTTCAGCAACGATTACAAGCTTGCCGCCTGCGTGGATAATCTGCTCAAGAATAGGAAGAAGGTCCTGAATGCTTGAGATTTTTTTATCTGTGATAAGAACGAAAGCGTCGTCAAGAACAGCCTCCATCTTATCTGTATCTGTTACCATATAGGGTGAGATATAGCCTCTGTCAAACTGCATACCTTCAACAACTTCTGATTCGGTAACAGCGATTTTTGATTCTTCAACTGTGATAACGCCGTCAGCAGTAACCTTTTCCATAGCGTCAGCAATAAACTTGCCTACTTCTTCGTCTGCTGCAGAGATAGTTGCGATTCTTGCGATATCCTCTGAGCTTGAAACAGGCTTTGAGTTCTTTCTTACTTCTGCAACAGCTGCTTCAACAGCCTTTGCCATACCCTTTTTAACTACCATGGGGTTAGCACCTGCAGTAACGTTCTTCATACCTTCTCTGATAAGAGCCTGTGCAAGAAGAGTTGCGGTTGTTGTGCCGTCACCTGCAACGTCGTTTGTTTTTGTTGAAACTTCCTTAACAAGCTGAGCGCCCATATTCTCAAAAGCGTCCTCAAGCTCGATTTCCTTTGCGATTGTAACACCGTCGTTTGTAATGAGGGGTGCACCGTATTTCTTGTCAAGAACAACGTTTCTGCCCTTGGGTCCGAGTGTTATTTTAACTGTATTTGCAAGCTTGTCAACACCTGCCTGAAGAGCCTTGCGGGCTTCTTCACCGTAAATTATCTGCTTTGCCATAATGACGTACCTCCTTATTCTACTATAGCAAGAATATCGCTCTGCTTAACGATTGTGTATTCTTCTTTATTGAGCTTAACTTCTGTGCCGGCATACTTGCTTGTGATTACCTTGTCGCCAACCTTAACGTACATTTCAACTTCCTTGCCGTCAACAATTCCGCCGGGGCCGACTGCAACAACTTCGGCAATCTGGGGCTTTTCCTGAGCTGCTGCCGCAAGGATGATGCCGCTGCTTGTGGTTTCTTCAACTTCAACGAGTTTAACAACAACTCTGTCTGCAAGCGGTTTAATGGTCATATTTATTACCTCCAAAAATAAATTACATTGTTATTTTAGCACTCTGACTGCTTGAGTGCTAATTTGTATTTTAACCACTTGTACTGTAAAAATCAAGTGTTTTCGGTAAAATTTACAATATTGTAATAAATTATCCGTCTGCCTGCAAAAATTACAATGTTGTAATAGTGATTGACAACGAAAAATTATATATGATATTATATTTACGCAGTATTTCTTTTATTAATAAAACGAGGTAACGCTTTTATGAATATTACGAAGCTGAAAACTTCCGTCCTGCCGAAATTAAGAGATTTTCTTGTTTCGGATTGGTTTTCCGTTATTTTGCTTCTCGGTGCCGCCGTTGTTGTTTTTACGGGTGCCGAGGTCGTCGGCACAATGATTTTTGCTCTTGTAATAGGCGTTATAATGGTGCTGACAGACGACCTTATCCCTGCACTTCAGGCTTTGATGTATACCATCTGCTTCGCCATCAGATGTAAACACTCTTTTGATGACTTTATGCAGTATTGGTATCTTGCACCACCAATAGCAATCCTTATTTTAAGCCACTTTTTCATCTACAGATTCAGGCTTTCCTGTAAAGGAAGCATATTCTGGGGAATTTTTGCTTCTTCGGCAGCCGTTACACTCGGCGGTCTCGGAATCATAACCGCAAAAGAATATTTCAGCACTACTTCAATTTTTTACGTTCTTCTTCTGGGATTTGCGATGCTTCTTGCATATTCGTATTTCACCAATGCCGTAAAACTCCACGATAACTACGTTTTTTCTGAACGCTTTGCAAAAATGATGGTAAGCATCATCTTTATGCTCTGCATCTGCCTTTTTGAAGAGTATTTCAGCCGCAGTGCCGAGCTTGCGGAAGGCTTTGACATTCTCCCCTTCCAATGGAGAAACAACGGCTCAACAATGCTTATGCTTGCAATGCCGTTTGCCTTCTATCTTTCAGCAAAGAAATTCGGCTATTTCTACATAGGTCTTCTTGCTTACGTTGCGATGCTTGTTTCGGGTTCAAGAGGCGGTATGCTTTTCGGACTTGTTGAACTTATTATCTGCATTGCGGTTATGTTTGTTATAGACAAACGCCACCGCCTTGCAATCGGCATAACCGTTGGTGTTATCGGCGTCGGTCTTGTCCTCATAAGCGACCGGCTTGTTGATATTCTCAGCTACACCCTCACAAGACTTGTCAGTATGGACGAAAATTCAATCCGCCTCGGACTTATTTCAAGAGGCATTGAAGATTTCAAGGCAAATCCGCTTTTCGGCAGGGGGCTCGGATATATGGGCAATAACGACGTGCACAACAACGCGGAATTTACTCTCTGCTGGTATCATTGCTCCCCCATTCAGATTATCGGCTCATTCGGAATTTTCGGCGTTGCCGCTTACGGATTCCTCATTTATAAAAGATTTAAAACTCTCGCTAAAAATCTTACGTTTTTCAACATAATGATATTCCTTTCTTACATCGGAGTTGAACTTATGTCTTTCGTTAACCCCGGAGTATTCGTTCCCTTCCCCTACCTCTTTATGATTACTTTATACTTTGCAATCATGGAAAACTGCAACAGTGAAAAAGACAGGGAAGTTCTTCCACAACTTATGAAAGGAAAATACGGTAAAAAACAATGAACGTTCTTTCAATAGGCAACAGTTTTTCAACCGATGCTCACAGATTCTTACCCCATATGGCAAAGGCGGCAGGCAAAGAGCTTCTGCTGTGCAACCTTTTCATAGGCGGATGCTCGCTCGAAAAGCATTGGGATAACTGGAGAAACGAAAAACCCGACTACGAATACGAAGTCTATCTCCCGTTTGAAACCGAAGTAAGCCGCCCCGACGGAGTTGCTCTCCACGAAGCGGTTGAGGATGAGGAGTGGGACGTTATCACTCTCCAGCAGTGCAGTCCCCTCAGCGGTATAAAAGAAAGCTATTCGCCCTATCTCTCAGAGCTTGCGGAATATCTCAGAATGGTGCAGCCGAAAGCGAAAATAATGCTTCACCAGACCTGGGCTTACGAAAACGGAGCAAATCTTGAGCCTTTCAGAAACTACGGCAACAGTCAGGTTGAAATGTATAAGGCTCTCACGGAATGTTATGCCGATATGTCGCTTGAAGCCGATATTGACTGCATAATTCCTAGCGGAAGAGCGTGGCAGACGGCAAGGCAAACTATAATCGGTGACCGCCTTACCCGTGACGGTATGCACGGCAACGACCTCGGATGCTACCTTGCAGGAGCGTGTTTTTACGAAAAAATCTTCAACGAACCGATAAAAGATAACCCGTTTGTTCTTCCGTATTCAGGCGAAGAAATAACGGATATGCTCAAAATCTGCGCACACATTGCGGTTGAAGAAGGAATTTTATAAACAACAAAGCCTCGGAAAAATCCGAGGCTTTTATTTTTATTTCATTTTATTTTCTGCTTTTAAAAACTCTTCGATTTTTGCACCGTCTTTGTATCCTTCCTGATACAGTTCGTCAAAAAGTTTTTTATCCCTTGTCAGGGTCTGTATATCGCTGAGTTTTTCAGGTGCAACAACCAGAACCTTACCCTGCTTTTCAAGCTCGAGCAACTCGTCAACAGATTCGTTGTAACGTCCGTTTGTTGTCATAACAGCCTTAACAAGATTGGGATATTTGCAAAGAAGAAGTCTTGCAAGTGAAGGCATGGGACCTTTTCTGTAGTCCTTGGGGTAATAAATAATTACAACTAGCTTGTCGCAACCTTCTGCAAAAGCTTTCTTATAAGGAACGGGAGTCGAAGCTCCCCCGTCGAAATATTTTACGCCGTCAATCTTGATACTGCGGCTTGCCGCGGGTAACGCACACGCGGCCTTCAAAATACGGTAATCGTCCTGTTTGAATTCCGATTTATCAAAATAATGAGCCTGTGCCGTTTTTGCAACGGTTGCGGCTGCCTGATATCTGCATTCAGAAGCGGCAATTGCCTCATAATCAAGAGGGTCCATACCGTCACTGTTGCAAATTGTGGAATAGATATAGTCAAGCCCGAGAAGAGAACCTGTTTTAAGCAGATTGTTCACGCTGAGATACTCTTTGTGGAAAGAATAATCGTGATAGAATCTGTAAGTTCTGCCTCTCTGCTTGGCAACGTAGTTAATCAAATTGGCACTGCCTGAAGAAACACCGAGATTATAATCAAAATATATATCTTTATCCATAAGATAATCATATATTCCGCTTGAATATATCCCTTTCATTCCTCCGCCAACGTCAAGAATACCGATCATAGCAAATCTCTCTTTCAAGAAAAAAGGAGCAGCCTTGCGACTGCTCCCGTAAAAGTTTAATTATTCAGCGATATCGATAACAACGCCTGAACCAACGGTTCTGCCGCCTTCACGAATAGCGAAACGAAGACCCTTTTCGATAGCGATAGGAGTGATGAGTTCAACATCCATATCAACGTTATCGCCGGGCATGCACATTTCTGTGCCTTCGGGAAGGCTGATTACGCCTGTAACGTCAGTTGTTCTGAAATAGAACTGAGGACGATAGTTGTTGAAGAAGGGAGTATGACGGCCGCCTTCTTCCTTTGTAAGAACGTAAACCTGACCCTTGAACTTTGTGTGGGGGTTGATTGAACCGGGCTTGCAAAGAACCTGACCGCGTTCGATCTCTGTTCTCTGAACACCACGAAGGAGAGCACCGATGTTGTCGCCAGCCTCAGCATAGTCGAGGATCTTGCGGAACATTTCGATACCTGTAACAACAGTCTTTCTCTTCTCGTCAGTAAGACCTACGATTTCAACTTCTTCTGAAGTCTTGAGCTGACCTCTTTCAACTCTACCAGTAGCAACTGTACCACGGCCTGTGATTGTGAATACGTCTTCTACGGGCATAAGGAAGGGAAGGTCTGCCTTACGGTCGGGTGTGGGGATATATTCGTCAACTGCAGCCATGAGTTCCCAGATGGGAGCAAGAACGTCAGCGCTTGTGTCGCCGCCTTCATAGCTGAGAGCCTGGAGAGCTGAACCCTTGATGATGGGAGCTTCTTCGTCGAAGCCGTACTCAGCAAGTGTTTCACGGATTTCCATTTCAACGAGCTCGAGGAGTTCGGGATCGTCAACCTGGTCAACCTTGTTCATGAAAACGATGATCTTCGGAACGCCAACCTGACGAGCAAGAAGAAGATGTTCCTTTGTCTGAGCCATGGGGCCGTCTGTTGAAGCGATAACGAGGATAGCGCCGTCCATCTGAGCAGCACCTGTGATCATGTTCTTGATATAGTCAGCGTGGCCGGGGCAGTCAACGTGAGCGTAGTGACGAGTGTCTGTCTCGTACTCAACGTGAGCTGTGTTGATTGTGATACCGCGCTCTCTCTCTTCGGGAGCCTTATCGATGTTTGCGTAGTCAACGAATGCTGCGCCGCCCTTCATAGCGAGGGTCTTTGTGATAGCAGCTGTAAGAGTTGTCTTACCGTGGTCAACGTGACCGATTGTACCAATGTTAACGTGGGGCTTGCTACGTTCGAATTTTGCTTTTGCCATTGTGGTTTTCCTCCCTTTTAATAAGCAAATAATTATCTATGCGTGCGCATATTTACATTTTAGCAAGTTAAGGCTTAAATTTCAAGCCTTTTTTGCAATTTAACAAAACAAATTATCTTTCGCTGATAACTTTTTCGGCAATTGACTTGGGAACTTCAGCATAGTGGCTGGGTTCCATTGCATACTGGCCGCGTCCCTGAGTTCTGGAACGGAGAGCAGTTGCATAGCCGAACATATTTGACAGCGGGATATTTGCATTAATCTGAACCGCACCTGTTCTGGTTTCAGTGCCCTGAATCATACCGCGGCGTGAGTTGATATCACCGATAACGTCACCCATATATTCGTCGGGAACGATAACGGCAGTCTTCATGATGGGCTCCATAAGAACGGGAGCAGCCTTCTTCATTGCATCCTTGAATGCCATTGAAGCAGCAATCTTGAACGCCATTTCAGAGGAGTCAACCTCGTGATATGAACCGTCATAAAGAGTAACCTTAACGTCAACAACGTTGTAGCCTGCAAGTGTACCTGAAAGCATTGCGCCTCTGACACCAGCTTCGATAGCGTTGAAATATTCCTTGGGAATAGCACCGCCGACGATGTTGTTGACAAACTCGTAGCCTTTTTCGGGGTTGGGTTCAATTCTCATCTTAACGTGACCGTACTGACCCTTACCGCCTGACTGACGTGAATACTTGGTATCAGTATCAGCAGCCATTGTGATGGTTTCGCGATAAGCAACCTGAGGCTTACCAACGTTAGCTTCAACCTTGAATTCACGGAGAAGTCTGTCAACGATGATTTCAAGATGAAGCTCGCCCATACCTGCGATGATGGTCTGGCCGGTTTCTTCGTCTGTATAGCACTTGAATGTGGGGTCTTCTTCAGCGAGCTTTGCAAGAGCAATACCCATCTTCTCCTGACCTGCTTTGGTCTTGGGCTCGATGGCAACTCTGATAACGGGCTCGGGGAATTCCATTGATTCAAGGATTACGGGGTGCTTTGCATCGCAAAGGGTGTCACCTGTTGTTGTCTGCTTAACACCAACGCAAGCAGCGATATCACCTGCATAGCAGCAATCGATATCCTGTCTGTGGTTGGAGTGCATCTGAAGGATTCTGCCCATACGTTCATTGCAGTCCTTGGTTGAGTTGTAGACTGAAGCGCCTGTATCAACCTTACCTGAATAAACTCTGAAGAAGCAAAGCTTACCAACGAAGGGGTCAGTTGCAATCTTGAATGCAAGAGCTGAGAAGGGCTCGTCATCCGATGCGTGTCTGACTTCTTCTTCGTCTGTTCTGGGGTTAATGCCCTTGATTGCCTCGATATCTGTGGGGGCGGGCATATAATCAACAACTGCGTCAAGGAGAAGCTGAACGCCCTTGTTACGGTATGAAGTACCGCAAACAACGGGAACCATCTCGTTAGCGATTGTTGACTTTCTGATGCAGGTTTTGATTTCTTCAATTGTGAGCTCTTCGCCTTCGAAGAACTTCTCAAGAAGAGCATCGTCCTGCTCGGCAACACACTCAATGAGCTGATCTCTGTACTCCTGAGCCTTGTCTGCCATATCTGCGGGGATATCTGTAACCGTAACGTCGATACCCTTATCATCGTTATAATAATAAGCTTTCATCTCGACGAGGTCGATGATACCCACGAAATCCGATTCAGCACCGATGGGGAGCTGGATGGGAACAGCATTACACTTGAGGCGTTCCTTCATCATGTCAATAACACGATAGAAGTTTGCGCCGAGGATGTCCATCTTGTTAACGTAAACCATTCTGGGGACACGGTATTTATCAGCCTGTCTCCAAACGGTTTCGGACTGGGGCTCAACGCCGCCCTTTGCGCAAAGAACGGTAACGGAGCCATCAAGAACTCTGAGTGAACGTTCAACTTCAACTGTGAAGTCAACGTGACCGGGAGTGTCGATGATGTTTATGCGATGGTCTTTCCAAAAACAAGTTGTTGCAGCAGATGTGATTGTAATACCACGCTCCTGCTCCTGCTCCATCCAGTCCATTGTTGCGGCGCCGTCATGTGTTTCGCCGATTTTGTGAGTTTTACCTGTGTAAAACAGGATACGCTCTGATGTTGTTGTTTTACCGGCATCAATGTGCGCCATGATACCAATGTTCCTGGTCATTTCCAGGGAAACCTCTCTAGGCATATTTACCTCCGTTATTAATCAAGCTGCAATGCAGCGGTGAAATATGCGAAAATTACCATCTGAAATGTGCAAAAGCCTTGTTGGACTCTGCCATCTTGTGTGTGTCTTCGCGCTTCTTGAATGCGGAACCGGTCTGGTTAACTGCATCCATAATTTCGTTGGCAAGTCTTTCCTTCATTGTTCTTTCTGAACGCTGACGGCTGTAAAGTGTGATCCAACGAAGACCGAGAGTCTGTCTTCTCTCGGGGCGGACCTCCATGGGTACCTGATAGGTAGCACCGCCTACACGGCGAGCTTTAACTTCGAGAACGGGCATAACATTTTCCATTGCTGCCTCGAAAACCTCAAGGGGATCCTTACCTGTTTTTTCTTTGATAATCTCAAAAGCTTCGTAAACGATCTTCTGAGCTACGCCCTTCTTACCGTCGTACATAACGTTGTTGATAAGACGGGTTACAAGTTTTGAGTTGTAAAGCGGATCGGGCAAAACTTCACGTTTTGCGATATTGCCTCTTCTTGGCACGTCGCTTCCCTCCTTCATGAATAAAATGATATCATAGGTACTCGAGTGACAAATTCCCGTGGCGCCAACGCAGAGGCATACAAATATATATAGTATACCTTGCATTGGTTAAAAGCATTCATTCTGCTTTCAGCCTGCAAGAAGATTTGTCTCATTCTTTGGTTTGCGGTAATTATTTCTTTGCTGCCTTGGGACGCTTTGCACCGTACTTTGAACGGGCCTGCATTCTGCCGTTAACGCCCTGGGTATCAAGTGTACCGCGGATGATGTGGTAACGCACACCGGGAAGGTCCTTAACACGGCCGCCGCGAATAAGAACAACGGAGTGTTCCTGAAGGTTGTGACCAACACCGGGAATGTAAGCTGAAACCTCAATGCCGTTTGTGAGACGAACTCTTGCGATCTTACGAAGAGCCGAGTTGGGCTTTTTGGGGGTTGCAGTCTTAACAGCGGTGCAAACGCCACGCTTCTGGGGTGAATCCTGATCTGTAAGAACGTTCTTCTTTGAGTTCAGACCCTTGAGAAGTGCGGGAGCCTTGGGCTTCTTGACGAGTGTTTCTCTGCCGTTACGAACAAGCTGATTAAAGGTAGGCAATTATCTCTCTCCTTTCTTGAAAATTATATCGTGTTATGAGCCCTTCCCGCAATAGGGTCGGGCTCTTGACACCACAATTTCGTATTGTATCACAAGTTATCCCTGTTTGTCAACACTTTTAACAAAAATCACTCTGCATTTTCGGCAATATTGACCGAAGGAGCCGCCGACTTAAGTTCAACCTTACCGTAGCACTTCATACCCGTACCTGAGGGAAGAAGTTTACCGAGGATAACGTTTTCCTTAAGACCGATAAGCGGGTCTGTCTTACCCTTGATAGCGGCATCGGTAAGAACTCTTGTTGTTTCCTGGAACGATGCGGCTGAAAGGAATGACTCGGTTGCGAGTGAGGACTTGGTGATACCCATAAGAGTGGGAATGCAGGTTGCGAGAGCGGGCTCTGTGCCGTTTTCGGCAGCTTCTCTGAGAATTCTCTCGTTCTCTTCGCGGAACTCAACCTTCTCAACGACTGAACCGGGAAGGAACTTCGATGCGCCTGCTTCGGCAATTCTGACCTTTCTCATCATCTGACGGACGATAACCTCGATATGCTTATCGTTGATATCAACACCCTGCATACGGTAGGTTCTCTGAACTTCTCTGATGAGGTAATCGTGAACTGCTTCAACACCGAGGATTGCAAGAATATCGTGAGGATTCTGTGCACCTTCGGTAAGCTGAGCACCCTTGAGAACCTTCTGACCCTCCTGAACCTTAAGACGGAAGCCGTAAGGAATGAGGTAGGTTCTCTCGTCGCCGTCGTCACCTGTAACAACAACGTGCTGGCTCTTCTTGATTTCGCGGAACGAAACAACACCGTCGATTTCGCTCATGATAGCGAGCATCTTGGGCTTACGTGCTTCAAAGAGCTCTTCAATTCTGGGAAGACCGGTTGTAATATCGCTCTGGTCAGCGGCACCACCGGTGTGGAAGGTTCTCATCGTAAGCTGAGTACCGGGTTCACCGATGGACTGAGCAGCGATAATACCTACAGCTTCACCGACTGTTACGGGCTCGCCTGTTGCAAGGTTAGCACCGTAGCACTTGATGCAAACGCCGTGTTCGGAGCAGCACGAAAGGAGTGAGCGGATTTTGATCTGAGCCTTGGAGGTGTCGGGAAGTTCGCCCGAAGCAACCTTCTGCTCGTGGACTTTCTGAACGCTTGCTGCAACCTTTTCAGCTACAACGTCGTTCATCATTTCGTCCTTGCTTGCAAGGAGCTCCCCTGTTTCGGGGTCGATATAATCTTCAAGAAGATATCTGCCGGTAAGTCTTTCAGCAAGACCTACGATCTTTCTGCCGCCGTACTTGGGATCACCGTCATAAATATCGTAAACGTTGATACCGTCGTCACAGTGGCAGTCCTCCTGGCGGATGATAACATCCTGCGAAACGTCAACCAGACGGCGGGTAAGATAACCCGAGTCAGCTGTACGAAGAGCCGTATCGGCAAGACCTTTACGGGCACCGCGGGAAGAAATGAAGTATTCTGAAATGTTAAGGCCTTCACGGTAGTTAGCCTTGATGGGAACTTCGATGGTTTTACCGGCTGTGTTAGCGATAAGACCGCGCATACCGGCGAGCTGACGGAGCTGTGAATCGTTACCACGGGCACCGGAGTCAAGCATCATATTGATGGGGTTGAACTTTCTGAAGTTCTTCTTCAGCTCGGAAGCAACTGCCTTCGAGCATTCGTCCCAAACCTTGATGACGCCTTCGGAGCGCTCTTCGTTGGTGATAAGACCTCTGTCATAGCTTCTGTAAATTGCGTCAACCTTTGCTTCTGCAATTGCAAGGAGCTCCTTCTTCTGGGGAGGAATCGTTGCGTCGCAAACAGCAACGGTAATACCGCTTCGGGTTGAATATCTGTAGCCCTGTGCCTTGATTTTATCAAGAACGTCAGCGGCAACTGCGGTACCGTGTACCTTGATGCAGCGGTCAATGATTTTGCCGAGCATCTTCTTATTAACAAGAACGTCAACCTCGGGTCTGAAGAGGTTGTCGGGGTCTGTTCTGTCGATAAATCCGAGATCCTGGGGAACGGGATTGTTGAAGATAACCTTACCGAGAGTGGTGGTTACAAGCTTTGTTACAAGCTTGCCGTCAATCTCCTTGGACATACGGATTCTTATGTCAACGTGGAGGCCGATATCGCCTTCATCATAAGCCATCATAGCTTCGTCAACGCTTGTGAATGTCTTATAAATGAGTCTGGGATTGCCGTTTTCATCAAGGATAACGTTGCCGTTTTCATCCTTGGCTTCAACTGCTGCGCCGGGCTCATAGGGATCGTCGGGGTTATAGGTTGAATTCTCGGGATTATTATTATTTACCATTGTAAGGTAATAAGAACCGAGGATCATATCCTGAGTGGGAACTGCAACGGGACGTCCGTCTGAGGGCTTGAGGAGGTTGTTTGCAGCAAGCATAAGGAATCTTGCTTCTGCCTGAGCCTCAGCCGAAAGAGGAACGTGAACAGCCATCTGGTCGCCGTCGAAGTCGGCGTTGAAAGCTGTACATACAAGGGGATGCAGGCGGATTGCTCTACCTTCAACAAGAACGGGCTCGAAAGCCTGGATACCGAGTCTGTGAAGAGTGGGAGCTCGGTTAAGCATTACGGGGTGGTCCTTGATAACAACTTCAAGTGCATCCCATACTGCGGGATTGGAGCGTTCAACCATCTTACGGGCTGTCTTGACGTTGCCTGCTACTTCGGTTTCAACAAGTCTCTTCATTACGAAGGGCTTGAAGAGTTCGAGAGCCATTTCCTTGGGAAGACCGCACTGATAGAGCTTGAGCTCGGGACCGACAACGATAACCGAACGGCCCGAATAGTCAACACGCTTACCGAGAAGATTCTGTCTGAAGCGACCCTGCTTACCCTTAAGCATATCGGAAAGCGACTTGAGAGCTCTGTTATTGGGACCAGTTACGGGTCTGCCTCTTCTGCCATTGTCGATAAGAGCGTCAACAGCTTCCTGGAGCATTCTCTTCTCGTTTCTGATGATGATATCGGGTGAGCCGAGCTCAATGAGCTTCTTGAGACGGCTGTTTCTGTTGATAACGCGTCTGTAAAGGTCGTTGAGGTCGGAGGTGGCGAATCTGCCGCCTTCGAGCTGTACCATAGGTCTGATTTCGGGAGGAATAACGGGAATAACGTCGAGAATCATCCATTCGGGTCTGTTGCCTGACTGTCTGAATGCCTCTACAACTTCAAGACGCTTGAGAGCCTTTGCCTTCTTCTGTCCCGAAGCGGTTTCCATTTCTTCCTTAAGCTCTTTTGAGAGCTCTTCAAGGTCGATTTCGGCAAGAAGCTCTTTGATAGCCTCTGCACCCATACCGGCTCTGAAGTCATCCTCATATCTCAGACGGTACTCTTCGTAATCCTTCTCATCGAGTGTCTGATACTTCATAAGAGGAGTATCACCGGGATCGATGACGATATGCTTTGCAAAATAGAGAACTTTTTCAAGATCTCTGGGTGATATATCAAGGATAAGACCCATTCTTGAGGGAATACCCTTGAAATACCAGATGTGAGAAACGGGTGTTGCAAGCTCGATGTGACCCATTCTCTCACGGCGGACCTTTGCGCGTGTAACTTCAACGCCGCAACGGTCGCACACCTTGCCCTTATAGCGGATTCTCTTATACTTACCGCAATGGCACTCCCAGTCCTTCTGGGGTCCGAAAATCCTTTCGCAGAAAAGACCGTCGGTTTCGGGCTTGAGTGTTCTATAGTTAATTGTTTCGGGCTTCGTAACCTCACCGTGAGACCATGCTCTGATGGTATCAGGTGAAGCGAGACCGATTTTTATGGATTCAAAAGTAAGGTTGCTGCCGGATTCAATATTTTCCATACAAACGATGCCCCTTCCGTAATTTTTTTTGGAAATCGGCGATTATCAATAATCGTCCTCCGAGGTTTCATATCCTGTGTCACTGAAATCTTCACTGTATTCGCCCATATCGAAATCCTCTTCGTCGTCGCCTGTTTCGAAGATGTCGTTGGCTCTGCTGTCCTCGTCAACGAAGAAAGACTCGCTGCCCTCTGCGTCATTTACGCTTGAGAAAGCCTTATCGTCGGAAACGAAACCGACGTCATCGTTGTCATAGGTCTGGCGAAGGTCAACTTCATTGCCGTCTTCATCAAGCACCTTAACGTCAAGAGCAAGTGACTGGAGCTCTTTGATAAGAACCTTGAAGGATTCGGGAATACCGGGTGTGGGAACGTTCTGACCCTTGACGATTGCTTCGTAGGTCTTTACACGGCCGACGACGTCGTCAGATTTAACGGTAAGAATTTCCTGAAGTGTGTAAGCTGCGCCGTAAGCTTCGAGTGCCCAAACTTCCATTTCACCGAAACGCTGACCGCCGAACTGAGCTTTACCGCCCAGAGGCTGCTG
>JAZQKN010000016.1:0-16416 GCA_045542175.1 Acutalibacteraceae bacterium | reverse complement strand
CATGAGACTTTTCCATCACTGATAAAATAAAAACGGCTCACACTAATGTGAGCCGTTTTTTTAATATATCAAATCGTCAAGTGAACGTTTCGGAACGTAATGAACAGCGTTCTCATCACGGTAATAAGCCGTACTGCCGTTTTCAGGCAAGTCGACAAGCTTTATTTCTTCCACGGGCTTACCAAGAGCAAGAACAAGATCAATTGAATATTTATCTCTGTCAATACTAAAATTCTCAGCAAGCTTTTCACGTTTAATGCTTCCGAACATACAGCCGCCGAGTCCTTTCTCAGCTGCTCCAAGCATTATTGTCTGTGCGCAGATACCGTCATCGTATCTCTTATCATTGCCGACAGAAAGATCACATAAAATTATAATATATGCTGAAGGTCTTTCACCTTCTTCAGGTCCGCGCCAGTCTTTAAGAAGTCCTGCCCAGGCGAGGCACTCAAATACTTTTTCATTCTCTTCGGGTGTATTAACTATTTTAAATTTCAGCGGCTGTGAGTTTACGGTTGACGGTACGTATCTTGCAAGCTCAACCAACCCAGCAAGCTCACTGTAATCTATTTTGAAATTCTGATTAAATCTTCTGTACGATCTGCTTTTTAACAATAATTCTTTTAACATAATTTCACCTCAAATCTATTATAAAACGATTTTAACTATAATTCAAGGATTAATATACTTCATAAAGTCATACATATTTACGCAAATGTTAATAAAATGTTAGAATAGTATTGATTTATGTCTATAATTATTCTATAATAAAATTATTATTTAGAATTAGGGGAAATTATTATGAAAAAACTGATCAGCATTATACTGTGTTTTGCTGTCATTTTGGGTATTTCCGCTACGGGAGCAGTTGCAACTGAATCCGAAATTATTGCAAAAACTTTTAATCATAATACAGATACTATTACTGCAACAGAGTTTGCTCAGAAGATTAACACTATGGTGAAATACAGCGATAATATCACCATAGAAAACATTGGCTGCAATCCTGAATTTGAAACGGCAAGACTTATAGTTAAAAGCAAAAATGCCATCAATACTGAAAACACTGTTTCTGTAGTCAACGGTTATGACGATCTCTGGGTTCTTCAGTATGCTACTGCTGAAGATGCAGAAAATGCTTTTAATTATTTTAAAGATAAAGATGGGATTGATTTTGTTGAAGCAGACAAAAAGGTCAATGCTCTTTCATCTGTTGAAGATGCCCACGTTCCTTATGAACCGCTTTCAGTTGATGAATATCTTTCCTGGGGTGTAAGCTATATCGGTCAGGATGTGTTACTTGAATCTCTTGCTGAAGACAATAATGTTCTTCCTGACGTTACGGTGGCGGTTATTGATACAGGTGTTGATAACACACACGAGTTTCTTAAAGACAGAGTTGAGCCGACAAGAATCAACACCAGCGGCGAAGGAATCAGAAACAGTTCAATGGACGATAACGGTCACGGTACACAGATTGCGGGCGTTATTGTTGATAACACTCTTGATAACGTAACAATCAGACCTTATAAAGTTCTCGATAAATACGGCAACGGCACTTTTGTTTCTGTTGCTGCGGGTATTAATTGTGCAGTTAAAGACGGAGTTGACGTTATAAATCTCAGCCTCGGTTTTTATGAGGATTCTGCTATACTTAAAAGCGCAATAGATAACGCTCTGGCAAACGATATTTTCATTGTTGCCGCCGCAGGTAACGATAACACGGATATGCCGTATTATCCTTCATCTTATAAAGAAGTATTCCGCGTAGCTGCTGTTAACAACAGAGGCGTAGTTGCAAACTTCAGCAACTACGGAGACGTTGATATTGCAGCTCCCGGTGTTGCTGTCAGAACAACTGATATCGGTAACAGTTACCGTAACATCGACGGCACTTCAATTGCCTCACCTTTTGTTGCTGCGATTGCCTCAACAATTATTTCAATTACTTCTGAAGCAACCCCTGAAGATATAACAAATATTCTGAAAAACATAGCAATCGACGTACAGGAAAACGAAGCTGAAATCAGATACGGTGCAGGCTTGCTCTACGCACCTGAATCAACAGATTCTTTTGGGTTATATAACAAAACCTCCGCACCTGTCTTCTCACATCAAATGGCAATCTACAGAGAAGAATTTCAGCTTACAATCAATTCTGATACACCCGACGCAACTATTTACTACACAACCGATAAAACCGTACCTTTTAAAAATAATCCCAACGCTAAAATATATGACGGTAAACCGATTACCGTAAATGAGACAATTAATATTCTTGCCGTTGCTTATTCAGAAAACGCTTACCGTTCAGATATATCGGATTTTTCAGCTATTTTCGCTCCGTATGTAACTGCCGATGAAGTAACGGTCGGTGGAGACGGACTTATAACCTCTTATATCGGCTCAAGAAGAAGTATTTCAATACCGGATAAGATTAACGGTATCGCTATTAAGGGAATCGGTGAAGGCGTTTTTGACGGAAAAGATATGTTTGAAGTGATTCTGCATCCGTCTGCAACCATTATCGGAGATAACGCACTTGCAAATAACCCGAATCTTAAAACAATTATCGGAATCGGTGTTACAACAATCGGTAATAATGCCTTTTACGCAGATAAGAATCTTAAAAATATTGTTTTAGGCGAATTGACTTCAATCGGCTCATATTCTTTCTATGAAGCAGGAAAGAACGAATTTGAAATCAACGAGAAATCATTTACTTTAGATATAATTAAACTTCAATCAATACCTGAAGGCGCATTTATGAACTCCGGCATTTCAAGAATTGAAGTTGATAAATTATATTCAGTCGGTGCAAAAGCATTTGATGAATGTAATGCACTTGTTAACGTTACGATTAATCGTCTAGACAACTTACCCGCAGGTGCTTTTAAAGGATGCAAGTCATTGAATGAGGTTCTTATAAAAGGTCTCACCATTGTGCCTGTCGGAGCTTTCAGCACTTGTGAAAAGCTTGAGCACATTCATCTTCCCGATGCAACTTTTGTTAATTCAAACGCCTTTGAAAACTGCGTTTCTCTTACAACTGTTGATATGCCGAATGCTCAGATTGTTTTTTCAAATGCTTTCAGCGGATGTAATTCATTGATTATTCTGAGCTTACCTGAAATGACAAGTTTTGAGCCTTCAATCGAAGCTCTTGAAACTATACCAAAGTTACCAAAGAGTCTTTTGTTTTTCCATGCTCCTAAAATGGAAAAGACAGTAAAAAATATGTTCTATAACTGTCCGGATATCGCGACAATATCTCTTCCCGGGGTTGAAACTCTCGTCATAAATACGTTCAACAACTGTAAAAATATTTATCTGATGGATTTATCAGGCGTTAGATACATTACTGAGGATTCATTCAGAAACTGCAAGATAATGTTCGTTGATTTAAGAAACCTTGTTTCAACAACGAGTATGCCGGCAAACAGCGGTGTAATGTTATCGAACAACTTTATCGAATCAACGGCAACAGCTGAAAATCTGACTGTTTACGGTACTCCCGGAACTTATATTGAGCGTTATTGCAAATATAAAAATTATGATTTTGTCGGCATTCCTCTTATAACCAATGAAGTTCCCGAGTATATAACTGAAAACAGTGAAATGGTAACAGTTGAAGCTGTCGGTTTTGACCTGGAATACCAATGGTATTTTAATACTGTGAATTCAACAGAAGGCGGAACACCGATTGAAGGTGCAACCGAGAAATCATATACCTTCACTGATGCTGATAACGCACCGTTCTATTACTGCGAAATTACGCATAATGACGTTGAGAAATCGGTAGTTATAACAACAAACATTATTGTTAAAGACCACACTCCCGCAGATTATACCGAATATAATAAAGCGGTTGAAAAGGCGCTCGCAATTGATAAAACGAAATATTCTAACTATGAAATACTTGAAGAAGCACTGAACGTAGATGCACAGAACCGTTTTTCGTGCGAACAGGATTTTGTTGATGAGCAGACACAGGCTATTCTTGACGCTATTGGAAACCTGAAAAGAATTGTAATTACCGATATTCTGCTTGTTTCTGCAACCGATAAACTCAGACTCTTTGAGGTTGTCAGAATTATTCCCGTACTTACACCGAATGATTTTACGGATTATGAGGGTGTTAACTGGAGCATTGACAATGAAAAAGTTGCTCTAATAACAAAAGACGGTTACGTAAGATGTATCGGCGACGGCACGGCTGTTATAACAGCAGAAATTATCAATTCTGACGGCAGCGTTGTAAAGCAGCAGATGGAAATTATCTGCACACTTAATCCTGTTGAAAAATTTGTTTCATTTTTCTTCAGCTGGTTTATTGTTGCATTCCATAACTTAGCCGAAAAATAAAATGAGTAAAAGAAAGACCCGTAATCTTTTATGATTACGGGTTTTATTTTTATCAGTCGCCGTAGATTCTGCGGCTGTATTCAGCGTATTCTCCGCTTTTTATATCGTCTGTCCATGCTTTGTTATCAAGATACCACTGAATTGTTTTTGCCATACCTTCATCAAACATTGTTTCAGGTTCCCAGCCGAGTTCATTTGAAATCTTTGTGGGGTCAATGGCATAGCGAAGGTCGTGACCTGCTCTGTCTTTAACGTAGGTTATAAGGCTCTCAGGCTTGTTGAGAGCCTTAAGAAGCGTTTTGACAACTTCTATATTCTGCTTCTCATTATGACCGCCAACGTTATAAACCTCGCCTACCCTGCCGTTATGAATGATTAAATCAATAGCTTTGCAATGGTCCTCAACGTAAAGCCAGTCACGAACGTTGAGCCCTTCGCCGTAAACGGGAAGCGACTGATTCTCCTGCGCTCTTACAATCATAAGAGGAATAAGCTTTTCGGGGAACTGATAGGGTCCGTAGTTATTGGAACATCTTGAAATTGTAACAGGCAAGCCGTAAGTTCTGTGGAAAGCAAGAGTCAGCAAATCAGCCGATGCTTTTGAGGAAGAATAAGGGCTTGAAGTGTGAATGGGAGTTTCTTCGGTGAAGAATAGGTCGGGTCTGTCAAGCGGTAAATCACCGTAAACCTCGTCGGTTGATACCTGATGAAATCTCTTGACACCATATTTTTTGCTCGCTTCAAGCAGACAGGCTGTGCCCATAATGTTGGTTTCAAGGAAAATAAATGGATTTTCAATTGAACGGTCAACGTGGCTTTCAGCCGCAAAGTTAACAACAATGTCGAATGACTCTTCAGCAAAAAGCGTGTCGATGAATTCTTTATCGGAAATGCTGCCCTTTACAAACTTGAATTTTGGGTTTTTCATTGCCTTATCAAGGCTCTTAAGGTTACCCGCATAGGTAAGCGAATCAAGACAGATTATTTCATATTCGGGATGTTTGCCAAGCATATAGTAAACAAAATTGCAGCCGATGAATCCGGCTCCGCCGGTTACAAGAATTTTCATTCTGTTTCATCCTCCTTTTCAGGTTGCATTTCAATAACTGAAACTATTTTTCGAAACTCAACTTTATCGTAAAGCTTTTTGAATCTGACACCGACAGAATAAGACAAATCACAGCTTTCACAGTAAAAATTTGCCCTGAAGAACTGACAGTGAAACTTCCAGGGAGTGAGCTGTTCACACAAAGTTCCGCACGTTTCGCAAACGTGACAAAGGCGTTTTTTATCTACAAGCGGATTATCGATATTTCTGATAATCTTTGCTTTATATAGAAGCTTTGAATAAAACTCTTCGTTGCATTCGACAATTTCGGAGAAAGGCTGAGCGGGATTAAAAATCTTTTTAAGAATATCGGCGGTTAACATACTGTCGCCAAGCGCTCTGTGATGAATATACATCTCAGGGTCAATTCCGAGCATTTCTGCGGCGGCAAGCAAGCCTGTCTGCTGTCCTTTTGCCGATTTGTGGTCACGCTGAAAAGCCTTCTGCAAGTCGCAGTATTTGTCAAGGAAAGGTATAACCTTAATGCCGTTGAGATATTTGAAATTTTCGAGCAAAACTCTTATATCACCGTCGCCCCAGGTAAAAATTACCGATTCATCAGACCCGATCCATTTTCTGAACATCGAAAACGCTTTTGTGAAAGGCACGCCTGCACTTATGTCATCGTTTGTAAGATGAGTCAGACGCTTTACGCTGCCGCGAAGCTTTTTGCCGATCTGAGAACGGATGATACAGGAAAATGTATCCACGCTTTCAAGATCAGAATCAAGTTTTACTGCACCGATTTCAATTATTTCATTAATATATCCGTTAGCTTTCTTTGCATAGGTATTGTTCCATTCAAGGTCCATTACTATGTATTGCATCAAAACATTCCTTTATTATCACATATATAGTTATAATACTATAATTAAGCGTAGTTTGCAAGTAGTAATTAACAGCAAAGAAAATCACCCTTTTGTTAAAGGGTGATTACTTTCAGCTGACTGCATAGCCTTTTAATTTAATTATATCTACAACGCTTTTAACAAATTTTCGGCAAATCTCTTCGCTTTCGGCTTCAACCATAACTCTCACAACAGGCTCTGTGCCCGACTCACGAACAAGTATTCTGCCCGAATCACCGAGAGTGTTTTCAATATCAGCAACAATGCCTTTAACGCATTCAACAGAGGCTTTTTTATCGGTTACCCTGACGTTTTCAAGATACTGAGGATAAATTACAAGAGGTTTTGCAAGCTCGCTCAGAGGAGACTTTTTGGCAAGCATAACCTCCATAATCTTAAGGCTTGTCAGAATACCGTCACCTGTTGAAGCGTATTTTGAAAAAATTATATGACCTGATTCCTCACCACCGATTCGGTTGTTATTTTTAGCCATATATTCATAAACGTATTTATCGCCGACAGGTGTTTTGGCATAACCTATTCCAAGCACATCAAGTGCTTTATAAAGACCGAGATTTGACATCACCGTTGTAACAACTGTGTTATTCAGAAGCTGATTCTGTTCTTTAAGATATCTTGCGTAAATATATAAAATGTGGTCACCCGACAGAATATTGCCCTTTTCATCAACACAAAGACACCTGTCGGCATCTCCGTCATAGGCAAATCCCACGTCAAGTGAGTTTTCAACTACATATCTCTGCAGCCCTTCAATATGGGTTGAACCTGCATTTTCATTGATGTTCAATCCGTTCGGCTCGGCATTGATAACGTAAGTTTTGGCGCCGAGGGCATCAAAAACAACTTTTGCTATATTCCAAGCGCTTCCGTTTGCACAGTCAAGAGCAACTTTTTTACCTCTGAATGAATATAAGCCGAGCGAAATCAGATAGCCTATATATCTGTTTCTGCCCGAAATATAGTCAACTGTTTTACCTATTTTATCTTTTTGTGCAAAAGGTATTTCATTCCATTTTTTACCGAATATTTCAAGCTTTCCGTCAAGATAGTCTTCAACGTAATTTATTGTTTCTTCATCAATTTTCTCTCCGTTTCGGTTAATCAGCTTGATTCCGTTATCATAATACGGATTATGGCTTGCAGAAATCATTATTCCACAGTCAAAACCGTCAACTCTTGAAACGTAAGCAACCGATGGAGTTGTTGTAACGTGGAGCAAATATGCGTCAGCACCCGAAGCGGTAAGACCTGCCACAAGGCTGTATTCAAACATATAGCTTGATTTTCTTGTATCCTTACCGATAACTATTTTAGCAACCCCGTCAGAACCTGAACGTCTTTTAACTTCCCCGAAGTACCAGCCTAAAAAACGTCCTGTTTTATAGGCGTGGTCAGCGGTCAAATTAACATTCGCTTCACCTCTGAAGCCGTCTGTGCCGAAATATTTACCCATATTTAACTCCTTACGGATTATTTTTGGTAACGATTACACCGCCTGTTTTATATATAGAATTTTCAGGAACAACTCCCCTAACGCATGAAAGAGGATAAATATTGCTGTGTTTGCCGACGATTGTGCCCGGATTTAAAACCGTGTTGCATCCGATTTCCGCACAGTCGCCGAGCATTGCTCCGAACTTTTTTAAACCTGTTTCAAAAGTGTTTACGCCGTCTTTTACTTTTACTAAAGAAGAATCTGATTTAACGTTGGAGGTAATAGACCCAGCACCCATATGAGCTTTGTAGCCGAGAATACTGTCACCAACATAATTATAGTGAGGAGTCTGAACGTTATCGAAGAGAATCGCATTTTTGATTTCCGCTGAGTTACCTACAACGCAGTTTTTACCGATAAGTGCAGATTCTCTTATAAATGCACAGTGTCGGATTTCGGTGCCCGCATCAATAATACACGGTGCTCCGATAAAAGCAGTAGGTGAAACGGTTGCTGTTTTATGAATCCATACCTGCGGCAATACTTCACTGAATTCTTCTTTATTCAATTCATTTCCAAGCTTTATAACCAAATCCTTGATTCCTTTCAATGCTTCCCAAGGATAACTGAAAGACGAAAGGTATTCCCCTGCTCTCGTGTGACTTAAATCGAACAAATCGTTTACCGAATACATAACATACCTTCTTAAAACAGATTTCAGGCAAAAGTATTATATGAACTTTTTGCTCTGATTATAATCAAAATTTATTAACAAAAGCCGTTGCTTTTAACAACGGCCTTTGAAAGATTATTTTAATATTTTCAGTGCTCCTGTGGGACAAACGTCAACACATTTTCCGCATTCAGCGCAGAATGAAATTACATCAGTACCTTCAAATTCAGGTTTGATAACTGTTTTGAAGCCTCTGCCGACAAGACCGAGAATACCTTTGCCGACCTCTTCTTTACAGGTACGCACACAGAGGTTACAGAGAATACATTTTCCCTGATCGCGTTCAATTGAAACAAGCTTTGTTTCTTTAAAGCTTTCGTGAAGCTGACCGCAGAATCTTTCAGGTGAAATGGGAGCGATGTTTGCATAGCGGATAAGCTTACAGTCTTCAAAATCGTGGCATCCGCATTCAAGACAGCGTTTTGCTTCGTTTCTTGCCTGTTCTTCTGTAAATCCGTTGATAACGGCTTCGAAGTTACCCTTTCTGTATTCAGGTGACTTAACCGACATAACAGCTCTGGGAGCTTTTTCTCTGTCAGCGAGCATTTCAGCGGTTACATTTCTCTTTGAATAATAAGGCTCGGGGAAATCCATAGGCATACCGAGAAGGTAAGCGTCAATGGCTCTTGCGGCTTTATTTGCCTCTGCAATGGCATCAATAGCAATTGATGCACCGTTGTTTGTTGCATCACCTGCGGCAAACACGCCCTCAACGTTTGTAAGACAGGTTGATTCGTCAGCAATGATTGTTCCCCATCGTGTAAGAGAAACGTCTTCAAAGCCTGCGGGAGCGCATTTCTGACCTATTGCTGAGATAACAGTGTCAACGTCGATGGTTCTGAATTCACCTTCAACAGGTACAGGCTTGCGTCTGCCTGAAGCGTCAGGCTCACCGAGTTCCATAATCTGGAGCTTAACCGTCTTTACTTTACCGTTTTCGCCTATGATTTCAGCGGGATTTGTGAGGAACAGGAACTGTACGCCTTCTTCTATAGCTTCTTCGATTTCGAGGTCTTCAGCGGGAGCTTCGGCTCTAGTTCTGCGGTAGATAACGTAAACGTTTTCCGCACCGCATCTTACTGCGGTACGGCAAGCATCCATAGCTGTGTTACCGCCACCGACAACTGCAACGTTTTTGCCGATTTCAGGAATATTACCCATATTGACTTCACGAAGGAAATCAATACCGCTGAGCACACCGTCAAGCTCTTCGCCTGTGCATCCTACGCCACTGCCTTTCCACGCACCGATGGTAACAAGAACTGCATCGTTTGCATTTCTGAGTTCGGCAAATGAAATATCCTTGCCGATTTTAACGTTGTTTTTAAAGATAACACCTGTATCTTCAACAGATTTAACATCCCTTGCAAGAACTGCTTTGGGAAGTCTGTATTCGGGAATACCGTAGCGGAGCATACCACCCATTTCGGGCATTGCTTCGTAGATTGTAACCTCGTGACCCGAAAGACGGAGATAATATGCCGCACTCAGACCTGCGGGTCCGCCGCCGATGATTGCTACCTTTTTGCCTGTTGATTCAGCGACAACGGGCTTAAAAGGTTCGTCGGAAGCGTAATCTCTGTCAGCGGCAAAAGCCTTGAGATAAGCGATTGAAAGAGGCTCTTCAACAAGCGCTCTGCGGCAATTTGATTCACAGGGATGAGGACAAACTCTGCCGATTGAAGCGGGAATCGGGATTTTCTCTTTTATAATTCTTACCGCTTCCTTATCGTTACCGAGGGCAATCTGCTTAAGATAGCCCTGAATATCCGTGCGAGCGGGGCAATTGAGCTTACATGGACCTACGCAGTCACCCTCGTGGTCGCTCATAAGAAGCTCAAGTGCAATCTTTCTTGCTCTGATAACTCTGGGCGTTTCCGTGCTGACTGACATACCGTCTGTTGCAACTGCAGAGCAAGCTCTGAGAAGCTTGGGCATTCCCTCAGCTTCAACAAGGCAAAGACCGCAAGCGCCGTATATTTTTAAATTGCTGTTATAACAAAGATTGGGGATTTCTATTCCGTTTGCGGCGGCAATATTGAGTACAGTATCGCCTTTATTACCGCAAACTTCAATTCCGTTTATTTTAATTTTAATCTGTTCCATATACTTCTCCTTATTCTACCGAAATTGCACCGAAACGGCAAGCCTTACGGCAGGCATCACAACGAATGCAGATTGCAGGGTCGATAACGTGAGCCTTTTTGACTTCGCCGCTGATTGCGTGTGCGGGACATTTCTTTGAGCAAAGAGTACATCCTACGCACTTATCTTCGTCAATTTTATAAGTAAGCAATGAAACGCATTCCTTTGCAGGACATTTCTTTTCATTGATATGTGCTTCGTATTCATCACGAAAATAACGGATTGTTGTGAGTACGGGGTTGGGAGCAGTCTGACCGAGACCGCAAAGAGCACCGTCTTTGATTGCTTCGCAAAGCTCTTCAAGAAGCTCGATATCCCCTTCTTTACCTTCACCGTTTACAATACGTGTAAGGATTTCCTGCATTCTTTCTGTACCGATTCGACAGTGAACGCATTTACCGCAAGATTCAAGTGCAGTAAAATCAAGGAAGAACTTAGCCATACCTACCATACAGGTGCTTTCATCCATAACAACCATACCGCCGGAACCCATAATTGCACCGGTTGCGGCAAGGGCTTTGTAATCAATTACGGTATCAAGCAGTTCTTCGGGGATACATCCGCCGGAAGGTCCGCCCATCTGTACGGCTTTGAATTTTTTATCGTCACGGATACCGCAACCGATACCGTAAATTACGTCACGCAGAGTTTTGCCCATAGGGATTTCAACAAGGCCGCCCTTTTTGATTTTGCCTGTAAGTGCAAATACCTTGGTGCCCTTACTGTTTTCTGTTCCCATTGCGGCAAAAGCTTCGCCGCCGTTATTGATAATCCATGAAACGTTAGCGAAAGTTTCAACGTTGTTGATGTTTGAGGGGTAATCCATATAACCCTTCTGTGCGGGGAAAGGAGGCTTGAGTCTGGGCATTCCTCGTTTGCCTTCGAGAGATTCTATAAGAGCGGTTTCTTCACCGCAAACGAACGCACCGGCGCCCGCTTTGATTCTCATATCACACGAAAAACCTGTGCCGAGAATGTTTTCTCCGAGCAGATTTGCGGCTTTTGCCTGTTCAATAGCTTTTTCAAGATGTTTGATTGCAAGAGGATATTCAGCTCTTACGTAAACAATCATCTCGCAGGCACCTATTGCATAAGCACCGATAAGCATACCTTCAATAAGGCTGTGAGGGTCGGACTCGATAAGTGCTCTGTCCATAAAAGCACCGGGGTCACCTTCATCGGCATTACAGATAAGATATTTATTTTCTCCAACGCTCTGACGCGCGGCATTCCATTTAAACCAGGTCGGGAAACCGGCACCGCCTCTGCCCGCAAGACCTGAGGTTTTGATTTCTTCAATAACCTCTTCAGGTGTCATTGTTTTAAGAGCTTTTTCGAGTGCAAGATATCCGTCGGTTGCTTTATAATCATCAATTGACTCGGGGTCAATAAGACCGCAATGACGAAGAGCGATTCTGGTCTGACGGTTAAGAAATTCTTTATCATCATCAGTAATGATAAGGTTTTCAATACCGCTGAAATCGTTTGTGTTTACAGCGTCAACAATTGCATTTGCATCGTCAGCCGAAACCTTAACAAGGCGATGTACAAGCGCATTACCTTCATAAATATCAACAATGGGTTCAAGATAGCACATTCCGATACAGCCTGTGCTTCCGAGAGTAAACTTTTCACTGCCGTCCATAAGAGAGGCAATTGCGTTATGAACTTTTGATGCACCCGCAGCGATACCGCAGGAGCCTTCACCGATAATAATACGCATTATTTACCCTCCTTTGCACGGATTTCTTTCAAAACGGCTACAGCGCTGTCGGGAGTGAGGTTACCGTATGCTTCACCGTTAATCATAATTACGGGAGCGAGTGAGCAGCATCCGAGACAAGCAACGTCTTCAAGGGTGAAAAGTCCGTCTTCGGTTGTTTCGCCGCTTTTAATTCCGAGATATTCTGCAATTGCGGCGCTTACTCTTTCACTTCCGTTAACGTGACAAGCTGTACCCTGACAGGACATAATAAGATATTTGCCGATCGGGGTCAATCTGAACTGAGAATAAAACGTTGCTACGCCCACAACGTCAGCGGGAGTTACGCCGATTTTATCAGCGATATGGTACATAACATCCTTCGGAAGATAGCCGTAGATTTCCTGTGCCTTCTGAAGAATGGTAATAAGGTTACTTGCGGAATTACCGTATTTTTCAAGAACAGGAGCAAGCGGTGTAAAATCGCTTTTGGGTCCGTTACAATTGCACATAATAATTCTCCTTAGATAAAATATCATCCTTTATAATTTAACATATATAAATAATTATTTCAAGACTTAAATATTTACATAAGCGGTATTTATGAGCTTCTGCCCGAAAGCGGAGTTTCAGTCGGTACTTTCTGCAATCAGTTAAAAGGATTCGGAGTTTACTATAACATTGAAACACATAAAGGTACCCCGTTTGATACTCATTCAATCTGCACAGACCTTACGGCAGATGAAGTACTTGAGGTAAGCGATTCAATTATAAATCATAATAAAGAAGTTGACGGAGTGCTCACACTCATCTGTTGTAACGACTATCTCAAAGACAAATAAAAACATAAAAAACCGCCTTCCGAAGAAGGCGGTTTTAATTTTATCAGTTATAAAGAATATCGCTTTCAACGTAGCGAAGACCCATATCATAGAGCAGTTTCGCATCTTCAACCTTATTGACTGTCCAGAACGAAATGCCGATTCCCGCATCGATTGCAAGCTGAATTGATTCTTTTGTGTTATCCTGGAAACAGGGAGAAAGCCATACGTTATCGCCGATTGCTTTGGCTTTTATGATACTTTCTTCCGTAATTTTTCCAACGAGGTACCAGAGCTCAATTTCGGGGTCGAGTTTGTGAATCTGCTTTAACTGTTCATAATCAAACGAGATAATGATTGCACTTTTTTCAAGTCCCCTCGCCTTAACTGCGTCAACAACCTGATAAAGAAGGTCATAAGTCTCTTCTTTGATTTCAATCTGAGGTCTCGTGTTTGAGCCGACAAAAACGTCGAGGTATTCATCAAGAGTAGGAATTTTCATACCCTCGTGTGTCCAGAAATTACTGCCGTATTTATACTTGAACGATCTCAGCTCATCAAAAGTGAAATCCGATACCTTGCCTTTCTGAAAGAACTGCGAATCAACAGTATCGTTATGCAAAAGAACCCATTTTTTATCCTTAGTAAGCCTGATGTCGCATTCTGCCGAATAATAGCCGAGTCTTACAGCCTCAACGTAAGCGGGCAGAGAATTCTGCGGAGCAATTGAAGAAACGCCTCTGTGAGCCGTCATATATAAAGGGTCTTCCTTGCTTCCGATACCGAGTGCACTGAGTGAAATTACCTTTTTGGGTGCATTGCAAAGCTTTGAAATATGAAAATAAGGTGTCCATTTGGAAAGACAAACGGGTGCAATAACTTTGGTGATAAATTTATTCTTAAAATTCATAATTAACTCCACAGGAGCAGATGCATCAGGTATCTGCTCCCCTTTTTTAAGATTTATATTTTTCTGCCTGCAGATTAAACATATAAGCGTATTTTCCGCCGAGAGCCATTAATTCTTCGTGCGTTCCGCTTTCTACAATCTCACCTTTTTCAAGCATATAAATTACGTCAGCCATAACGGTTGTTGAAAGTCTGTGCGAAATGAAAATAACCGTTTTATCCTTTGCAGCTCTTGACATCGCTTCATTTAGTGAATACTCGGAAACAGGGTCAAGGTTTGCGCTCGGCTCATCGAGAATTGCAAACGGACAGTTTTTATAAAAAGCTCTTGCAACGGCAACCTTTTGTGCTTCACCGCCTGAAAGCGAAAGTCCGTTTTCATCAAATTCACGCAATAGAATTGAATCCGTGCCGTTATAAAGCTCCTTATTGAATCCGCTTTCTTTAAGTGAAGCGAGCACCTTCTCTTTATCGTGGCTGTCAGACATTGCGATGTTTTCACCAACGCTTGCACCAAACAGTGCAAAATCCTGAAACACTGCCGCATAATTCTTATGGTAAGCGGAAATATCCCAATCCTTGATATTTTTACCGTCAACCGTAATTTCGCCCTCTGTAGCATCGTAAAGACGAAGAAGAAGGTTTGTGAGGGTTGTTTTGCCTGCTCCGTTGTAACCGACAAGAGCAACCTTTTGATAAGGCTTGATCTCCATATTTATGTTTTTTAGTGAAGGAGTTTCGTTGCCCGGATAAGTGAATGAAACGTTATTGAGCTTGATTGTAACTGGTTTATCGTAAACTGTTTTATCATCGCCATCTACAATCTTTTCTTTGGCGTTCATAAACTTTCTGAATTTCTCGATATACAAGCCGTTTTCTCTGACGCCGATGGCAATCCAGCTGGTCATTGCAAAAACTGAGTTACTGATTGCGTTTGCACCGTTGAAAGTTGCAGCGAAATCGCCGAGACCGATTTCTTTTGTTACAATGGCTTTATAACCCATAAACACAGAAACGCCGAAGTAGATGAGCAAAGTCATCGGCAGACCTTCCTGACAGAAATAGAGCTGCCATTGCTTTTTAAGAAACGGCGAAACCGTTGTAAGCCTGTCAAAAATATTCTTGTTATAGCGTCTTTCAATCATTTCACCCGAGGGGTTAAGTCTTATTTCTTTGGCGTAATCCTTAAGATAAAATACTCGGCTGTAATAAAGGTTTCTTCTGTCAAGAGGAGTCATAGCTTCCTGACGGTTTACGTTTGTTTTGGCAATAAGTTTACCGATAGGCACCATTATACCAACGCAAACTGCAACAAAAAGAAGACAAAGCGGATCAATCATAACAATAACAGAGCCGAGAGTTAGAATTGAAACTAGATTTGTAACAATATCGTCGGCACTTGAAAGAACAGATTCAATTCTTTCATTCATTGTATTCATTGAAAGCACAAGGTCATTGTAAAACTCAGGATTGTCATAAGCTTCAAAGTCCATTCTTGCAGCTTTTTCATAAATCTGAATGTAGAGTTTATAATAAAGCCTTTCACGGCTTTTCGGCATAATCAGTTCATAGAAAATGCTGTTGAGTACGTTACCGATAACTACGAAAGCCGCAAATACTCCGCAAGCAACCGCAATACGGTATAAATCCTTGCCTTCCGTTACAACGTCTATGATATATTTGAGAAGAACAACGTTTGAAATCATCCAGGGTAAGGTGGTTAAAACGTTAAAAAACATATAACCGAAAAGAAGAACTGGTTCATTTTTGCCGATAAATTTTAAAATATAGGCGTAATTCTTAACATTCTGCCATTTCGGTGTCTTATTTGTCTTTTTACTCATTTTCATCACCCTCCTCTCTGTAACCCGATGCCTGAAGGGTAAACATTTCGCAATACTCTCCGCCCTGTGACATCAATTCATCGTGAGTGCCGAATTCAATAAGTTCGCCTTTTGAAAATACCATAACTTTATTGGAGCGTGTGGCACTTGAAAGACGGTGAGAGATATAGAAAACCGTTTTTCCTTTTGTGCCTTCCATCAAGCTATCATACATTTTGCTCTCTGCTACTGGGTCAAGAGCGGATGACGGTTCGTCGAGCACTGCAATTTCAAAATCTTTCGCAAAGATACGGGCGATTGTTACTTTCTGAGCTTCACCGCCCGACAGTAACGCGCCTTCATCATCGAATTCTCTTGTGAGAAGCGTGTTCATACCTTCGGGAAGAGATGCGATTTTATCGTAAGCACCGCTGAGTTTCAATGCAGTCTCAACGGTTTTGATGTTATTCTCATCAACTTCCTGTAAAAGCACGTTTTCTGCAACG
>JAZQKN010000015.1:0-14996 GCA_045542175.1 Acutalibacteraceae bacterium | reverse complement strand
ATATCGGACAGAAAAACAATTCTGAAAATTGATTACAGCCTGCTTCTCACCTTTGTATTTCTTTTTATTTTTATCGGCAATCTCGGCAACGTTGCCCCCGTCAGCGATTTCCTCAGAAGAATCGTTGTCGGCAACGAGGTTATTGCAGGTATTGCGGCAAGCCAGGTTTTCTCAAATGTACCTGCGGCGCTTCTGCTTTCGGGCTTCACCGATAATGCAAAAGATTTGCTGGTCGGCGTAAATCTCGGAGGTCTCGGCACTTTGATTGCCTCTATGGCGAGCCTGATTTCGTTCAAACTCACCGTCAAAGAAAATGTGAAGGCAGGAAAGTATCTGCTTTATTTTACGGTTGTGAACGTAATTTTTCTTGCCGCAAACATAATTCTTTGGCTGATAATCAGATGAATGTAAAGGACTGTCTCCTCGGTGAAGTGAGACAGTTTTTTTATTGAAAAAATTTACAAATATGTGGACTTTTGGATATCAAAGTGATACACTATAGAATGTATAGGTATTTCTATTAATAAATTTCATTTGCGGAAATTCATATTATCAGTCGAAACGACTTATGGAGGTTATACGATGAGGATTTTCTTGAAAAAGACAACGGCACTTCTGCTCGCAATGATAATGATATTGGGTGCAGCGCCTTTGTCAGGTCTGGTCGGACTTGAGCTTCCGGCATGGATGGACGGTTCAAGCGTTTTTGAAACCACGGCTTCCGCCGCTTCCACTACTAACGTGGCGTGGAATGCGTCATATTCAGGGGTAAACGGAAACCTGGATGAGGTGGATTTGCCTGATGCAAACACGACATATTATTACCAGGAGACCCCCTGGATGAATATTCACGTGGGCAGGCTTGTTTACCTTCACGATGCGTATCTGTATCTTTATAAAGACGGTGCGCTTTATGAAACGATTCATTGGAAGGATGAGTTTCCGAACACGAACTATTTCAGATACTGGGCAGTACCTCTGAATTATGCTGAAGTCGGTTCGTATTATTTTTATTTTGTTCTGACTTATTCAACGAACTCGGTTTCAAACACTCAGTATTCCTATACGTCAAATAACTATTCCTTCAACGTTATTGACAGAACGCCGACAATCAATCTTTCAACTTCGTCTGTTTCGCTGAATCTGGCAGGCAGCAATTCGGCAACGGTCCTTGTCAATAAATCGTGTGACCTGAGCTATGACTGTTATTGGAAATGGGACAAAAACTCATCAGCCATAACCTGCACGTGGGGCGAATGGACCGAAGACAACAAACTCCCGCTGACAATAACCGGCTATGAGGTCGGCTCAAGCATTCCTGTCACGATTTCTTTGAACAGAAAATCAGACGATGCCGTTATAGCCTCGCGGACGATATACGTTACGGTTACGAAACCTGATTACACGATAAAATATAACGCAAACGGAGGAAGTCCGACGCCTGCGTCGCAGACAAAGCCATACGGTGAGGCCATTTCGCTCACAACAACCATTCCGACTAGATTGGGATATACTTTCCTGGGTTGGTCAACGAGCAGCAGTGCAACTTCGGCCACTTACTTACCCGGTGGCAATTATTCGATAAACTCAAACGCTACACTTTACGCTGTATGGAAGCAAACAACTCTTACCTCCGCTTCGAGCGTATCGACCCCCATAACATACGGAAATCAGGTATATTACTATAAATTCAAGCCCTCAACGAGCGGAACCTACGTTATCTATTCAACCGGAAGCGTGGATACAAAGGGATATCTTTATAATTCGTCGGGAACAGAGCTTGCAACAGATGACGACAGCGGTGACGGCTTTAATTTCAGATTGGAATATAATCTGTCTGCCGGTTCAACGTACTATTATGCGGTCAGATATTACGGCTCGACGACAACGGGCAGCATTCCCGTGAAATTTGGCCCCGTTTATACGGTTTCTTATAATGCAAACGGAGGTACGGGTGCTCCTGCAAGCCAGCAGAAGGATTACGGAGCAACAATAACTCTGACTTCACAGAAGCCTCAGAGAGACGGATATACTTTCCTCGGTTGGTCAACAACCAGCTCGTCAACAGTTGCACAGTATTCTGCCGGCGGAAGCTATTCGGCGGATGAAAACCGCACACTCTATGCTGTGTGGACAAAAAACACTTATACACTCACTTATAACGGAAACGGTTTCAGCAGCTACGATTCATCTGTAAGCGGTGATTCGACCTACACAATCAAAACAAATCTCCCTGACAGAAAGGGATACACATTTTTGGGCTGGTCAACAAGCAGCAGTGCGACGTCCGCCGAGTTTATCCCCGGTGAACGTGTGATTCTTTCAGCAAATTCAACGCTTTATGCTGTTTGGAAACAGACAACTCTTTCGTCAGAATCAAGTGTTGACACTCCGATTACCTATGGCGGTCAGGTTTACTATTATAAGTTTACACCGTCAACAAGCGGCACCTACGTTATCTATTCAACCGGAAGCGTGGATACAAAGGGCTACCTTTACAATTCGTCGGGAACAGAGCTTGACAGCGATGATGACGGCGGAGACAGCACAAACTTCCGTTTATCCTATTATCTGAACGCAGGGTCAACCTATTACTATGCTGTTAAATTCTATAACACCTCGTCGACAGGTATCATTCCCGTGAAATTCGGTCCTGTTTATACGATTTCCTATAATGCGAACGGGGGCTCAGGTGCGCCTTTAAGCCAGAGCAAGGATTACGGCACAAGCATAATCCTCAGCGATGCTGAACCCCAAAAGGACGGATATACCTTCCTCGGCTGGTCAACCAACAGCACAGCGACAACGGCAGCCTATTCATCGGGCAGCAACTATTCGTCGGAAGGCAACCGTACACTTTACGCCGTATGGAGGGATACAGGCAGCCCGACAGGTGCTTTGAGCTCAACAAACAACGTTGCCCCAAGCCAGACTGTTACTCTTACATTGAGGGATAACTCGGCTGTTGCGGGTTATTATTGGGGCACAAACCCGTCCTATGCCGACAATACATATACAAGCCTCTCATCTTCATCTGCAAACACAAGCGCAACCAAAACGGTATCATCACCCGGAACGTATTATCTTGTGGTCAGGGATAATTCGGGCAACGTTTCCATTCCTTACGCAATTACTTTCCATAAAACTGCGTTCAATGCCGCCGGCGGCAACGTAAGCCCTGCTTACGTATTGACAAGAAGCGGTGCGTCATTTGCGCTTCCGACTCCTTCGCTCAGTGGCTACAGCTTTGAAGGATGGAATTCATCGGCAGGCGGAAACGGAACCGATTACAGCGGAGTATACACTGCAACCTCGTCAATGAATTTATATGCTCAGTGGAGAGATACAACAAATCCCACAGGATCTCTGAGCACAACGAATAATGTGGCTTCAAGCCAGACGGTTACACTCAATCTGAGCGATAATGCAGCCGTTGCAGGCTATTACTGGGGTACAAGCTCCTCTTATTCCAATAACACGTATACGGCGCTTGAAACTGCAACTCCAAGCACAAGCGTAACGAAAACGGTATCCTCCGAAGGCAAGTATTATCTTTTCGTAAGGGATACTGCAGGAAACGTATCGGAGCCTTACAGTATAACGTTCTGCAGCACAACGTTCAACGCAAAGGGCGGACTGATAAATCCCCCTTACGTGCTGACAAAGAGCGGCAATTCGTTCACTCTTCCCAAGCCTGAATACAGCGGATATGCTTTTGTGTGCTGGAGCACGGATTCGGACGGAAGCGGCTCGACCTATACAAGTTCATACACTGCTTCGTCGTCGAAAACTCTGTATGCACAGTGGAGAGATGTGACGAAGCCTACCGGCGTTATCAGCACGACAAACCTCCTTACATCAAGTCAGACGGTTACGCTGACACTGAAGGATAATGATGCAGTTGCAGGTTACTATTGGGGCACAAGCTCAACCTATACCAACAATTCTTACGTCTCGTTTTCACATACTCCGGAGAAGGTTGCGACGGTAACCGTATCCTCCGCAGGCACGTATTATCTTACGGTCAAGGATGCCTATGGAAACGTATCGGCAACCTCCGGCATCACGTTCTTCAAAACAACTCTTAACGCAAACGGGGGAAGTGTAAGTCCTTCTTCCGTATTGACAAAGAGCGGCGAATCTTTCAGTCTGCCCGTTCCGTCAAAAAGCGGATACAGCTTCAAAGGATGGTCTGACGGAAGCAGCTCAAATCTTTTTGGAGTATATAACGTCAGCTCATCAAAAACTCTGTATGCACAGTGGGAGGACAACTCAAACCCCACAGGCTCACTGAGTTCAACAAATAACGTAGCTTCAAGCCAGACCGTTACTCTTTCAATGAGCGACAGTGTTGGTCTTGCAGGTTATTATTGGGGCACAAGCACAACGTATTCCGATAATGCATATACATCTATTCCGTCTTCACCGACGAGCATGGACGTAACGAAAACAGTATCGTCTGCCGGAACATATTATCTTGTTGTTAAAGATACGGCCGGAAACTTATCGTTATCCGCCGGAATAACGTTCTGCAAAACAACTCTTAATGCAAACGGCGGCAGTGTAAGCCCCTCTTCCGTACTGACAGTGAGCGGCAATTCATTTACGCTTCCCACTCCGTCCAACGGCGCTTACGTATTCGGAAACTGGAACACAAGCGCTGACGGCAAGGGCAGTCTGTTTGCAGGTACCTATACCGTATCCGAAAGCAGAACGCTTTATGCAATATGGGAGGATGACTCAAAGCCATCGGGTGCAATAAGCACAACAAATAACGTTGCCTCAAGCCAGACCGTTACTCTCACACTCAGAGATAACGCAGGCGTTGACGGTTATTATTGGGGTACAAACGCAAACTACCTGAACAACAGCTATACAAAGCTTTCCTCCACGTCAACAAATACAAGTGCAACAAAAACGGTATCCGATGAAGGAACGTACTATTTTGTTGTCAAGGATAACTCAGGAAACGTATCCTCAGCTTATACAATAACGTTCTTTAAAACAACACTTAATGCAAACGGCGGCAGTGTAGATCCCGTTTACGTGTTGACGAAGAGTGACAATTCATTCAACCTTCCCGTTCCGACAAACGGTTATCTTGACTTTAACGGCTGGAATACCTCGCCTGACGGAAGCGGAACGGCTTACAGCAAACTGTATACCGTATCATCATCAAAAACTCTGTATGCAAGGTGGCTGGATACGCTTACTCCCATGGGCAGTATCAGATCTACAAACAATCTGTCATCAAGTCAGACGGTAACTCTCAGTCTGGATGATAATGCAGGTGTCGCAGGCTATTACTGGGGTACAAGCCCGACTTATTCTGACAACACCTACACGGCACTTTCCTCAGTAACCGCAAGTACAAGTGTAACAAAATCAGTTTCATCTGCAGGTACGTATTATCTTGTAGTCAAGGATATTGCAGGAAACGTATCTTCAAGTGAAAGAATAACCTTCTACCGGACCATTCTCGATGCAAGGGGAGGCAGCGTAAACCCCTCCTCTGTACTGACAATGAGCGGCAATTCATTTACTCCGCCCACCCCCACCTACGGCGGCTCGGATTTCGTAAGCTGGAACAGCTCACCGAACGGAAGCGGTATTGATTATATCAAGTCATATTTGCCGATTTCATCTGCAACACTTTATGCGCAGTGGCAGGATACAGCAAAACCCACCGGCTCTCTGAGTTCAACCAACAACGTGGCGTCAAGCCAGACCGTTACGCTCAGTCTGCAGGATAATGCAGGCGTTGCAGGATATTATTGGGGCACAGAATCATATTACGCCGATAACGTTTACACTGAACTGGTATCCGTTTCAACAGATACGCAAGTGCAAAAGCAGGTATCCAAAGAAGGAACGTATTACCTTGCAGTTGTGGATATTTCAGAAAACGTATCGTCGGTTTACAGCATAACCTTCTGCCAGACAACGCTTAATGCAAACGGCGGCAGCGTAAGTCCTTATACTGTAATATCAAAGAGCGGCAGCTCGTTCGCTCTGCCCACACCGATGCTTGAAGGCTTCGGCTTTATCGGCTGGAACACCGCAGCAAACGGAAATGGTACAAACTGCGAGGGCTTATATACGGCATCTTCATCTGCAACTCTGCATGCACAGTGGGCGGATACTGCCAAGCCTGCAGCTTCAATAAACTCCACAAATGAACTGGCATCAGCCCAGACCGTTACAATCAATATCAGGGACAACGTAGGTATTGAAGGCTACTATTGGGGCAAGAAACCCGTTTATTCAGAAAACAGTTTCGAAAGGGTAGACCCGTCAAAAACAAGCTGCAACTTCTCAAATGAGGTATCTGAGCCCGGAACGTACTATCTTACGGTTAAGGATACTGCAGGTAACGTTTCGCAAAGCTATGAAATCACGTTCTGCCGGACAACGCTTAATCCCGGAAAGGGCAGCGTAGATATCAAAACAGTGCTCACGCAGAAGGGCTTATCCTTTACTCTGCCCGCGGTTACTCTGAAAAACCACGAATATATCGGTTGGTCTGATGATTCCGAAGCTGAAATTGCAGAGTATATCAACGAGTTTGAGGTAACGTCGGATAAGGTTCTGTATGCGGTTCTTATTTCTGACGTTCTGATTGTCAGCTTTAATGCAAACACAGGCGAAGGTGCACCTGAAGCAATAAAATATGATAACAATGTTGGCACAACCTTGCCCAAGGCGGTGCCCACAAAGTCCTACAAGGTAACGTTCAACGCAAACGGAGGAACGGTAAATACGCCTTCTTCATCAGTATTCTGTTTGTTTGATTCATGGAATACAATGCGTGACGGCACGGGCGAAAAATATTTGGCAGGAGGTTTTTATGCTGCCGCTGAAAGTGCAACCCTCTATGCACAGTGGAAGAATCCGTCAATCGGCAATTTGCCCGAGCCCACGTTTACCAGAAAGAATTTTACCGGCTGGTATACAGAGCAGGTCGGAGGCGAAAAGGTAACCTCCGAAACGCAGATTGATTCAAACGTTACTCTCTATGCTCATTGGTCAGACGTTGATACTTATACCGTTTCTTATGACGTAAACGGCGGAACGAACGCTCCCTCTGCCCAGACCTTGTATGACAGAGAAAGCATATACCTCAGAGAAGAAACTCCCATAAAGAATTTCAAAATCACTTACAAAACCGACGGAGGAACAGCTTCTTCAACAAGTAAGGTTGTGAAGTGTACTTTTGACGGCTGGAAGTCAACCTCCGGTAACGTCTATTCTTCAGGAGATCTTTTCTCTGAATATGCGGATACCGTCCTGACAGCTCAGTGGATCAATCCCACGGCAGGCAAGCTGGCGACGGCACAGAAGGACGGCAGCAACTTTATGGGTTGGTATACGGATGACGGTCAGCTTGTTTCCGATACTACGGTGATAACCGAGGATATCACGCTGAACGCAAGATGGTCGGCGATAGCAACGTATACCGTAACCTATGATGCAAACGGCGGAACAAATGCTCCTGAACCGCAGGTCAAAATTGACGGTGACGTTCTTACTTTGACAAGAGCTACACCTGACAAATCGTTCATAATAAGCTATGATGCCAACGGCGGTGCCTGCAAGCAGGGCGTGAAGGAAGTTATCTGCGTTTTCAAAAACTGGAACGACGGTAACGGTAACGTATATTATCCTGCTGATTTGTATTCAGACAACAGCAACGTCACATTGTATGCTGATTGGGGAACAACCAAAGCAGGTGCGCTGGAAATTCCCGAGAAAAGGGGCTATACGTTTGACGGTTGGTTCACAGAAAGAGAAGGCGGTCAGAAAATTGATGCAAGCTCTGTTATCACTTCAGACCTTACCCTCTATGCTCACTGGACGGCGAACACATATACAATCAAGTTCTTCGACGGTTCAACTCTGCTTCAGACCAAGAATATGCATTATGACGAGATTGACACCCTGAACTGTACGAATATCCCGACCAGAAACGGCTATTCGTTTATCGGCTGGGCGGAGCATCCGGGTGAAAGCGTCAAGTATGACAACGCTGACCAGATAATCAACTTAACCGATAAAAATAACTATACAATTTCCTTGTATGCGGTATGGCTTAAGTGCGCTGCCCTTGAGGATTTGTCATACTCGTTTATCAACAACTATGACGGATTTAACGGTAAAGCAGGCTTCCATTACGGAAAGAACTACGTTATAGGTCTCAACGTTTACCGAAACGCTTTCGGTAAAAACACCCTTGCTTCCGAGCTTTATAACAATGACGTAAACGTTCTCGGAAACCTGTGGGGCGGCAACTGCTACGGCATGTCGTCAACAGCGCTGATGTTCAACTCAACATCGTCCTCCGGAATGGCAACCTATGATTTCAACGATAATGCGTTGCTCGTATCTGACCTTTCGGTAACCGACGTTAATGAGAATCTTAAGTACATTGACTATTCGGGTCCGCTTGGACAGAACAAGAAGGAAAGAGATATGACTCTTACGGAGTATATCGAAATAATGCAGGTTTCCCAGAAGTGCAAGCTCATTCAGGATGACTACAGGAAAAACAGAAATGACCTGAACGGTTTGTGCGAGCTTATTGAAGATGCAAAGTCCACAAACAAGTTCCCGATAATAGCTGTTTTCGGACTGGAAGGCGGTCACGCGGTTGTCGGCTATGATATCAGGAAGATAACGGATAAGGAAAGCAGACTCTACATCTATGACTGCAATTACCCCGAAACGGAAAGATATATCACTCTTAAAACCGATTCAGAGGGTAACTATACGGAATGGAATTATGACCTGAGTGCCCAGATTGAATGGGGAACAAATCACGAAGGCTCGTGGATAAGCTACGTTCCTTATGAGGATTTTGAATACGTATGGTTAAACCGAGGCAACGGAGAGAAGCTTCAGAACAACAAGGTTAACGTTTTGATGATCAATTCCTCCAATTACGAAATCAGGGACGTTGCAGGCAACCTGATGGGCAAGTGTGAGGAAGAAGCGTTTGTCTCATATGATGAAGAAATTCAGCAGATTTACGTTGCAGAAATGAACGTTAACACAAGCGGTCTTGTTATGGTACCGACGGATATGTATAAAATTGTTAATACAGACAATTCCGACAACGATTTTTCCGTTACCATGGTTAACAAGGACCTCGGCGCAACGGTATCCACAACCGCGAGCGAAATCACCATGGTTGTAGACGATCAGTATGACCTTAACTCCATTGACGTCAATGCGGCAAACGGAGACAGCTACAGCATGGAGCTGTATTCATCGATGGATAACCATTATAACACGATCGCTCTGAACGGCATTGCTGACGGTACACAGATAAGCCTGTCCTGTGGCGGCGGAGACCTTAATATTACGGTAAATAACAGCACTGATGTTTCTCTGAGCGTTGACGGTGTTTCCCAGCAGTTACCTCAGAAAAAACAGATCAAATCCATTGAAATTCTCAACAAACCCGACAAAACAGATTATACTTATAAGACCGGTAACAAGATCGACAAAGCCGGTATGTCACTTATAGTCAGGTATACAGACGGCTCAACGGAAATTGTTTCCGACACTTCGAAATTCACCTGCTCAGGACTCAATACGTCCAAGGAAGGTGTTCAGGAAATCTCGGTTGAATATGAAGGATTCAAGACTTCGTATAACGTCAGGGTATCGTATGCATGGTGGCAATGGATAATCAGGATTCTTCTCCTGGGATTCCTTTGGTATTAATTTGAGGAGGTCAGATTTATGAAATTTAAAAAAGCTCTTGCCGTTATCATGGCGGCGATGATGGTGTTTTCGGCAATCCCGTTAGCGGTTGCCGGAGCATCTGACGGTGTTAACGAAGATATTTTATCCGATGCTGTAATTCTTGAAGAATTTGAAAGCGTTGACGGCGACTCCGGTAGCCTTGATGCTGAGGACGTTGTCATAGACGGCGATCCCGACACGTTTGAATTAAACGAAGAAATCATCCTGAATAACCTCAATATGACGAACGGTACGCCTGAAAGCGAGATCGCAGAAGAGGTTGAAGCCGCTCCCGTTCAGGGCAGCGGTGTTCAGGAGGATACTGAAATTAAAGAGTTCGAGGTTCCTGAGGGCGGCAGCGAGAATTCGGCTGAACGTACAGCGCCTGAAGGCAGTTTCGAAACCAACGCAAACGATCCTTACATAACAGTCAGCTCCTCTAACGTGAGCATCAATACAGGCGGCAGTGCAAAGATTACGGTAGGATAC
Organism: Acutalibacteraceae bacterium; assembly: GCA_045542175.1. GTDB lineage: Bacteria > Bacillota > Clostridia > Oscillospirales > Acutalibacteraceae > CAG-177. Next base: position 4,760 of record JAZQKN010000015.1, on the reverse strand, counting down.
GGCGGAAGAACCGGAACTATTTATCTGGCATATTCAATCAACAATTCCAACGTTACAGGCAGATGGGGCTCATGGAGCAACAGCAAAATACCGCTGACGATAAACGGTGCAAGCGCAGGTACGTCAAAGATTACATTGTATCTGAAGAGAGCTTCGGACAACAAGGTGCTGGCTACCAAAACCGTTTCAGTAACAGTTACAAGCAAAGCAACGATTTCCGTGTCAAGCAGCAGCTTTGATACTGTTTATAACAAAACAAGACAGGTTTACGTAACCGTTACCGGTCTTTCTTCAGGATATGTCAGATACACCTACACAAGCGGCAATAGCGTAAGCTGCTCCTGGGGTTCATGGTCAGGCAATAAAATTCCGTTGAATATCAGGGGTACGGGAGCGGGCACTTCAAAAATCACCGTTTCCGCTGTCAGCTCAAACAATACTGTTCTGGCATCAAAAACGATAACGGTAAATGTTACCAAATCAGCTTCGATTAACCTTTCGGAAACGTCTGTTTCACCCGCTGTCGGTTCAACCTCATCGGTAAAAGTTTCATATTCAAATGCGTACGGTAACATTTATGCACGTTATTCGATCAGCAACTCGGTTATATCCTGCAGCTGGTCAGGCTGGACACTAAAAATCGGCGCAAAGAAATCAGGAACAGCAACCGTAACAGTCGGTTTGTATAACAATTCCGATGACCTTCTTGCAACAAGAACCATAAACGTAACCGTTGGCGGAAAAGCTTCGATAAAGAGCAGCGTTTCTTCGGTTTCTTTGCAGCCCGGTGCTTCCAAAAGCATGATAATATCGTTCTCAGGTACGTCTGAAACGATTACTTATTCATACTCAATAGCGAATTCATCGGTCTGCTCCGCAAGCTGGACAGGAACGTGGAGCGGCAACTCACACGCTTTGACAGTATACGGAAAGAATCCCGGAACAACGAGTATTACGGTATACCTTTTAAGATCAAGTGACCGCGCAACTCTTGCAACAGTAACCGTTCCCGTTACCGTTGCAGGCTCACCTACAGTCTCTCTGAGCACCTCGTCTTCATCTCTTAAGATCGGTGACCAGACAACTCTGGGCGTTACAGCTAACAATATCAGCGGCAAGTACACACTGTCATACGGTACAAGCGGCACGTGCTTCTCTTGCTCATGGAACGGCGGCATAGTAAACAATAAAGCAAATCTTGTTATCAAGGGTACAAAATCGGGTACGGGAACCGTTACCGTATACCTTAAGGTATCGGGTAAAGAGGTTGCCAGAGCTTCGTGCACAGTAACGGTAAGCGCAGGTCAGACTCCAACAATTACGTTTTCGCAGGGATCAATTTCGCTTACAAAAGGTGCAAGTTCAACAAACAGAATAAGCTTCAGCGGAACGAGCGAATCCGTTGCATTTTCATATTCGCTGAGCAACAGCAACGTTTCAGCTACGTGGGGCTCGTGGTCAGGAAACACGGTACCGCTGAAAATTACCGCTAAAAACGCAGGAAATACAACGGTTACCATTAAACTTTTGAAAGCATCCAACAAAGCCGTTCTGGCAACCAAAACTTTTACGGTAACAGTCGGCTCCGATGTGGGAGAAATAAGAGAACTCTCTTACAGTTTCTCCAACTATTCGGCAAACATCCCGCTCAGCACGTTCAGAATCGCTTTCGGAAACACGACCAAAGCAAAAGAGCTTCACGCATCCTATTATTCTGCAGGCGGTGTTTGTTACGGTATGGGAGCTACCGCCATGATGTTCAGGGACGGAACATTCCTTACCCCGTCATCGTTTGGCAAATCTTCCATCCTTTCCCTTTCAAAAACATCTGACAGAAACTCCACGTACAACATGGCACTCAATACGTTTATTGAGCTTATGTATATTACCCAGTTCTCAACGGTGGCACACAACGGCAAGGTTTACGGAATCGACAGCTTGTGCAAGCAGGTCGCAGCGGGTAACCGTGTGCTTGTGTGTATAACCGGTCCGCACAACGGCAGAATGGCCGGTCATGCAATCGTTGCCTATATGCTTGATGAGGCTAACAACAGGCTTTATGTTTCAGACAGCAACTATCCCGGCGGAACAGAGCGCTATATTACCCTCAGCAAGAACTCATCAGGAAAATATACCGGATGGTCGTTTAATCTGGAAGGAAGCACCTATTGGACCAACAACAACGGAACAATCGATTATCTGACTCAGGAGACCGTCAATAAGATGTGGAAGAATCGCGGACAGCTCCAGATTACACCGGGATGGATTTCAAATATGCTTATAACCAACTCGGATGATTTCAAAGTTTATGACGTTGAACACAATCTTATAGCAACCTATTCGGACGGCGTTTTTGAGTCCGTATTGGAAGATGCTTATTATGTTCCCCCCATTTCGTTGAATCTGAATGCACCCGATGGCGGAAACGAAGATAATCTTTTCTATTTCCCTGCCGAACTGTACGTCGTTGAAAACTATGACGACGAAATTGACACCTTCAAGGCAAAAATGATCAGTGAGGATTTGGGTGTAAAGGTTGAAACAACCTCAAGTATGATCACCTTCTCAGTAGATGATGCCACAAACGTTTGCAGCACAAACATCAATCTCGATGCAGATGATATTTACAATGTAACGCTGATGTCATCCAGAGAGGGCGAGGACGATATTTCCGTAAACGGTGTCGGTCTTATGGATAACACCAACCTCAAGCTCAGCATGACCAACGGCGTGCTTTCGTATAATGATACTTATGGTGCAAGCGTTTCGGTAAACAATAAGCAGGATAACTACTATACAATCGAAGCAACTGCAGGCGAGGGTGGAAAGATTTCTCCCGAAGGCACGTCCAACCCCATCAGATATGAGAATCTTACCTATACCATCACTCCCGATGCAGGCTACGTTATTTCAGATGTACTTGTAGACGGTGAAAGCGTAGGCGTTGTAAGCGAATACACCTTCTCTCAGATTGAGAGTGACGCAACAATCGAGGCAGTCTTTGAGAAGGCTCCCGATCCCGTTTCTCTTTCATTAAAAGCATCGTCCGTTTCTCAGTTCAACCACGGCGACAGGATAATCCTTCATGCAGTTGCGAAGAATCTTCCCGAAAATGCAAAAATCGTCTGGGAATCAAGCAATCCCGGAGCTGTTACCGTAAGCTATAGCGGAAACGGAGAGGACTGTACGCTTGAATGCGTAGGTTCAGGTCAGGTAACGGTAACCGCAAAGATTGTTTATAATGACGGTACAGAGGTGCTTGAAAACGGCAGTGCCGTGACCGCTCAGAAAACAGTTTCGGCAAAATCCGGATTTTTCCAGAAGCTGATAAGCTTCTTCAAGAATCTCTTTAAAATTAACCGTGTGGTTGCTCAGTCGATTTTTGACATAACCTTATAATTCTGTAAAACAGGGTGCACGTTTTTAATGTGCACCTCCGTGAGGATTTCGTTATGAAAAAAAGCAAAATAATTATTTGTATTCTGGTTTCTGCAGCCTTAATTGTGGCAGCTATAGCTGTTGTTTTTTCTGTGAAAAACAAAAACAGTCAGCAGAATCAGCCGACTGTTCAGGTTTCGGGAATTGTCGAATTAACGCAGACTCCGACAAATGAGTTCACAACAGACGGCCCCCGCGAGGCTTCCGAGCCGCCCCGTACTACGAAGGAAGGAGTAAGCGGTATAAGCGGCGTTTCTTACAAGCAATCAACAGAAGCGGAGAAAAACGTATCCGGAGCTTGTTGAAAAAAGAATAGTCGCTGACGGAAGTTTTAATTGACAGATAATTACGGTTTAAATCAAAACCGCCGGTTCAACCGGTGGTTTGCACTGCCCCTATAAGAGGCTATTATCGGCTTAACCATTGTAAGGGGTACTGAAACATTATTATCACATCACACTCACCGCAACCCGTAAACGGGTACGAGTTCGGTTTTCTCGGCTCCCTCTGATGAGGGAGCCGGATTTTTGCGTAGCAAAAAGACTGAGGGAGAGAAAATGTCAACTACCCCTCCGTCTCAGCTTCGCCGAGCCACCTCCCCTGACAAGGGGAGGCTATCGTTTGCTCCGCTTTTTTCTTCCCCCGGTAAAACCGGGGATTTATTCTTTGCTGAAAACCAATAAAAAAGGACTGTCCCGAAGGGCAGTCCTTAATTTTTTTATTTTTCGCTGACGGAGCGTAAAACCTCCTGCTTGAATTCGCCGTAAATCTTGTATTTCTTTGAGAAGATGATTAAAGAAACGATAATCATTACGGGTGGAACGATGAACATAAGGAACGAAATTGCACTCTTTGCGGTTGCGGTGTGTACCTCTGCAAGGCCGTCATAGCCCGTTATGCTGAAGGTTGCATACATAATGATTGCCTGCATTGTATATGCCATCTTCTGCAGGAAGCCCTTCATCGAGAAGGTAAGAGCCTGGTTGCGCTGACCGAGCTTGTATTCGCCGTAGTCAACAACGTCTGCGAGCATGACCGTCTGGTTGACGAACATACTGCCCGTGCCGAGTGACGTAAGAATATAGAAAATGCCGAGTGCTGTAACGTTGCCCTCAAAGCAATAGCCCATAACAGCCATGCCGATATATCCTGCCGCCGCCATTGAAAGCGAAAGCTTGTAGATTGAGCGGTTGTTCATAAACTTTGAGCATACGGGAACAACGAGAATTGCAAGCACCGAGCCGATTGTACCCATCAGATTGAATTTTGACTGGAGGGTGATATCACCGAGAACGGATTTGAAATAATAGCCGCTGATACCC
>JAZQKN010000014.1:0-4308 GCA_045542175.1 Acutalibacteraceae bacterium | reverse complement strand
AAGAACGACACAAGAGTTGTTCTTCACTTCCATCCCGCACTCGCTCCCTATAAGTGTGCAGTTCTTCCCCTTTCAAAGAAGCTGAATGAAGGCGCAGAGAAGGTATTCCATCAGCTTCAGAAGAACTTTATGTGCGAATTTGACGACGCAGGTTCTATAGGTAAGCGTTACAGAAGACAGGACGAAATCGGTACTCCCTTCTGTATCACCTATGACTTTGATTCCGAAGAAGACGGCTGCGTAACAGTCCGCGACCGTGACACTATGGAGCAGGTAAGACTTCCCATCGCAGAACTCACAGACTACATCTCAAAGAAGCTTGAATTCTGATAATACAATCAAGGGTATCAACCGTAAGGCTGATACCTTTTTTTTGTATCAAGTTAATACCCTTTAGCCTGTAAAAACATTTACATTAAATCAGAAATGTGGTATAATAAGATAAAGTGAGGTGCTATTATGAATAAAAAAAGACTATCAACTGAGAAAAAAAACGAAGAATGTTATTCGCAGATTCCGGATTGGTACTGGAAATATGGACTTCACGATGCTGCTATACTCTCCGTTTCCGAATTACAATTAGCCCCTGACCATAAAGAAAAACCGTTAAAGTACAATTGTTTAGAAATTGAATTAGATTGCAAAAATGCATTGTACGAACGAAACATAAAAACAATTCGGTTATACAACTATAAAATCAGAACACCTGATGTTAATATAAATGAAATTGATAAACCTTGGTGGATGAGCGATACCATTAAAGAATTGGAAAACAAACACTATTCATTAGAAATAGAAATCGAATCTGCAAGGGGAAGTCGGGAAAATTTTATTGTTGAATTCGAGATTCCCGAAATAGAAAGAAAATAAAAGTTGAACAGGCGGTCATTGACCGCCTGTTTTATATTATAGTTGTTACCCAATAAATAACTCCATAAATCACACTCCCACGGTGCAGTAGACGATGACGAGTTCTGCTATTGTAAACATCTTCGCACCAACCCCAAGACAAAACCCTCTGCTTTGTCAACTTAGGCCCCATTAGTTTTATAAGTTATTCCCATTGTAATTCCAAAAAGTATGGATCTTCTTCTCTGCCGCAGGCCATAGAATAACTTGCAATATATCGAACTCCACCGGTTTTCTCATTATAAGCAAATAACAGATAATAGTAATCGATTTCTTCTTTTGCTTGTTTAACATTAAGCGTATCTTCCGTAAAGCTCAGGCAAACCCAGTCACCCCATTGAACCTGTTGCTTAGCACCTTCCGGATAAAAATTATAGATTCGGTTTAGTTCTTCAACGAATTCGTCCTTAGGCAATACCCATTCCGCATATAATTGAAAACTGGGGTCAACCACATCTTGAAAATAGTAATAATATTTGGTTGTATCTAAAAACTTATCCGGTGGGTACCATTGTGAACCTTCTGCTATTGCACTTCGCGGTATGTTCGCAGGAAATAACTTGTGAATATCATCCCCATACATTTTTACATAGCTACCCATTATCAAATAATTTTCCGGGGAATTTGTTTCTGAATAAACAGGTGGAATCAGCATTAATGATGCTATACCAATCGGCAGAACAGCTACCAAAAGTGCGACTGCTAATGCAATCCCGGCAATCCATCTGCGTTTTTTGCGTTTCTTAAAATCAAATCGGTGTTTTCGATATAACAAAAGGACTGTAATTGCCGAAATAATAGGAATAAAAACATATACTGTTCCAATGAAATTTACAGGATTGGCGTAGAAATGCGGAAATGGAAAATTTTCGCGGTATGCAAGCAACACGCCAAGTCCGAGCCCCCCACAAACGGCAAGAAAAATAATTGCCGGTATTCGCATTAACCATTTCTCCAACAGTTCGCCTTTGGTTGCTTTTCTGTCTGATTCAGGTAGTGGTGTGTTTTCAAGGCTTGCTTTGATTTTTTCGCAAACATAGTCTATTGTAACAATTTCTTGTTGCGGAATATCTTTTAATGCATCGACAATCTTTTGACCGGTAACCACAGATTCTTTCTTATCGGTCAGATAGGCAATCAAAACTTCCTTTGCAGAATCTCCGCCTGATTTTAGCGTCTTGATTTGCTCCAAAGAAAAATCCGCTTTGCGTAGCAATGCAATCTGCTCAAAGCTCTCAATATCTGCTTGCGTAAAATTATAATTGTTTCGTCCATTGTAAGACTTTTGATTTTCGGGTGCAACCAAACCGTTTTCAATATACAAACGAATAGCACGGTCTGTCAGGCCGGTTTTGGCAATGACATCTTTAATTTTCAAAAAAATCACCTCCAGGCAATATGATTATACTATTTTACCTAAGGTAAATGTCAACAACAATTCTCAAAAAATATCAGTCCGTCAATAGACGAACTGACAAAAATAATAGATTATCCCATAAATCACACTCGCCACGGCGCAGTAGACGATGACAGGTCTTGCGATTTTTAACATCTTTGCGCCGACTCCGAGAATGAACCCCTCTGCTGCTGTCAATATAGGACACACCACTTAAAAAATATTTACATTAAATCTGTGGTGTGGTATAATAAAATAAAGTGAGGTGGAACTTATGAAAGAAATCAAAATATTTATTCCCGAATATGACAATGGTGTCGAATGTGTATGGGAAGAGAATTTCAAGATTAAAACATCTGCACCATTTAATGCATTGACTATTGAGGCGAATCGTGAAGGGTTAATTTCTTTAGCACGGCATCTTTTGCATTTGGCACAGGACGATGTCCCAAATGGTTGCCACTTCCACTTGGATGAATATAACTCATTAGAAGACGGATCATTAGAACTGATAATTTCTAAGAACGAGGAATTATAATTATAAAGGCTTGACCAAAACGGTCAAGCCTTTTCCGTTAGAATAAAGTTGTTATCCAATAAATCAATCCGCACATAGCAAAAGTCCTTACTATTGTGAACATTTTAGTATCAACACGGAGGACAAGCACTCAATCTTTATTTCCACTGTTTAAGGTATTCGCCTACGCTTCGGCTCATTTCGACGGAGAAATCGCTGTTGTATTTTCTGTTGCAGAAGGCCTTCATCCAGTCCTCATAGGACTTTTCTTTTGCCTTGATACCGAACAATTCCTGAAGCTCATCCTTTTCCATTACACGGTAGGTATCCGTGTGAACGATGTGCTTCATATTCGCTCTTTGGGGCTTTTCTCTTCTTATCTGACTGTCGGCAGGATAGCCGAAAACTATCATTGCGGCAGGGAAAACGTATTCCGGGAGATTCAGCATTTCACGGTGAATTTCGCAGTTTTCCATAATATCCCCTATGTAGCAGGAGCCGATACCGAAGCTCTCTGCGGCACACACGGCATTCTGTGCGGCAATTAAAGCATCGTTTACCGCAAGAAGCAAATCACCCTCGCGAAGCTGTCGGGGCTCACAGCCCGTAAGCTTAAAAGCATCGTACCATTTTTTGAAATCCGCACAGAAAATGAGAGTAAATTTTGAGTCTGCTATAAAGGGCTGATTGTCACAGCTGACGGAAAGCTTTTTCAGCAGCTCCTTATCCCTTATATCAAGAATTGTGTATAACTGCTGATTGCCTGCCGTGGGGGCATTTACGGCACAGAGAAGAATTTCTTCCTTTATATTTTCATCAATTTCCTTTTCCGTGAATACTCTCACGGATTTTCTGTTTTTAAGGCTTCTTGTAATTTCGTTCATTTCGTTTTCTCCTTACGGGGTGTGATTTCATTCCATAATGTAAAGCCTAAAATAAGCACACCGCCTATAATCTGCGGTACCGTCATTTCTTCGCGGAGAATAACCACAGAGCATATAACGGCTACAAGGGGGTCAATGTAGCTTAAAATTGCCGCCTTCTGACCGGGAAGCTCTTTAAGTGAGGAGAAGTACATACAGTATGTAATTCCCGTGTGCACAAGACCGACTACAAGAAGCAGGGCAATTCCCTTCCCGTCAAGCCGTGCTATATTTATTCCGTCCGTTAAAAGCACATAAGGCAAGAGTGACACCGAAGCCGCAACAAACTGCAGAAACGTGCGGTGGATTCCGTCAACACCCTTAATAAATTTATTGAGAAGTATTACCGTAGCATAAAGGCAGGCAGCACCGAGACCGAAAAGAATGCCCTTGAAATGGTTACTGCCCGAGTCTGACGAGCTGATGCCCGTAATAAGGACAATTCCCACAGTTGACATAACAAAGCATATCCATTGCTTTATTGTCATTTTCTCCTTAAAAAGCACGGGGCACAGAAGGGTTACAAGCACCGGAGCAAAATAATAGCTGAGTGTTGCCGCCGA
>JAZQKN010000013.1:0-2819 GCA_045542175.1 Acutalibacteraceae bacterium | reverse complement strand
TCCGACTTGCTTGCAAGGGAGAAGGGGCTGAGAGGTCACATTTCCTGCTATGATAAAAATGAAAATCCGCTTATGCTTCTCAGAAACGGTACATCTCAGATTGTCAGTGAAGCGGTTTACAAACTGATTAGTGAAAATCCTGACTGTGCCGCACAAATCATTGAGCAGTTTTCGTCGGCTTTTGGTAATACGGAAAAGGCAGATGAGCTTTTAAGTAAAAGTATCGATACCGTAATGGATGTTATGAAGTTCGGAGAGCTTGCGAGCATCGTTCAGAGCGAGCCTGCACACGAGGATTTCAGCCATAAACAGCAGAACTTTCCTGCGGCAGATTTTGATCGCAAATGGAATCACAGCAGGGCAAAGGTTATGGTTGAATCAGTAGATGAAATTGACGAGCAGACCGCCTATGCGGAAGATGTGAGCGAGATAGTTTTTGCGAACGAAAGGTTTACGAACTTTTGGGGAGGTCTGAGTGAGGATGACAAAACCATCCTGATGTATGCAATGAACGGTATGACACAAGCCGAGATAGCGGAAAAGATGGGTTTCAAAACTCATAGCGCAGTCGGAAAAAGGCTCGCAAAGCTGAAGCAAAAGTTTATAGCAGCATAAAAATAGGGAACAATCCGACTGAAAAGTACGGTTTGTTCCCTTAACTATTATTTTGACAAATTGGAATTGATTACTTGTTTGAATATGTGTATTTTGCGATTAAGGTTTGCTCAATACTGTCATCTGATGTATCTGCAAACAGGGTTCTGTCATATTTGTAATTTTCGTGTGCAAGACAAGTTTCGAGCATAAAAAGAAAAATACCCATATCAATCTTATTGTAATATCGAACCTTATCAGCAGGCATAATACCTCTTTTTCCGGGTTTCTTAAATCGGGATATCATTAAATCGCAACCGGTATTTTCAACAATCCACGGTTGTGTATTACAAGCACTTGGCGTAAAACGAACAATCTCCGCAACTCCTAATGTATTACCTTTCCATATTTCACCGAGAGGTTTTCTTTTTGACTTGAACATATCCTTTCGGAACTTGTCTACGGGCATTTTGGCAATGGAAATCATAATAACAAAATCAAGACCGTTCACTTGCATATCTTTTGGTTTACCGATGCCAAACCATAAAGCACCTATATTCTGTGATGCAAGATACAAATCAATCTGTTCGCCCATATACCCAATGTTTCGCAAATATTCATCCTTTGTTTCGCTGTAAAACAAAATGCAGAATTCCCCACCTCGTTTACAGGTAGTGTCCTTTTCGGGAACAATGCAAATTTCTGTCTTAATTTCAGAATTAAGCGGTTTTACGATTTTAATAAAATCTTTTAATTCTTGGATTTCATCACCTGTAAGTGTATCCGTATCTTTGAAAATATGAAATGATTTACGTTTGAAAATTTGCTTATAATAATCCATACATACTCTCCGTCAAATTCTTATTTATCTATCTCTTTTTCTTCGGTAACGGAAGTTCATCATACATAGCGTTAAAAAGCTCTGCAAGGAAATCCTTATCGTCAACATCATCAACCAACAGCATTTCTTTTGCACCCTCATAAGGCAGTTCAAAAGTTGCATCGGGCATAAGAGCAACAGCCGATTTGACGGGCTTCACAAGCAGTCTGTCATCGTAAATTCCGCCGACGATTTTGCCTCGATAGTAGAGGATATATTCTCCCATCATCGCTCTGTATGTTACATCATCCAGTTCGGATAACTGTTCTAAAATGAATTCCAGATATTCTTTACTTGAAGCCATAATCTACCTCATCGATTTTTTTATCATTCTAATCATATCACAGAAAGCCTGAAATTTCCACAGTGTTTTTTGTTCCGTTCACCTCCAAATGGGCAGATATAGTTGCCCCTCTGTATATGATCAGACTGCTTTTATCTGCCCCGCTTCGTGTGGGGCTTTTCTTTTTGTTCCGCTTACTTGGATTTATTATAAAATTTTTCTCCAACCTTTGGAACATTTTGGCTTTCTTGTGTCGTATATGGTTGGAGGGCAAAATCATTATCACAAAAGAAAGGAGAATTTATGAAGAATTCAAACGCCTCTCTTATTCTCGGTATTGACCACGGATACGGGAATATCAAAACAGCAAATAAGACTTTCTCAACGGGTGTTTATGTGAGCGACACCGAGCCCGCTTTCAAAGACAATTTGCTTACGTGGAACGGTAAATATTACACAATCGGTGAAGGTCACAAGGAGTTCGTTGCCGACAAAATACAGGATATGGATTACTATGTTCTGACCTTGGCAGCTGTCGCTTACGAGCTTCGTGCACGTGGACTGCGTGAGGCTAAAGTTCACTTGGCGGCAGGTCTTCCTCTGACCTGGCTCACTGCACAGAAGGAAGCTTTCCGCAGCTACCTTTTGCAGAACAAAGAGGTTGAATTCAGCTTCAACGGCATTGTCTACAGGGTCGAGTTTACGGGTGCGGATATTTTTCCGCAGGGGTTTGCCGCTATTGCGGACAGAATTCACGAATTCAGCGGAACAAATATGCTCTGCGATATCGGCAACGGTACGATGAACGTTATGCTTATCAATGAGAAGAAACCCGAAAACCGAAGATGCTTCACGGAGAAATTCGGCACTCAGCAATGCGTGATTCAGGTAAAAGAAGATATGATGCGCACTCACCACGCAGCGGTTGACGAATCGGTTATCACCCGTGTGCTTCGTTTCGGCAAAGCGGATATTGCGGATGAATTTCTTGAAACGATTACGAAATCCGCAAAGAACTATGTTGCCGAGATCTTCCGCAATCTTCGCGAACACGGCTACGAC
>JAZQKN010000012.1:0-6134 GCA_045542175.1 Acutalibacteraceae bacterium | reverse complement strand
GTTGAAAGATGTCTGATAAGCTCTTTCTCCTCGGGAGCGGAAAGCTTTGCAAGCTCGGGAAGAGTGCATTCTCTTGCCGCTTTGCCTTCTGCTTCAAGCTTTTTGATGATACTGCAGATTCTTGCGTGCGCATACTGGCAGTAGTAAACGGGATTCTGTGAGCTCTGCTCGATTGCAAGGTCAAGGTCAAAATCCATCTGTGAGCCGGGCTCTCTCATATTGAAGAGGAAGCGTACTGCGTCGATGGGGATATCTTCAAGCAGGTCAACAAGTGTTATTGCCTTGCCTGTACGTTTGCTCATTCTTACAACCTCGCCGTCACGGGTAAGGCGTACGAGCTGCATAAGAATAATATCAAGGTCATCACCGTTGCAGCCGATAGCGTCAAGAGCGCCCTTCATTCTTGCAACGTGGCCGTGGTGGTCAGCACCCCATACGTCGATTGCCTTGTCAAAGCCTCTTATCTGAAGCTTGTTGCGGTGGTAAGCAATGTCAGCGGCAAAGTAGGTGGGATTGCCGTTTGTTCTGATAAGAACTTCGTCCTTGAGTTCAAGACGTTCGATTTCTTCGGCTGTTTTGCCTTCCTTGAGAAGTCTTGCGCCGAGAACCTCCTTGTTCTTGTACCAGAGAGCGCCGTCTTTTTCGTATGTAAGACCCTTTTTACGCATAATGTTGAGGGTTTCTTCAAGTTCACCGCCGTTGTGGAGTGTGCTTTCAAGGAACCAGGTGTCATATTCAATGCGGTATTTTGAAAGGTTTTCTTTCATTGCGTCGATGTTCTTGGGCAGAGCGTAGTCTATGAGAGCTTTTCTGCGTTCAGCTTCGGGAGCATCGATGAATTTATCGCCGTGAATTTCTGCAAATTCCTTTGCTCTTGTGATGATGTCTTCGCCGTGGTAGCTGTCCTCGGGAAGCTCGGGAGCGTCTGCACCCTTATAAAGCTGCTGATATCTGATATCGAGCGAAAGACCGAATTTTTCAATCTGATTGCCCGCATCGTTAACGTAGAATTCGCGGCTTACGTCGTAGCCCGCAAAGTCCATAACCGCGGCAAGGCAGTCACCGAGAGCGCCGCCTCTTGCGTTACCCATGTGCATGGGGCCTGTGGGGTTTGCGGAAACGAATTCGATGTTTATCTTTTTGCCGCCGCCGAAATCGGAACGGCCGTAATTCTCGCCTTTTTCAAGAATATCCTGAATAATGCCGCCGTTGAAGCTGTCCTTAAGATAGAAATTAAGGAAGCCGGGGCCTGCAACCTCGCATCTGTCAACGAGGGTATCTGCAAGCTCAATGCGGTCAATGATTGCCTGTGCGATTTTGCGGGGGGCGGAGCGTAAATCCCTTGCCCAGGCCATAGCGGCGTTTGAAGAATAATCGCCGTTTTCCTTGTTACCGGGCACTTCGATAATGAAATCGCTTAAAGGTACTTCGGGGAATTCGCCGTCGGCAACGGCTCTGCCCGCAGCTTCGATGATAGCTGTGCGGATTTCCAATACTGTCTGTTTAACCAAAAGTGACATATTTTAAACCTCCTTAACCGCAACGGAAATGCTCAGATCGTTTTCCGAAGCAAGGTCGTTGTTAAAATCAATCGTGTAGCAGAAACGGAGCTTTCCGCCGTTTTCGTCAATAGTGCTTTCAATGCTTTTTGCATAAACGCCCATCATCAGCTCGCCGTAGGGAGTCTGATAAAAACACGAATGGCGGCGCTCTTTTTCAAGAATAAGCTCGGTGTTGTATTTGCCCGAGCGGGTCATTGTTATAACGCGGTTTTTATCAACCTTAAGTGTTGTTGTGCAGCCTGCAAGCTCCGTATCTGTTTCTTCGTAAGTGAGAATATAGGCATCGCCGAGATAATCGAGAGTGCCCGCCGTTGTGAGCTCGCAGGTATATTTTTCGCCGTCGCTCAGATGCGTATCGGTGATTTTAATAATAGCTTTTTTCATATTAAATCTTATCTTTCAAGTGCGTAATTTATAAGTCTGTCAAGCAGTTCGGGGTAAGGAATGCCCGAAGCGGCAAAGAGCTTGGGATACATGCTGATTGAGGTGAAGCCGGGGATTGTGTTGGGCTCGTTGAGAAGAATATCACCGTTTTCGCAAACGAAGAAGTCAACTCTTGTGAAGCCCGAGCAGCCGAGAGCTCTGTATGCTCTGATTGCGGCTTCGGCAACCTTTTCAAGCATTTCGTCGCTGAGTCTTGCGGGAATGTGAAGCTCGCTTTCGTTTGCGAGATATTTTGCATCGTAATCGTAGAATTCGTTGCAGGGAACAACCTCGCCGATTACCGAAGCGATGGGCTCGTCGTTGCCGAGAACGGCACATTCAACCTCAACGCCGATAATTCCTTCTTCAAGAACAAGCTTTTTATCGTGTTCAAATGCCTTTTCGCAAGCTTCTTCGAGCTCTGCAAGATTCTTTGCTTTGCTGATGCCTACCGATGAGCCTGCGTTTGCGGGCTTAACGAAAATCGGGAAACCGAGTTTTTCTGCGGATGCTGTCAAAACGGCGGTTTTATCGGCTGAATAAGCGTGTTTGTCAAAAGACGTCCACTTTGCCTGGGGGATGCCGTAAAAGTCCGCCATGGCGTTTGTGACGGCTTTATCCATACAAACGGCGCTTGCCGTTGTGTTGCAGCCTACGTAGGGGATGCCTGAAATCTCGAGAAGACCCTGCATTGTGCCGTCTTCACCGTTTTTGCCGTGAAGTACGGGGAAAACAACGTCGATTTTCTCAACCGAGCCGTCGGAGAGACGGATAATGCCGTGATGTGAGCGGTCACAGGAGATTACTGCGGGCTCAAGAAGTGACGCGTCGGCGAGCCAGTTGCTGTCGGGCAGAAGGTCGGGTGAGCCGTTGAAAATGAAGCATCTGCCGTCTTTGGTAATACCCATAGGGATAATTTCGTATTTATCTTCAGGAATGTTTTTGATAACCGAACTTGCGGATTTGAGCGAAACGTCGTGCTCGCTTGAAACTCCGCCGAAAAGAACAAGAACTTTTTTCTTCATATCTTAATCACAACTCCATTCATCGTAAATGTGTTATTGCCGCTATATTCCCATTTTATCGTTTTACAATTAAAGTATGATATCACATCAGCGGAAAATAGTCAATACAGAAGATTAAAAGATAAATCAGACTATATATTAATATAAATACTGCTATATTATATATTTTTATTAATAATATTAGCTAATATTCTAAATTAGAATTATTATTAAATATTTATATGTTATAATGAAGCGTCAAAATTTTTTCTTTTCAAAAGGAGAATGGCCATGGCTGATATTTATGCTGTTTTAGGCGACGTTTACAAAGGTCTGAATGCAACTGTTGAGGAGTGCGGATTTGTTCCCGTAATCCCCGAGGGAAAGGGTAAGGACGAGCTTCCCGCAGTTGAAGACAGCGGCAGAATTGTTATTGAATATAAGGGCGAAAACAAAGCCCTCAAGCTTGAATATTTCAACAAAAAGATTTCTGTTCACGGAGCAAGAAAAGAAGGCGAAATTCTTGCAAGCGATTATTCGCAGGTTTCACTTTCGCTTCTCGACCCCGATGAAGCAAACGATAAGGACGTAAAATATATCGTTAACGAATTCAGCGAAACTCTTATTGAGACTTTTGGCACAAAAACACAGAAACCCGTTAAATCAAAGCTTCCCCAGCCCGTTTCAAAGGCTGCGGCAAAGAGCGGTGCGGTTTCATACGACCCCAACACCCTTGCAAACCGCTTCACTGCCATTTATCCCGAGCTTCGTGACGAATACAAGGCAAACTGCGATAAATACGGTCAGTTCCTGCCCGAGGATTTCTTCGTTAACCACGGCAACGCGGTTGTTCACGCAACAATCAGAGAGAATAATCCCGTTAAGATGAAAAAGCTTTTCAATCTGCTTAACGATATTTATGAGGACGGCAGCAACGAAACCCAGAGCCTCATCGCCGTAACAATTCTCGGTTCAATGGATAACGATCAGGAAATGCTTGCGGCTTGCGTTGATTATATGAGTGACGATATGACGGGTCCCGTTATCAACGTAAACAAATACCTTGCGTCATCAAGCGGTAAAGGTGCAAAAATGCGTCTTGAAAATCCGCCTAAATATAAACCCGAAAAGGCAAAGAAAAACAAAGGCATAATGTCAAGCCTTGGAATGTGATTTGGAGGCAATCGAAGTGGATATTGAAAACAACAACGAAATAATTGAATCGACTACCCCCGAAGAGGAAGTTCCTGCATTTGAATCGGATGCGGATGAAATGAACACCGTTGTTACGGAAGAATATGACGCGAGTCAGATTCAGGTTCTTGAAGGTCTTGAAGCCGTACGCAAAAGACCCGGTATGTATATCGGCTCAACAGGTCCCAGAGGTTTGCATCACCTTGTTTATGAAATCGTTGACAACTCAATCGACGAAGCTCTTGCGGGCTACTGTACACACATTGAGGTTGAAATCGAGCCCGGCGACGTAATCTCCGTTCGCGATAACGGACGAGGAATTCCCGTTGGTATCAATGAAAAAATGGGCTTGCCCTCAGTTACCGTTGTTCTTACCGTTCTTCACGCAGGCGGTAAATTCGGTGGCGGCGGATACAAAGTATCGGGCGGTCTTCACGGCGTTGGTTCATCGGTAGTTAACGCTCTTTCAGAGTGGTTTGAGGTTGAAGTTTCTCAGGCGGGCCACGTTCACCGTCAGCGTTTCGTTAACGGCGGCAACATAGAAACAAACCTTGAAATCGTAGGCGACACCGAAGAAACAGGTACTTTTATCCGTTTCAAACCCGACGCAAAGATTTTTCAGGAAACAACCGTTTATGATTTTGAAACTCTCGAGAGAAGACTCAGAGAATCGGCTTTCCTCAACGCAGGTCTTTCAATCAGCCTCAAGGACAGCAGAGACCCTGAAAACATCGTTGAAAGAGTTTACTGCTACGAAGGCGGTCTTTCATCATTCGCAGAGTATCTTACAGGCGTAAGAGGTCTTACTCCTCTTCACGAAAAGCCCGTTCATTTCTCGGGCGCAAAGGGCGACAGATATGCCGAAATCGCTCTTTTCTATAATGACAGCTATAACGAGCTTATTCTCTCGTTTGCAAATAACGTACGTACGGTTGACGGCGGTACTCACGAAACAGGCTTTAAAAATGCCCTTACAAGAGTATTCAACGACTACGGCAAAAAATATAAAATCCTCAAGGACGGAGACAAGAAGCTTTCGGGCGACGACGTAAGAGAAGGCCTTACCGCCATCGTTTCCGTCAAGCTCACCGAAGCACAGTTTGAGGGTCAGACCAAGGGCAAGCTCGGTAACACCGATATTCAGTCACTCGTAAACGCTATGGTTTACGATAAGCTGATGACTTATTTTGAAGAAAATCCTGCCGTTGCAAAGGCTATTTTCTCAAAGGCTCTCGATGCCGCAAGAGCAAGAGAAGCCGCAAGAAAAGCGCGTGAGCAGGCAAGAAGAAAATCAGGCCTTGAAAGCAACTCTCTTCCCGGCAAGCTTGCAGACTGCACAGAAAAGCAGGCTGAAGGCACCGAGATTTACATCGTAGAGGGTGACTCGGCGGGCGGCTCTGCAAAAGAAGGCAGAGACAGAACTTACCAGGCAATCCTTCCCCTCTGGGGTAAGATGCTCAACGTTGAGAAGGCAAGACTTGACAGAGTTATCGGCAACGATAAGCTCCAGCCCGTTGTAACCGCACTGGGTACGGGTATCGGCGACGAGTTCGACATCAGCAAAATCCGCTATGAAAAAGTTGTTATAATGGCCGATGCCGACGTCGACGGTGCGCATATCAGAACTCTTCTTCTCACATTCTTCTTCCGTTATATGAGACCTCTTATCGAAGAAGGCCATATTTACCTCGCTCAGCCGCCTCTCTATAAGGTCAGCAAGGGCAAGAAATTTGCCTATGCTTTCTCTGACGAAGAGAGAGACGAAAAAATCGCAGAGCTCGGCGGAAGCTGTGACATCCAGCGTTACAAAGGTCTTGGTGAAATGGACCCCGAACAGCTCTGGGAAACCACTATGGACCCCGCAACAAGAATTATGCTTCGCGTAACTCTTGCCGACGCAATGGAAGCGGACGAAACCTTCTCAATCCTTATGGGTGATAAGGTTGAGCCC
>JAZQKN010000011.1:0-6905 GCA_045542175.1 Acutalibacteraceae bacterium | reverse complement strand
AACGAGCGCCGACGTTTATCACCTCAAAACAAATACTCAGTATTATTACCGCATAGACGTTTCGCTTTCAAACGGAACACAGACAAGTGTTTCGGGAAGCTTTAAAACTGCAGACACACCGAGATTTCTCTCTGTTGACGGGGTAAGAAATATGAGAGATATCGGCGGATACAAAACCGTAAACGGAAAGACGGTCAGGCAGGGAATGCTTTACCGCAGTACGGAGCTTGACGGTAAGGTTGAGCCGAAATATGCGATAACCCCTGAAGGACGCGACGATATGCTCAGCATTCTGGGCATACGCACTGATATGGATTTGCGCAGCGCAAAGGATAACCCCGACGGCACTGATGCTCTCGGCGCAGGTGTAAGGCATAATTATTACAGTGCCCCGATGTATGACGAGGTATTTACCGAAGAGGGAAAGGCGGCAATCAGAAAAATATTTTCCGATTTGGCCGATAAGAATAATTACCCTGTTTTAATGCATTGCACTCACGGTATGGACCGTACGGGAACGGTTTGCTATTTGCTTGAGGCAGTTCTCGGAATGAGCGAAGAGGATATGATGAAGGACTATCAGTTTTCGTCTCTTTGTCACGGCAAGCTGTGGGGATTGAATGAAATGAACGAGTTTATAGGAAGGCTGAAGGCGTATGACGGTGCTACAATGCAGGAAAAAGCTGAAAGCTACCTGATTTCAACCGGCGTAACAGAAGCTGAAATCGCTGCAATTCGTGAGATTTTTCTTGAAAACTGAATTCGGAAAAATACGTTCCTGCTGAAGAAGAAAGCCGACGGATAAATTCCGTCGGCTTTTCGGCTATTCTTTGATTTTGTTTTTGATTTCTTTCGCTCTTTCCTCTGCCATAGCAGCCTCAACATCGTAACCTCTGCTGCGGTAGATATCCGCCATTTTCATACATTCATTATAAGCCTTTTCATATTCTCCCATTTCTTCATACAGACCGACTTTGCAATCCATTTCATCGCAGAAATACGTTCCGATTTCGCCCGCTCTGTTGTAGCATTCCAGCGCCTCACCGTATTTTTTGAGTTCCTTTGCGATGTCACCGCCGTGAATATAAATCCGCCAATCATCGGAGAATCTTTTGATGGACTCCTTAAAAAGGTCGTAAGCCTCATCAAATTTTTCGGCCCAGATAAGTGCAATCAGGAGGTTATCTGTTTCTCTCGGATTATCGGGGTCTGCTTTGATTTTTCCTTCAAGCTCTGAAATAATTTCATCTTCTTTTTTCAGAAGAAAGAACATCCATATTCTCTGCATGCAGGCGAGCTGATAATTTTCGGGGTCATCATTCGGGTCATCGCTGACCGCTTTGTCATACCACTCAACTGCAATGTCCCTGCAATAATTCATCATATACATATGAATCCAACCGTAGAGCCACTTATCCTCGGTTGACATCTCGCCCTTCTTTATAAGCTTTTCGTATTCGATACGGCAACGCATAAAGTCCTCGGGGTCACGGGATTTCTCATAAACAGATGCAAGACGCTGTGCGTAGTTATCGTAAGCGACGGTGCTCTTTTTGTAGAAATCATCAACCGTCACTTCGTAGAGCCTTGCGAGCTCAGGCAAAGTCATAACGTCGGGCAGAGTTGTTCCGCATTCCCAACGGGAAACGGTCTGAGCATTAACGTTCAGTTTTTCCGCAACTTGCTCCTGAGTGAAGCCCTTTGCAAGTCTGAACTTTTTAAGATTTTCAGTAAATATATTATTCATCAGATTCACCTTTTCGATTTTTTCGAAGCTTCTGTTATGATTATATCACGCAAAAAACGAATTGATAAGGTCTTATTTTATGAGCAGACTCTTGAATTATGCATAGAAAAATCCCTCTTTTTTTCGCAGAGGGATTTAAACTGATGTCAGGCAGTTTTTTTGAATTTTGCAGAGAGCTTGTCGAGACCCTTGTCCACAACGGGGAAAAGGAATTTTACGATTAACACTGCAATGAGTCCGCAGATTGCGCCGGAGATAATTCCGCCGATTACGTCTGTGCAGTAATGCACTTGAACGTAGATTCTCGAAAAACCCATAAAGGCTGCAAAAATCATTGTGGGAATGCCCCATTTTCTGCTGTGCCAAAGCAATGCGGTTGCTGCGGCAAAGGCTGATGCGGTATGTCCCGACGGGAAAGAGAAGCTTGAGGGTTTATGCACAAGCTCAGGGAAAATGTATTCCGTACCCCATACGGCGTATTTTTCGGGATTTGATTCAAAAAGGTTAAACGGTCTTACTCTTGCAAAATACTCTTTGAGGAAAAGATCGTTGCAAAGAAGCATTACGATAAGAGCAACAAGCACTGCGAGGCCTGCTTTGCGGTATTTCTTTGTGAAAAGAAGTGTCAGACCGAGAATGATGAAAATCGCGCCTGCATTGCCGAGGGTTGTAACGCCGACCATAAGGGCATCAAGAAAACCGTTCTGAATGCTCTGAATCCATTGGAACACACCGAGGTCAAAATCTAAAAGCGAATCAAAAAACAAATCCATATTATCCTTCTTTCTTTTTATGAATGTATTGTATCAAAAAAAGCAACGGATTGCAAGAGCACGATATATTCATAAAATGCAGGTTGAGACATTTTTTGAATAATTATACTGTGTGCGTGATAACAGAGAAAAAAGAGTGTTTTCAACGAAATAAAGCGCTAAAATCGTTGACAAAAAATTACCCGTATTGCATAATATTCTTCAAGGAGTGGTATTGTGGGCAAAATTATACATCTGGAATTTCAAAATCGGACACGAGGGATACGAAAACGGTGTGAACGGTTGGCATAACGGTGCAAACTCTGTAGGTGGCTGGTCTGTTACCTGGTCGTTCAAAAACAACACCGAAAAAACAATCAAATATGCAAGCTTCTGGTTTATCCCTTACAACGCAGTTGGCGATGAAGTTTGCTGCAGCATTAAAGGTAAGAGTATTGACGGCGTAAAGTTCACAGGTCCTCTTGCTCCCGGCGGAATCCATCAGGGTTGCCTGTGGGAAAATGCATGGTATAACTACAGCATTTCAACAGTAAAGGTATCTCACGTTTACGTTGAATATATGGACGGAACAGAAGAAAGAATCGACCTCTCTGATATCTCCCTCTCCGTTCCCGAAGGTGTATCAACAGGCGGTTGCTATGTTGCTACAGCTGTTTACGGCTCATATGACTGTCCTGAAGTATGGACACTTCGCCGTTACCGTGACGATACACTTGCAAGCACCTGGTATGGCAGAGCGTTTATCAAGACATATTATGCAGTCAGCCCCACACTTGTAAAATGGTTCGGTGAAACCGAATGGTTCAAGAATATGTGGAGAGGCAAGCTTGACAGCATGGTTGAGAAGCTTCAGGAAAACGGTGTTGAATCCACACCTTACGAAGATAAGAAATGGTAAGCAGATGAAGCAGGCATCGGAGCGGCAATGCCATTCCGTTTTGTATGTATGGTACAAAAAACAGCCTGACTGCAGGAATATTTAATTAATCAATAAACTGACTTCGCTTAAAAACGGAGTCAGTTTTGTTTTTTGCTGAATAAATATATTGTTCTGTCGGCAATCAGTGCGGTTAAACACTTTGAGTATAGTCTTATTATAAATTTTGATTTGAGTATGTGTCTGAAACTTTCAGACATAAAAACTCCTCCTATGGCAGTTTTTTAAATTCTACCACAGGAGGATAATTTTTATTGTATTTCAGGCTGTGATCTTATGTCTGTTAAAAAGAGAACATATCGGTTTCACTGTCGCCGCAGTCATCGCAGACTTCTTCGGTCTCCTCGCAGATCCACTCATCGTCAATTATACTTTCAAGACCAACCGACAGGAGGACAAACTGAGAAAAGTATTTCCGGATATGTTTAGGCTCACGGCAGAGAAACAGTGCCTTGCGTGTTTTTTCATATACGGCTTGTTGCAGTTCGGCGTAGGAAGAGGTTTCGCTCTTTTTGCCGTATGCGGCAAAAAGGGGTTGCCTTTGGTCAGTGTTTACAGCTTCCAGAAACAGGTTGCGGTCGTCATATACCACGATATCGTATGGAATATCGCACTCATAGCTGCTTTCGGTTGCAGCACCTGCATTAACAACTTTTTCATTGCCGTTTTCCACAGGCTTTATTATTCCGCTTTCGTCATATACAACGGCGGTTAATCTGAAATTATCAGGCAATCGGTGTTGCTTTTGGATATCAATGCATTCTGAAAGAGTTTGTGCATATGCCGTGTAAAAATCAATGTCCTCTTTGTTTTCTTCAACATCTTCTTTGAGCAAAGCAAGAAGCTTTTCTGCGCGGTAAATCTCACTGCGGAGCAACGGAATTGCGCTTTCAATTGCAAAATCGTATGCTGCTTTTGTGCCAAGGTCAGAAGACGGATTTGCAGTAGGGGAATATGAATCGCTGATTCGCTGAATTGCAGCGCTGTATTCAATTACATCAATATACTGATACTCAAGCTCACTGCTTCTCCAGAGCGGTTTTTCGCACAGGTATACCGGTTCACCGTGATTATCATATGTTATGTCCGTTTCGGGGTCGACCTCGACGATGGTTCGCTCAAGCACTGTGGAATCGTCGTTTCCGAAGATTCGGTTTGCCTGCTCGGCGGCGTCTGTCGCAAACTTCATTGCAGACGAGTATTGTGAAAAATGTTTTCCGAATATTGCTCGTTCAAGCACCTCTGACCTCGAAAGCGTTTCCATTTTTGAACTCAGAAAAACTGAATAGCGCACTCTGAATTTTTTATGTGTTACAACCCAAATGTCGAAGCTCTCGCTCAAAAGATGCTTGGCGTATTTTATTTCAACGATGCGTTTGTACGGACCTTTGTTTCTGAGCTCCTGCGCATAGTCTCTTGCGTAATAGATACTGTCAAAAACGGTTCCGGTACACACACCCATTGCCAGAGAATCTCTGTAGGTTTTTTTGCCTTGTTTTCTTTCGGTTACAACGAAATGGTGGTCAAAGACGTTAACGATTAAAACATTATTCATTCAGATCCCACTCCCTTTTATGCACTTAAAGTGCATTTATTGCATTAAAAATTATATCATAAGCAGATATAAAATCAAGTGGTTCTATGTGCGGAGCATTGACTTTTCAGGGCTTTTTATGTATAATTACTGTCGTATTAAAATGTAAGGAGAGGATTATCCGATGAAAAAGATTAAAATTCTGGTTGCCGCTGCTCTTATATGCACAATGATTCTGAGCTTGTGTGCTTGCAGCATCAAGAAAGAGGACGTTACGGGCTCGTGGAGCTCAACCTATAATTATCAGGGTGAGGATTATGCCTGCACCTTTACCTTATCGGAAGACGGAGATTATCATTATATTCTTTTCAAAAACGGTGTTCTTAGCACCATCGAGGACGGAACCTATGAAATCAAAGGCAAAAAGGTTCTTCTTTACAGAAACGGCGACAAGGGTGTTTCAAGAACGTACAAATCAGAGGGAGAAGTTCTTATCAATAATGGCCACGAATTCTCCAAGGGCGAGCTTGATATGTCTCTCTTCGAGTTTTAATCAGGAACTAAAATTAAAAACAGCGGAGTTTTCCACTCCGCTGTTTTTCGTTTGTATATCAGGATTTACTTTTGCAGACGGTTATGATACAATAAAATAAATTATTGCAAAGGAGAAAACAAATGGATTTATTTGATATAATAACGCTGGTGATTTCTCTTGTGAGCTTGATAGGTCTGATTTATCAGAGTATAAATCTCAAGCAGACCATAAACAGCCAGATTTACCAGAATTTCGTTGCCAACTCGCTGGAAATAGACAGAATTCTGATTGAAAGACCGTATCTTAGAAAATATGTATATTACGGCGAGCCGATTGATGAAAACACGGAAAATCTTGATGAAATTCTGTCATTTATCGAATTGGTGACAGATATATCCGAAAATATTGAGGTTTATGAAAAATACATACCGAAATCGAGAAAGGTCGGCTGGCTTGCTTTTGTCAAAGATGTCAAAAGCACTCCTGCATATGAATTCTATTGCAAAAAGCATGGCTCGTGGTATGAGGAAGAGAAATAATTGATTCAGCAGCATAGCGAAAAGCCGCTCAACGGAGCGGCTTTTGTTTATATCAACACATATGTTTCATCAGCTTTGGTTTCAAACGAAACAGTGTCGCCATCTTTTGAGAAGGAGATTTCGGCGTTATCCGATTCTCTTATCACCTTTTTGATATCGGAGCATTCAACCTTGCATTCTCTGCCTCTGAGGCTCTTGATTTTAAGGGAGGTTATCCGTCCTTTTTCAAGAGAAGAGGAAACGAGAAATGCACCGTCTGCACGCAGATTTTCAAATGACGCATCCGACTTTTTATCCCAGCAGGGGAAAAGCCTGATGACACCCTCGTGACCCTGCAGAAGCATTTCGTTAATTGTTGCAGGCACCGTTGTCAGATGCTCGATTCCGCCGCCGTGGTGGCGGAAAAGTCTGTTGGGCATACCGAATTCCCTGATATTCTGCTTTAATCCTTCGATAATAAAGTGGGGGTCAACACCGATTCTTGCGCCTGCAGGCAGATACGAATTCGAGCCGTTGTCGTCAAGACGCCTGTCATTGATGAAATAGGTGTTTCGTGCGATTCTGAGCAGCTTTTCGCCCGACGAAAATCCGATTTGTGATGCTGGGTAAATATGCTGAAGTCCGACGGTGTTTTCGTCTCTCCAACGGATGCCGCGCTTGGAGTAGCGGAAGCATTTTTTGCCCTTTTTGATAAACGTGGGGAAATCGCTCAGATTTGCAATTATATCCTCCCACAAGGAGTATTTTTCGGGATTCAGCTTCAGCTCTTTCGCCATATCGTAAACCGCATTGAAAAGCAGCTTGACAAGCCCGAGAGAGTTGATGGCGTTGATTGCTTCA
>JAZQKN010000010.1:0-4535 GCA_045542175.1 Acutalibacteraceae bacterium | reverse complement strand
CGAAATGTGCAGCTTCTTCAAGAAATATATGTAAACACGATCCCTGCCATATGCCGAGTGTTCGTAAGGACACTCGGCAGTTTTATTCGCCATACGGCGAGTGATATTGCTTCGCAGTTATATAATGCTACGCATTGTGTTATTGTCCTTCGGACAGTTTTATGCGAATAAAATAACGCTGAAGCCGTAAGGCTTCAATATCACTTTTGATTTATCAAAAATATCACTGCTAATTTTAATTTGCAATATCACTTATACATACCGAAGAGAACCTGTTTTAGAACGGCATTGTCGTGATTTTTTGTATTTGTTAGTATTTTTTTGTTATTTGATTAATTGCTATTTGTTGAAAAATTAAACAGATTGTGATAATATTAAAATGAAAGGGTGATTATATGAATGAGATAAAAACTCTTTATGAGCAAGAGCCTGATGTTGAAGTTTTGTTTGAGTTTAATGGCACAAGAAAAACTCCTGCAGCTGATGGCTATCGACCTCATCATTTGATAACTGATAATTATCTGACTACAGGAGTCCATCATTATTATGAGGTTGCAACGGTTTTGCCTGACGGTACAGCAAAAGGCACAATCACATTTATCACCCCTGAAGCATATCCGCATTGCTTGTGGATAGGTAAAAGGATTAATATTCAGGAAGGCAAAAAGATCGTTGGATATGCAACTATTTTAAAAATTTATAATTCTCTTTTAGCGATGGAATAATTATACCAACAACTGCCACCATTAATTTAAAATGGTGGCAGTTTTCTCTATTCATACCACCTTATCCAAGCACACCATAATTGTTCTCAAAGTATATAACCCACTATGACACTTTCAAGCTGAAAGTGTCTGTTTTTTTGCAAAAAAATCAGGAAGCACTTTTTGAAGCACTTCCCGATAGTATTCTTTTTTCTGTCCTTAGCAACCCCGCGCTATCAGGTGGGGTTATTTTTTATTCTGCTATTGCTTCAAGAAGCTTATCCATTGCGATTTCGAGAAGTTCAAAGGGAATATTGAGTGCAGGAAGAAGACGCACCTTTGTTTTTGCGCTTATTACAAGCACTCCCTTTTTCATTGCCGATGCGATAATTGCCTTTGCAGGCTTATCGCATTCAATGCCGAGCATAAGTCCCTTGCCCGAAACTCCGAGAACGCCTTTTGCGCCCTCAAGCCTTGAAAGGATATATTCGCTTCTCTTTTTTACACCCTCAAGCATTTCATCATCAAGTCTTGAAAGAATGCTCAATGCACCCGCACAACAAATGGGGTTGCCGCCGAAGGTTGAACCGTGCGAGCCTGGGGTCAGGGTATCCTTGACCTTTTCGCCGAGCATTGTGCAGCCGATGGGAAGTCCGCCGCCAAGACCCTTTGCAGTGCTTACGATATCGGGTGTGATGCCGTAGTTCATATAGCCGTAAAGCTTACCTGTTCTGCCGTTACCCGTCTGAACTTCGTCTATGATAACAAGCATATTCTTTTCTTCGGCAATTTTGCAAACGCCATTTACAAAATCTTCATCAAGGGGACAAACTCCGCCCTCGCCCTGAACTGTTTCCATCATAATTGCGGCGCAATTATATTTATCGGCAAGTTCTTTAACGCTTTCAATATTGTTTGCTTCGGCATAAACAAAACCCTCGGGGAAAGGTCCGAAATCGGTGTGGAAGCTATCCTGTCCCGTTGCGGCAAGAGTTGTTATTGTTCTGCCGTGGAAGCTGTTTTTGAGGGTTATGATTGTGTGACATCCCTCACCTTTATTCTGCAATGCCCAGCGGCGAGCGGCTTTGATTGCGCACTCGTTTGCCTCTGCGCCCGAGTTTGAGAAAAACACTTTCTTCATTCCCGTTTTCTTGCAGAGCATTTCCGCAAGCTCGGCACAGGGCTTTGAATAATAAAGGTTTGAAGTGTGGCTGAGCATTGAAGCCTGAACGGTTATTGCTTCAAGCCACTCGTCATCGGCAACACCGAAAACGTTAACGGCAATGCCCGTACCTAAATCTATATATTCGTTTCCGTCTGAATCGTAAAGCAGTGAGCCGTTTCCCTCTGTAAGCTCAAGGGGAAATCTTGCATACGTACCTGCCACATATTCTTTATCTAATTCGGTAAAACCCATTTTGTTTTTCCTTTCTCAGCCCTGAACAAACATTGTTCCGAGACCCTCATCGGTAAGAATTTCAATAAGCAGAGAATGAGGCACTCTGCCGTCAATGATGAACACCTTGCCAACGCCTCTGCGGATTGCTTCGCGGCAACAGTCAACCTTGGGAATCATACCGCCCGAAATAATGCCGTCGTTGATAAGCTGAGGTACGTCGCTTACGTAAACCTTGGGGATGAGCGTTGAGGGGTCATCCTTATCTCTGAGTATACCCGCAATATCGGTCATCGAAATCATACTTTCAGCACCGATAACACCCGCAATTCTTGCCGCTGCGGTGTCGGCATTTATGTTATAAACGTTTCCCTGATTGTCAAAGCCTGTTGTTGAAATAACGGGAACGTATCCCTTTTCAAGCAAATCGTTGATGGGTTCGGGATTAACGTCTGTGATTTCACCAACAAAGCCGAGTTTTTCATCCTTTACGGTTGCGTTTATAAGATGACCGTCTGCGCCGCAAAGGCCTACCGCCTTACAGCCGAGGCTTTCAAGAAGATTTACAAGATTCTTGTTAACCTTACCAGCAAGCACCATCTGAACGATATCTGCAGTTTCTTTATCGGTAACGCGAAGACCGTTTACGAATTCACTCTTCTTGCCGATTTTATTGAGCATATCGCTGATTTCTGGGCCGCCGCCGTGAACGAGCACAACCTTGACACCGATAAGTGAAAGAAGAGCAATATCGCCCATAACGTCGTGTTTGAGATCTTCGTTTATCATAGCATTGCCGCCGTATTTGATAACAACGGTTTTGCCCGAATATTTCTGAATATAAGGAAGTGCCTCAACAAGCACTCTGCCTCTCTGTGAATTTGAGATTTCCATTTTATTTCCTCCTCAGGTTCTGTAATCTCCGTTGATTTTAACGTAATCGTAGGTGAGGTCACAGCCCCATGCGGTTGCGTCAAAGTCACCGCTTTTAAGATTGATAAGAACCTGAATTTCTTTTTCTGTAAGAACTTCCTTTGCTTTCTCTTCCGAGAACTCAATGCCCGAACCGTTTTCGCAAACTTCAATTCTGCCAGCCGCAGATTCAAAAGCAACGTCAATCTTTGTAACGTCAACGTCAGCACCGCTGTAGCCGATTGCGCAGAGCACTCTGCCCCAGTTTGCGTCAGCGCCGAACATTGCTGCCTTGAAGAGCGATGAGCAGATGACCGACTTTGAAACGGTAACGGCAATTTCTTTTGAAGCCGCACCCGTAACGATGCATTCGAGAAGCTTTGTTGCGCCCTCGCCGTCGCCCGCAATCATTCTGCAAAGGTAGGTTGTAACAGCATTGAGAGCCTTGCAGAATTCATCAAAATCCTTGCCCTCTGCAACAATTTCTTCGTTGCCTGCCATACCGTTTGCCATAACGGAAACCATATCGTTTGTTGATGTATCACCGTCAACGCTTACCATATTGAACGAACTCTTGACGTCTTCGCTCAGAGCCTTCTGAAGCATTGCGGGAGAAATTGCAACGTCTGTTGTAACAAAAACAAGCATTGTTGCCATATTGGGATGAATCATACCCGAGCCTTTTGCAATGCCGCCGATTTTACATTCCTTGCCGCCGATTTCAAATGAATATGAAATACTTTTCTGAACGGTATCGGTTGTCATAATAGCGGTTGCGGCATCGTCGGAAGCATCTCCGAGTTTTTCAACAAGCTCGGGAATTCCGTTTGCAATGGGAGTGATATCAAGAGGCTGACCGATAACACCCGTTGAAGCAACGATAACGTCCTTTTCGCTGATGCCCATTTCTTTTGAAAGAAGCTCGCACATTTTTTCGGCAATTTCAATGCCGTTTGCGTTACAGGTGTTTGCGTTTCCGCTGTTGCAGATTGCCGCCTGTGCATAACCGTCGGCAACGTTTGCCTTTGTTACGGTTATGGGAGCACCCTTAACAAGGTTTGTTGTATAAACGCAGGCTGCGGCAGCCTTTTTCTCGCTGAAAATTAAAGCGAGGTCTTTTTTTGTTTTGTTCTTTCTGATTCCGCAGTGAACTCCGCTTGCGGTAAATCCTTTTGCGGCACAGATGCCGCCGTTAATCTGTTTCATAGCGTATCCTTTCAAAGAGAAAGACCTGTTTCGGGGTCTGTTCCCATCATTATATTAAGGCATTCAATTGCCGCACCCGATGCACCCTTGCCGAGGTTATCGTATCTTGCAAGCAGAAGAATTCTGTTTTCATTACCCTTAACAAGGATTTGCATATTATCCTTGCCCGAAAGAGCCTTTGCGCCGAACATTGCATCAGCGCCTGTATCTTCGGTGTATTTTACGAATGAGTTATTATACTGTGCTTTATAAACACCGATAATATCCACATCGCTCTTGCCCTCGCAGAGATTCTGTTTGAAAAGCGGAACGGTAAC
>JAZQKN010000009.1:0-23823 GCA_045542175.1 Acutalibacteraceae bacterium | reverse complement strand
GCCTCCGACTTGCCGCGTTATGGAAAAGGTTACTCATCTTTTGCTTATCACCGATGCAAGCAAAAAGGGCACGCAGGTTATTTCAACAATCAAGAGCGTTGCGGACGAGCTTGTTATGTATAAAAAAATCGGTGCAATCGTTAACCGTATTCCCGATGAAAGCGTTATTAAGCATATCAGCATAAAAGACGTTCCTATTTTGTCTTATATTGAAAACGACGGCAATCTGGCAATCTTTGATATCGAGGGCAAAAACATCACAAAATTGCCCGATGATTCAAACGTTGTCAAAGGAGTCAGAAAGGCTCTTGCCGAATT
This sequence comes from Acutalibacteraceae bacterium, assembly GCA_045542175.1. Classification (GTDB taxonomy): domain Bacteria; phylum Bacillota; class Clostridia; order Oscillospirales; family Acutalibacteraceae; genus CAG-177. The sequence goes on along the minus strand of JAZQKN010000009.1, from coordinate 23,505 downwards.
AGAGATTATTTAAGGAGTAGGCCATGAGAGATTTAAAACATCTTTATGAGTTTGAAAAGCTTTTGCAGGAAGCTAACAATTCTCTTGTTCAGAAAGCCAAGGCTGACGGCGGAATCGCTCTCGGCTATACCTGCTACCATATTCCCGAAGTACTGCTCAACTGCGGCAACTGTTTTTCGGTAAGACTGCGTGCACCCCGCACGGGCTCGATGGATATTGCAACTTACTATATGAGCAACTTCCTTTGCGGCTATTCAAAAGCCATTCTTGAACGTGCGATTGAGGGCGGCTATAACTTCCTTGATGCGCTTCTCGCATCCGAAACCTGCTCTGAAATGAACAGAGCGGCAGAGCATTTTGAACTGCTCAATCTTGTTGAAAACGAAAAGTTTTTCTTGACTTTCCTTGATATGCCATTCAAAATTGCAGACCATACCGTCAAACATTACGTAAACCAGACAAGGCTTAAAATTCTTGACAAAATGACGGAGGTTTACGGTGTTGACACTTCCGATGCCGCGCTTCTCAAAGCGGTTGAAGAACATAACGAGGTCTGCCGTCTTATGACTGAAATCGGCGATTATCGAAAAGAGGATAATCCGCGTATAACAGGCTATGAATACCATATTCTCAGCCTCGTTACGTATTGCTGTCCGAAGGCTCTTATTCTTCCCATGCTTCGTGAAACGGCAGAAGAACTTAAAACCCGTGAGCCCGATGCAAAAAAGAATTTCAGAGCAAAAATAGTTGTTGTCGGCTCGGAAATGGATGACCCCGACTTCACCGCACTTATCGAAGACAGCGGCGCACTTGTTGTTGCCGACAGATTCTGCTTCGGCACAATGCCCGGCAGAGAAGAAATAAAGATAAATCCCGATGAGGACGTGCTGACGCAGATTTGTATGCACTATCTTAAAACAAGTCAGTGTCCCCGATATATGAGCCACGAAAAGGTACAGGAGCGCAGAGATTACGTAAAGCGCCTTGTTGACGAATACCACGCAGACGGCGTTATGTACGAGCAGCTTAAATTCTGCGAATACTGGGGCTACGAAAGAGCCCTTGCGTCTTACGTTATGAGCAACGATTACGGTGTACCCACTGCCGCGGTTGACCGTCAGTATACTGCATCGGCATCGGGTCAGTTGCGTACACGAGTACAGGCTTTTGTTGAAAGCCTTGAAATCAAGAAAATTCAGAAGGCAAAGGAGGCGAAGAAGAATGGCTGATTACGGCAAGCTTTATTCCGATGACCGCAAAGCGGTGCTTAAACACAGAGAATGGCGCGGCTTCAAGGATACTATGTATGACTATTACCGCTGGCTTGTAACGTGGAAAGATATGATAGTTATGGTGCTCAAGGCTCCCATTTCAACCGTTAAGGGTCTTTGGAAATACCGCTGGATGGCATCGTATCTTTCAACACCTTCGTTTGTTGACAGACACACTGCGGGTCTCAGAGGAACACATCTTCGCATTGTTCACCTTCACTTCAATATGATAGTCAAGCACGCAACGGGACTTATACATACTTCTTTCGTTGCAGACGAAAAAATCAATCCGAAAAATAAGCTTTCAAAGAAAATCGTTCTTACGGATGAAATTATTCCCAACGAAATTTTCTCGGGCTTCCCGAATTTAACGGTTATTCCTTTGCAGACAATTCCGATTTTCCTTACCTCAATGGTTGACCAGCAGATAACTCCGCCTTACCTTGAGGTTACCGAAAGCTTCGGCGTGCCTGCCGACGTTTGCCCTCTTCCGAGCGCCGAGGCGGGCGTTGCAATTGAGGATGACTATCCCAAGATGGGCTGCTGTATGATTGCTACAAATATGCCCTGTGACGGCTCTGTTATGAACTCAACCTTCCTTGACAGACGCCTCAATCTGCCCGTTCATCTTTTCAACATTCCGCTTCGTTATAACGACGAGGACGTACAGGAATACGCCGTTGAAGAGGTCAAGGAGCTTATAAAGTTCATCGAAGAGCAGACGGGCGAAAAGTTCGACTGGGACGTTTTCTTTGAAGCTCTTAAGAATTCAAACAAACAGCTTGAATATGAGCTTGAAAAATGGGATATTAACAAAACTCCCTATCCGCAGATGACAGGTGCGGCATTCTGGCTTTACAGAATTTATTATTTCAATCTTTCGGGCGGTGTTGATAAACGTTTCCTCAAGGTTGATAAAAAGGTCAATAAGCTTATGCTCAAGGCTTATGAAAAGAAAGAACCCGTTTCAAAAGAAATGCGTCACCGTGCGGTTGTGTGGAGCTGTCCCGCAAACTATTACACAAGTTTTGCGAACTGGCTTGAAAACTGCTGGGGCATGAATGTTGTTATGGATATGGAAACAATGATTTCCTATATCAAATACGATACCGAAGACAAAGAACAGGCTCTTAAAGACGTTGCAAAAACATATCAGCGCTCAATTATGCGTAAGCATACCAAGGGCGGCTACAGAAACGTTGTTGACGAGCTGTGGAGAATCGTTGAGGAATACGATGCCGATACGGTTATTATGTACGACCAGATTTCCTGTAAGGGTATGGACGGTCTTGCGGGCATATTTGACGATCAGGCAAGAGAGCGCAACGTAAACTTCATCTGGGTAAAACAGGACCTTATGGACCCAAGAACAATTTCAAGAAGAGATATGCGCGAGCAGGTAAATAAATATATGCAGACGGTTCTTCAGGAAGAGCCTCTTGACCCCACACTTGTTGATTTTGAAGACGACTTAGCTTGGTAAAGGAGAGTTTTATTATGAAATATTTCGGCGGATGCGACGTCGGTTCAACCTATACAAAATGCGTTATTCTTGATGAAAACGGAAAAATGGTTGCCAACGTCACAAACAGAAGCAAAATAAATCCCGTTGCAAGTGCTGAAATCGCTCTGGGCGATGCTGTTGCACAGGTTGACGGTCTTAACTCGGCAGAGGAGCTGAGCTATCTTATCGGTACGGGCTACGGCAGAAACAAGGTGCCCTTTGCCGATGAAAACATTTCAGAAATCAGCTGCCACGCAATGGGTGTTCACGTAACAAACCCCGAGGTCAAGGCAATAATCGACATCGGCGGTCAGGACGTTAAGGGTATTTCAATCGATACCGACGGTACGGTTAAAAACTTTGCCATGAACGATAAATGTGCCGCGGGTACGGGCAGATTTTACGAAGCGATGGCAAATGCTTTTGAAATGACTCTTCCCGAGTTTTCAAAGCTTTCACTCGAAGCCAAAAACACAATTCCCATCACTGCACAGTGCACCGTTTTTGCCGAAAGCGAAGTTATTTCCCTTGTAGGCGAGGGTAAACCTATGGACGAAATTGCGGCGGGTATTCAGCTTGCAGTTGCAAAAAGATGCTTCGTTATGGCAAAAAAAGCGGGTGCAACCGACAGCATAACTCTTACAGGCGGCTGTGCAAAGAATGACGGCTTGAAGAAAGCTATCGAAAAGGTGCTTAAAATCAAGGTAGTTGAGCTTGCAACCGACCCTCAGCTTATGGGTGCTCTCGGTGCAGCCGAATACGCTCGCCAGAAGGGTCTGGCAAAGGAGTAATAATATGGAAGTTGTTTTAATAATTCTCGGTGTTATTCTTGCACTGTTTGTTATAACTTTTACAATCTACTTTTTCAACCTCGATATGAAGCTTATCCGCAAGGTTTACGACCTTCTCGGCAAGCATTATGACACTATGAAAAGGGATAAAAAGCTCTGATGAAATTTTTTGATTCAATCATAAGCGACGTTTTATCGCTTACGTCTGATTTCTCAAAAACTTCGTATGTTCCCGATAAAAACGAAGCGTGGAAAGACGTCGGCTGCAATCAGGTTGTGCTTCAGCGAGAGAGTGCGTCGGAGCTCAGCGGTACGGGATTCAATCTTGTAACTTCTTCGGAAATTGCAGACGGGATAACGGTAATCGGCGACGATATTGCAAATATCAGCGGTGAGAGAAGCTTTGCAAGAATTTCGCTCATTCAGATAGAAGACGAAGCCGATGAACAAAAAGCGTATAACCTCATTAAAAAAATCGAATACGTTAAATATCACTGCTTTCCCGACGGCTATATGATGCGCACCTCTTCAAGCTCGCAAAAAGAGGCGGTAAGGGTTGCGAAATATGCCGTTAAAGAGGGAATTGATTTCAGAAAAGTCGGCAACCTCCTTATAAACAAATATAAGGAGATTGATAAGGTGAAGGGTGTTAAGATAATTTTTATTACCGACCCCAAAGCCGATTATTCCCTTATTTCAGATTATGCCCGAAAAAGCAACGATGTTGCAAAAGCTCTCAATCACGTTATGAACAGCGTGAATTTCGATTGCAATACCTGTAATCTCAGAGCCGTCTGCGATGAGGTGGAGGGTATGCGAGAGCTTCATTTCGGTAAAATGAGCAGTCAGGGAGAATGATTATGGAATACAGACAGTTGCCCCACGGCGAAAAGCACGAAAAATTCGGTGTACTGGGTCTCGGTATGGGCGGAATTCAGCATACTCCCGCCGACGAAATAGAAGCCATTATCCGTAAAGCTATTGATAACGGTATCAATTTCTTTGACCTTTGTGCGGGAGGAGCGGTTTATGAGCCCTTCGGCAGAGCGATTAAAGGTCAGCGCGAAAAGGTGTTTTTGCAGCTTCATTTCGGTGCGGTTTACGATGAAAACGGAGAATACGGCTGGTGCCGTGACTTCGACACGATAAAAAAGACTTTTCTCTGGGAGCTTGAAACTCTCGGCACTGACTATGCAGATTTCGGATTTTTGCACTGTGTTGATGAGGATGAGGATTTTGATAAGCTTGTTGAAATCGGTGTGCTTGATTACATCAAAGAGCTTAAATCACAGGGTGTTATCCGTCATATCGGATTTTCTTCGCATACTCCGAGCGTTGCAAACCGTATTATTGATACGGGTCTTGTTGATATGATGATGTTTTCGCTCAACCCCGCGTATGATTTTGAAAAGGGTGACGAATACGGAATCGGAAGCGTAAAAGAACGCTTTGAGCTTTTCCGCAGATGCGAAACCGAGGGTATAGGCATTTCGGTTATGAAGCCGTTTTTTGCAGGTCAGCTTCTTACTGCGGAGCAATCGCCTTTCGGCGTGGCACTCACTCACACGCAGTGCCTTCAGTATGCCATTGACAGACCGGGCGTGCTTGTTGCCGTACCCGGTGTGCAGACTATGGAGCATCTTGATACACTGCTCGGATTTCTTACGGCGAGCGAAGAGGAAAAGGATTATTCCGTTATCGGCAGTTTTACCGCAGATACCGTTATGGGCACTTGCGTTTACTGTAACCATTGTCAGCCTTGTCCCGCGGGAATTGACATCGGTCTTGTCAACAAGTATTATGACTTGGCTTTGGCGGGCGATACCGTTGCGGCAAACCACTATACAAAGCTTTCGGTCAAAGCCGATGCCTGTTTACAATGCGGACACTGTGAAAGCCGATGTCCGTTTTCAGTAAAACAGGAAAGCAGAATGAAAATCATCAACGAGTATTTTAAAGACTGATAAAAAACCACTCAAGTATTCTTGAGTGGTTTTTGTTGTTTAAAAGAGATATTTTAATCTTTGATTTCAACCATCTGATGAATGTTGACCTCGGGCACGGTGAATTCCGCTCTGCCGTTAACAAATTCAAAATCAAGCTCCTGACCCGACGGCACAAGAGAAATCTTTGACGGCTTTTTATCGGCTTTCACACTGCACTTTACGTTGTAAAGCGGAACAGTATCTTCAATAACCTCAGTTTTTTCGCCTCTGACTGTTGTGTGGGCAAAAAGGAGATGAAGAATGTTTCTGTTTTCTTTTTCCTGTCTTGCATAGGTAACAACCGCTTTGTCGGGGATTTCTGCAACAACGGTTGCTTCATCACCCATAAGCTTGCCGATAACGTGCGAGAAAAGCTCTTTGAAGCAAAGGTGACCGTGCTTTGCATAAGCGGTAAAAATATCCCAGCCGATGTATGCAACGTTTCCTTTGATTACTGCAGCGGGGAAGCTTTCTTCGGGGTTGTTGGGGGTGTGCGCGTGAGAGCAGAAATGTTCCATTGTTCTGTTGAAATAGGGATTCTGCACGTAAGCCGCAATTTCGCAATCGTTTGCATCGATTCTGTATGAATTGCAACGCATAATGTATTCCGTTGTGCCGTTTACGGTTTCATAGCAGGGGATAAGATAGGTGGGATTGAATTCGTTTTCGCCTTTGTATTCGGCACCTGTATCGAGAATGAATTTTCCGTCTTTAATCAATGCCTCACCGCTTGCGATAATTTTACCGCCCTTGTCGGCAAAGCTTCTGATTTTTGTAACGGTTTCATCGTCAAAGCCCGAAACGTCGGGAAGAATAAGCAGTTTATAGGGTGAAAAATCCATTGAGCTGTCAATGAAATTATAAAGATATCCGTCTTCAAGCAGCATTCTGTTTGCGCCGATGTCGGCTTTTTCGTCGCGGCCGCCTGTTGTAGCTTCGGCACTGAGCACGGCAATATCGGCAACGTTGATTGCGCCGTCAAGCCACGGCTCTTTTTCTTCAACAAGGGCATAAGCCTTGCCGATAAGACCGTATGTTGCCATATTCATTTCGCCCAGAGGGTGCATCTGGTCGCCGATTGAGCAGCCCGCACCGTTTGCAATGCTAAGTGAGGTTTCGTAGATAAGTGCGTTGGGGTGCTTGAAACCGCCGAATTCACCCCAACTGTGGTGGAATTTGCACGTCATACCGAGGAAATCGGTATCCTTGAGCGTACGCACGTAGGCGGCAGAAAGCGGGAAATGGTCGTAACCCCAGCCGCCTGTGGGCAGACTTTCAAGCTCAAGATGAGTGTTACTGTCAATAAAATCGTAGTTACCCTTGGGTACGTGACCGCTGTTGTGGAAAATTGTTGCGGTTGAGCTGTATTTTCTGACGGCGGCATTGGTAGCCTGTGTATATTTATTGAAGGTCATAACCGCAAATTTCTGGCGGTCATCTTCGTTTTCGATATCCATTCCGAGAGCCTTCATATCCGCACGGCACTTGTCACAGTAACAAACCTTGGGATAAATAATATCAAGGAAAATTCCGCAGGGGTTATATTTCTGCATAACCTCTTCAATCTGTGCGCAGAGTACGTCGAGATAGCCTGTGTTGAAGCAAAGCAGGTGAAAATGAACTTCGTTTTTGTATTCTTCATAGTCGGCTCTGTCGGCAGAGCCAACGTAATGCCATTCGGGGTGTTTTACATAATCTTTTTCATCAAAACCCGCTGAAATATATACGGGAGCTTTAACGTTGATTTCCTTGCAAGCCTCAAGCTGAGCGCCGAGAAGGTCAAAGTCAAGGCAGGGATGCATTTCGTTAGCCTGAGTGGGATGATATGACCAGCCGTGATGACACTTTGAAAAAACCGTTATTGAATCAACGTGACCCGCTTTTAAAGCAGCCTGAAACTGTTCTTTTGAAAAGCTTTTGCCAACGGGCAGAGTACCGTTTGTGTGAAAATCAAGATGGACCTGTCTTTTTCTGAGCATAGCTGAATTCTCCTGTGAATAAATTTTTGAATATCCTTACGTTTAATTTTAATATAAGTATCAATAAAAAACAAGATATATAACGAAATATTATAAAAACTCCGGGCGACGTAAAGCTTGCATTTTTATTTGGTTTTTGGTAATATGTTATCATCAAACCGCGGGAGAAATGAAAATGAATCAAACAAAATTTTACGTTATGGCAGACCCGCATTTCTTCGATACAGCACTCGGCTGCAGCGGCAAAGAGTACGAAGATTTTATGCGTTACGAGCAAAAGTGCTTTGCCGAAAACGAAAACATAAGCAAAAGCGTTTTTGAGTTTCTCAAAAATGCCAACGAGGCAGACACGGTGCTTATAGCGGGCGACCTGACTTTTAACGGTGAGAAAAAGAGTCACGAAGGTTTTATCAAGCTTCTTTATGATTTAAAAAACAGCGGTAAAAAGATTTACGTCGTTACCGCCGACCACGATTTCAAAACCAAAAGAGAAGATACCTTTGCTTTCGGTGAAAACGGCAGATATTCGCCCGAGCACACTGAAAGAAGCGAGCTTTACGATATATATAAGGATTTCGGCTTCGGTGATGCGATAGCCGAGGACAGAGAGCATCTTTCTTACGTTGCTCAGCTTTCGGATAACGTGCGTCTTATGGCGATTAACTGCGACATTAAAAAGGATGGGAATTATTATTTCTTCGAAGAGCAACGCGAATGGATTAAAGAGCAGGCAGAAAAGGCAAAGAGGGATAACCAGGCTATTGTTGCAATGTGCCATTATCCGATTCTACCGATTCAGCCCCTGTTTTCGCTAATCGGCAAAAGCCTTATCAGGGATGCTCACGAATTTGCAACCTTCCTTGCCGATAACGGAATACATATTATTTTTACGGGACATATGCACAACCAGAGCATCAACGAATTCATTACCGAAAAAGGTAACAAGCTTTACGATATAACAACGGGTGCGATTATAGCTGACCCCGCATATATAAGACTCGTAACGGTTGTTGATAAAAAAACGGTTGATATCAAAAGCATTCCCACTCCCGATTTTGAATGGGATACGCACGACTGCAAAAAATATCTTAAAGACAGATTTGATTCAATGATTGTAAATCTCATTACTGATATGAGAGACGATACACCGCGGGCCATGAGAAAGCTTGGCATCAAGGATAAGGGAATGACAAATAAAGGTCTTCGCCTTGCGGGAAAAATTCTGTGTAAAGTGAAAGTCGGCACTCTTGCAAAACTGCTGTTTATCAGATGTGATAAGAGCATTAAAAAGATGCGCGCGCTTGATTATGCAACCGAGCTTGTGCGCGGTGCTTTCGAGGGTAATCAGACTTTTGTTGAAGGCACCCCGAAGGGTGACGTATGGCTCGGCCTTCTTAAGAGAATATCTTTCATATTCAAAAAGATTGACGTCAAAGGCTGGGACGGCAAAAAAGCAGACCTTTACGATTTGCTGAAAAACACCGGCGGAAACTACGGTATTGATGACCATAACGCAACGCTGACTCTTGAATAAAAAATAAACCACTTCATTCTGTGCCTATAAAGGCAACAGCGTGAAGTGGTTTTTTGTTATTGTTTATTTTTCAAAATAGATTGCACCGCTCTGAGCAAAAATCAGGGGAGGCAATTTCATACCCTTTTGCTCAGGAATTCTTGATGCGATTGCAATATCGTGAATTTTACTGTATAAGAATCCGGGCTCAAAAACAACGTGAGCACACATAAATCCGTCTTTCTTAACGGGAAGAGTTACGGAATAATCCTGTGTTTTCTTTGCTGTGTATGAGAAGCATTCTCCGTCTTTATCAAAAACAATCAGCTTATGATTTCTCTTGAGCTTTTTAACGTTTACTGTAATGCTTGTGTTTTCCTCAAGCTTTACGGTGTCGCCTAAAACCGAGTCACCGCTCACAATATCAACAAACGTTGTGCCTACGTCAAAACAGATTGTTGTGTGACCTTTCAGAATAGCATCAAGTATATCTTCGGGAGAGTTTGATTTTGCATAAACGTAAGTAACCGGCCAGGTCAGAAGGTTTGTTACAACGTAGTCTTTGTGATAATCGCTTCCGCCGACAACGGGGAGCTTATGGCCGTTTCTCAACTGCTCGTGCCACCACTCGGTGCATTCAAGATTATCGAAGTGAGTGGGTGCATTCCAGACCTCAAGCACGTCAACGTCAGCAGCGTTCATTTCCCATCTCCACGGACACTGCTTGCAGTGGGGATGATTCATACAGATAACGGCACCGCGTCTTTTGGCTTCGTTTTTTACGCGTAAAAAGTCTTCGTAGCTTTCACAGGTATCGTAATCCGCCTGGTCAATAACGTCTTTAACACCCCACATATTACAGTGACCGCCGTGTTTTGTAAGCTCCGCACCGTAAATGAGAGTCAAGCCGTCAACCGCAGGAAAATCCTTGCAGTTAACGTTATGGTCGGTAATTATAAGAAAATCAAGCTTGCTCTTTTTTGCTTTGGCAATAACCTGTTCAAGGGTCAGCCCGCCGTCAGAGGCAACCGTGTGACAGTGGGGGACACCCACGTACCATTTATAACCGTTACAGCTCATTTTGTTTCTCCGTTCAGATAAAATTAATTTGACGAAACAGCTTCGTTTTCCTTGTGTCTTTCTGCTCTCATAACTTCAAGCTCGCGGTACATCTGCTCTTTCTTTTCGCCTTCAACGTCATACATTGTCTTGAGAATGATAGCTTTGAGGGTATTGCTGATAGCGTAACCGAAAAGAACGAATGCAAGAAGCCAGAGGCAGGTTTTCATATATGTAGGCTCAGCTTGCATTGTAGCAACAAGGTCGCCTTCTGCCGATGACTTATAGCCAACCCAAGCAATCATAAAGGGAATCATAAGCTCTTTGAGGTAGTTGAGCGCTGACTGTACCCAGCCGGGAACAATGCCCTGAATAGCTTCCATACGGTCGCCTGTCAGCCATTCAAGATAATCGTAATATTCAACGTTGAAGTGTGAGTTGGAAAGCTCCTGAATACCGATGCCTACACCGAAAAGGAAGTAGAATACGTAGAAGAAGATGCTGTTCCAGCCCGAGAAGAACATAAGACCCATTTTTGCTTCAATAAAGCAAATACCAAAGAGAACGCTTGCCGAAATAATTGCATAAGGTCCGCAGAGCTTAAGCAGTTTTGTGGGTTCATACTTTTTGGAAAGCTTTGTTGTGATAACGTTACCCACAACAGTACCGATAGCGGTGGGAAGTGTAAGAAGAAGATTCTTTGAGGAGCCTACGGTGATTGCTACAAGATATGTTGTGAATCTTCCGATAGTTGCAAAGGTATTTGACCACTGCATAAAGTGATATGCACGGTAGTTTTTGTGCTTGAAAAGAGCAAAAAGCTCTTTTGAAATCTTGATTTTGTCTTTCTTGGGAAGTTCGATACGTTCTTTGCAGAAGAAACCGCACATAAGGTTACCGAAAGCAGTAACGATTGCGGCAACAAGAGCAAGAGTCATATACATTGAGTTCTTGTCGTCGCTGAAAAGGCCGTAAATAAACGTGCCGAGGTATGCGGCACCGTAGCCGAGATAATATGATAACTGCCATATTGTAGCAACGGTTTTCTTTTCTTTCGGGTTGGGAGAAATAACCTGAGCAACGTTCTGACCTGCGTTATTGAACGCATTGAATACTGTTTGACAGCAAGCGATACCGTATCTGAGCATAGTCATCTGTTGAACGGTCCAGCCTTCAGGTACGTAGAAATACAGAACGGTCAACGCAAAAACGGGAATAGCACAGATAACGTACCAATGACGGTATCTGCCCCAACGTGATTTCCATTTCTGGATAATAATGCTTGAAATAAAACCGATTACTATACCGAGTACGGTTGTAATTGTTGTCTGAACTGCAAGAATGCTTGCGATTTCATCTGAGTTGACTCCTACGGGGCCGAAATAAAGCTCGTGCAAAAATGCCGCCGCAAGTGTACCTGTGAGGGTTGTTCCGAACATACCGCCGATTCGGGCAAGCATAAGGCATACGTATTCAAATTTTGTTATGTGTTTACCTGTGTTTCCTGAAAGAGCGTTTGCCGGAGGGGTGTTGATTGCGGTTTTTTCTTTTTTCATTTTACCGTCTCCTCAATCTTTTTGCTATTTATACAATTTTAATATATGTTATAAACAAAGTCAAGATATATATATTTAATATAAACAAATAAATATCTGTTTTTTAAAATTCAGCTTATGAAAACTAAAAAACGGACATAGCTGTAAAGCTTTGTCCGTTTTTTGTAAAATAATATGGATTATTCTTCATCAGGTTGCTGACCGTCATGAGCGAGCCATTTGCATTCCGTAATTTTCATATTGGTGAAAGTGGCTTTGAACGATGAGTTTTCGGGACTGCAGGCATAAATGCCGAAACGGATTTTTCCTCCGCCGTTCCACATATGGCAAACACGCATCTGTTTGAAAACCTTGCCGTCATCGGAACTCTCAATGCAGTAATCATCGTCTCTTCTGCTGAATCTGTACCACATTGATTTGATGTTTGCGTCGATTTCGGTTGTTGCCCAGTCGGAATATCCGTTATTGGTTACAACGCTTCCGAGATGCTGGAATTTTTCGTTTTCATATTCGATTGAAGCTTTCAGCCAGTTATCGGAATCAAGGTACATAACAATTCCGCACTGATCGAATCTGTGTTTGCTTTCAAACTCTGTTTTAACAACGAAAGAGAAAAACTTCTCTTCTGTTTCCGTCTGAAAAACGGGTGCGTTGTCATTTCTGAAATGGTAGTAAGTTCTTTGCCATAAATCGGTGTTTGGCTTTGTGACAATTTCAATTTTGTTTTCGGTTACCGAGAAGCTTGCAGGCTCTCTGGTCCAGATGAAATTATTTACGTTAAAATTCATAACGGTACCTCTCGTGAAAAATTTGTTATTTTGATTTTTTGCAGATTAATAAGCGTAAAGCCGAACCGAATAACAAACCGACCGCCGATACCGTCAGATACCAGACGGAGTGAATGAGCGCCGATTCGTTATAATGGATAAACACCGAGGGGATAAAGAGTACGGCAACAGCGACGGGATAGATAAATTTCAGCTTGTTGCCTGATATTATTCCGAGCACGAGCGAGAGCAACACCGTTGCCGCTAAAATCAGAACCACCATTCCCATTGCGTCGGTCGGACCTGCAAAGAGCGGAAAAATATAAAACGCGAAAAGCTGAATAAGTAACACTGCAATCTCTTTTACGTACTTTTTCATAAAAGCTCACTCCTTCAGCGGTTTCAGTCAACGTGCTTTCCGATTTTATTTGCAAATCTCTTGAGTTTGCCTTTTTCAAGAGCAAGGTATACTTTTTTGACGGGCGGAAGAATTGCAAAAAGAACTCCAGAAAGTGTAAAAAGGAAACTGGGGTTAACGCTCTTTTTGCCTTTTTCAATGCCCTTGACCATCTTCTTTGCTACAACTGCGGGGCTCTGCACGGGGAAGGGGCGCTCGAAAGTTTCTTCGTTTGCGGCGGCAAAGAAATTGGTGTCGGTTGCGATGGGGTAAAGGCAGGTGAGCTTAACGTTTTTCGGAAGTTCAAATCTGATTCCCTGCTGGAAGCCTTCCATTGCAAACTTTGAAGCTGAATACGTTGTGAAGCCGGGCATAGCCATTTTGCCGATTGCTGAAATTGTAATTGCAAAGTGACCCTTTCTGCCGTTTAAGTGTCTTACGTATTTCTGATATGAATAAATGGGGGAGTATACGTTTGTTTCAAACATTCTTGCAGTTCTGTCCCAGTCGGTGTAATCCATAAGCTCATAATAAGGATAGCCTGCATTGGCGTAGAAGATATCAATCTTTCCGAAAGCCTTTTTTGCTTTGTTGAAAATCAGGTCAACGTTTTCCTTGGAAGAAACGTCGCAGATAAACGGAATAACGTTATCCGAAAATCCGTTCATTTTGTCGCCGTTAATATCAACGGCAAGAATTTTATTTGTTTTTTCAGCGGCAAGAATTTTCAGAACTTCCAGACCGATACCGCTGTTTGCACCCGTAAGTACTATTTTTTTGTTTTTAATCACAAATATCTCCTCCTACAGCGTTGTGCTACGTCAATATTATAATTCCAAAGCGGCTGACGTGTCAACAAAGATATTGCGTTTTGCAAAGAATAATGTTAAAATTTAAACAGAAAGGGCTTTGAATGAAAGGATTTGTGCGATATGAAGTACGGAACTCTTTTTTCTCCGATAAAAATCGGAAACGTTGAAATCAAAAACAGAATATGTATGGCACCCATGCTTATGGATTTCGGTCAGTTTGACGGCAGAACAACCGAGCAGCTTATGAATTACTATGAAGAAAGAGCAAAGGGCGGCACGGGTCTTATTATCACTGAAATAACAAGAGTTAATGACGTTACGGGCGGCTCTGCTTTTGCACAGCTCGGTATGAGCCACGATTATCAGATTGAAGGTATGGCAGAGCTTGCAAAACGCATTCACTCCCACGGCTCAAAGCTTTTTGTTCAGCTTCATCACCCAGGCAGACAGAATATGGGTCTGCTTATCGGTACTTTGCCTTTAAGCATTGCCTGTGATAAAGCTATGCCTTTCTTTAAGAGTATGCTTTATAAAGTTGTGCCCGCGGGCAAGCTTTTGATGAAGCACCACCTTGTGCCCAGAGTTGTTGCGCCTTCAAAGTGTGAAAACAGCTATTTTTCAGACGGCAACAACAGAGCGCTCACAAAAAAAGAAATCAAAAATCTTATAAACGATTTTATTGCCGCGGCGGAAAGAGTTAAAAAATCGGGCTGTGACGGTGTACAGCTTCACGCTTCTCACGGATATCTGCTTCAGCAGTTTTTATCACCTAACACAAACAAGCGTACCGATGAATACGGCGGCAGTCTTGAAAACAGAATGAGATTCATTCTTGAGATAATAAGCGGAATAAAAGAAAAATGCGGCAAGGATTTTCCGATTATAGTACGTCTTACCGTTGACGAATGCTATTCGATGATAGGCAAAGCTGGTAAGGGCTACGACCTGACCGAAGGCGTTGAAATGGCGAAAAGGCTTGAAAAAGCAGGCGTTGATGCCATCGACGTTTCGTCAGCTTCTTACGATACGTTTAACTATTGGCTCGAGCCGACTTCATTTGAATGCGGCTGGAGAAAATATATGGCACAGGCGGTCAAAAACGCAGTAAGTATTCCCGTTATAGCCGCAAATCTTATCAGAAGCCCTGAGCAGGCTGAAGCACAGCTCAACGAAGGTGCACAGGATATGATTTCGCTCGGCAGACCTCATATTGCCGACCCTTATTGGGCAAAGAAAGCCGAAAGCGGCCATCCCGAAGATATAAAACGCTGCATCTGTTGTCTTTACTGTATCGAAAGTATGCAGAATAACGCATATATCGGCGACCACGGTTACTGCGCGGTCAATCCGTTTGTCGGCAGTGAGGATTATAAGCTTGAAAACAACGGAAACGGAAGAAAGATTCTTGTTGTCGGCTCAGGACCCGCGGGTCTTACTGCGGCGGAATTGCTTGCAAAAAGAGGTTTTGACGTAACCGTTGCCGAAAAGAGCGGCAAGCTCGGCGGTCAGGTTGACCTTGCCGTAAAGCCCCCTCATAAGGATAAGCTTTATTGGTGCATTGAAGATTTACATACAAGCTGTGAAAAGCTCGGTGTTGAATTTATGATGAATACCGAAGTGACAAAAGAATTTGCAGAAAAAATGCAGCCTTATGCGGTTGTTTGTGCAACAGGAGCTTATGCCGCAAAGCCGAAATTCATTGACGGCTATGATAAAGAAAACGTTTACACAACAACCGAGATTCTTGACGGCACCGTTTCTCTTAAAGGCAAAAAGGTTGCGGTTATCGGCAGCGGTATGACGGGACTTGAAACCGCAGAATTACTTGCCGTAACGGATAACGAAGTAAGCGTTGTTGAGATGGCTGATGAAATTGCACCCGAAGTATGGCATCAGCACGTTAACGATATCTTGCCGAGACTCGGCGGGAAAAACGTAAAATTCTATCCGTCAAAAAAGCTTGTTGCAATAAAGGATAACGCAATCGTTATCGAAGATAAAAAGGGAGTAAAATCCGAAATTGAAGCTGATTCCGTTGTGCTTTCACTCGGTGCAAAGAGCGAAAACGCTCTGTATAATGAACTGAGCGGAACAATGAAAAACGTTTATCTTATCGGAGACGGTGAGAAGGTCGGCAGAATTGCAGATGCAACAAGAAGTGCATTTGAATGCGTTAAATCGGTTAAATAAAAATGTAATTTGACAGCAAAAGAGCGGGAGACCTGGTCTCCCGCTCTTATTTTTATTTCAATTTATTCGGATTTATCCTTTTTCCATCTGCCCGATAAAAAGAAGATGAGACCTATGACCATAGGCATAAAGCCTGCCAGTGCATCACCGTACCAGAAACCGCGGCAACCCATTCCAACCGCAAAGCCAAGCAGAGCCGAAATGCCGATACGGCTTATTATACCGTCGATGACGGCAACGGCAAAGTTCAGTTTTGCATTGCCTGAACCGTTCATAAGTGAAAAGCTTACGGAACGGGTAGCGGAACCGTACATATTAAGAATTGCAGGAAGAACAACTATGGACGCTACGGCAAGCACTTCCTTGTCACCGGTAAACATTCTGAAGATAGGCTCGGAGAAGAAAAACAGTGCGGCGGCAAGTACTGTGGAGATAAGAACGCTGCTGTATAAAACCACTTTCATAATTTTAGGCACACGTTCATATTTTTTTGCACCGAGACTCTGACCCACCATTGTGCTGCCGGCGGTGGTGAATGATTGGGAAACAATGCCGATCATCATATTGATTTTGTTGTAGAGTCCCGAGAGTGCCGAAAAGACAACACCGTAAAGATTAATCCACGATGTAAGAACAATCTTTGAAAGGTTAATGGCTGCGGATTGGATTGCCATAGGTACGCCGAGAGCAACCAGTTTTTTGAATGCCTGAGGGTCGATTCTGAAAGAGGCGGGTCTGAAATCGAATCCGAAGCTCTCTTTTTTTATGTACAAATATGCAAGCGCGATAACAAAGCTTAATCCTTGCGAGATTACGGTTGCCAATGCTGCACCGAAAACCTTCATATTCAAGCCCGCAACGAACCACAGGTCAAGCACCATATTAACTACTGCGGCAATTGCAATGAATACAAACGGTCGGCGGCTGTCACCCATACCGCGAAGAATTGCACTTACGATATTATAACCGTAAATGAAGAATAACCCGAGAATACAAGTAACGGTATAGTCCATTGTGAAATCGTAGGACTCAGCGGGCGTGTTAAGTAAATCAAGCATTAAGTTACGGATGAAATAGCAGCCGACGGAAATAACAACCGATATACCGAGAAGGAAGGTGAACATAGTACCTATTGTCTTCTTGACGGCGTCCATACGCTTTGCGCCCACGTCCTGTGAGATGATCACCTGACCCGCAGACGAGAATCCCATGGCTACAAAGGTAAGCAGATGCAGAACATCTCCGCCGATAGAAACGGCTGACATACCCTCGCCGCCTATATACTGTCCGACAACGATCATATCAACAATATTATATACAGCCTGAAGTGCGTTTGAAACAAATAACGGGAATGCGAATTTAAGCAGCAGTTTGGTGACACTGCCGTTTGTAAGGTCGGTGACCATGGTTGATTTTTGCTTGGACATAATCTTTCCTCTTTTTTATTGGCACTGATTTGTTGTGATAATTATATCATAAATGCTACAAAATACAACTTGAATTTTTGTGCGGACATATAAAAAGAAGTCCACAGAAAATCTGCGGACTTCAAGGTTATTTAACGCTCGGCGTTAAGATATGGCTTTCTGTGAACACAATCGGTGTTATGCTTACAACAGCAAGGATTACCGATTAAAAAACTAATCAGCAGTTACTTCACAGTATTTTCCGATGCTGAACTTTGTTTTCGGGAACTGCTGACGCTTTCCGCAAACCGTGATATTATCAAGTTCAACCTGTACCGTGTTTGTGTTGCTGTCGGTACCTGCTATTTTGGGATTCATGTATGAAGTATAGGAAATGTTTCTGAACACAACATTTTTTATTTCAAAATTTTCCGCTTCCTCGTCATAAATCTTTACAAGAATGGGTCTGCCTTCGTCACGGAAAATTTCAATGTTTTCAAAAAGTATGCCGTCAATACCGCCGGCAGTCTGCTCGGCCACAACAACAAGCGAACCGATTCTGTCATTATCCCATATACCGTCACGGTAAATTACGGCACAGTCACGGAAGGCGACATCGGAAATCTTTTTGTTGACTTCGCCTGTAATACCAAAGCACCGTGCATATCCGCCCCAGGCAATGCAGTTTGTGAATGTGATATTTCTGCTGTCCATTGTGCCGCCGAGTGCTTTTACTTCAAACGTATCGTCTGCCACTCTTGCAAAGCAGTTGTCAACGGTAACATTGTGGCTGTTGCAGATTGCAAAGCCGTCGCAGTTGCCTCGGTTTCCGATGATATCAACGTTATCAATGTTTACGTCGGTGCAACAATAGGAAATAAACGACCATTCAGGCGAATTGATGATTTTTACATCTCTTACGTTTACGTTGCTGCAGTTGGTGAAAACAACGCCCCTTCTCTCTCTTCTGTCAAGACGGGTCATATCTATTACGCCTCTGCCCGCAAGGGTTATATTGTTGCAATTATAAAAATTAATAAACGGATACCTTGTAAGTCCTATAGAATTATCTCCAGGTGCAGTAGGCTCCCAATATTTGTTTTCATCTTCGGCGCAGTCAATATCATAAAGGTGGTTTGCAATCACGTAAGCACCTTCACGAAGATAAATAACCAGATTATTGTGTGCAACAAGGTTGACATAGTCGTATTGATACACACCCTTATCAATAACCCAGACATTATCCTCTCCGTATTTCTCTATGTAAGTTGCAATTTCTTTATCCTCATCAACTTTTTCACGCACCATGAGCGTATAACCGTAATATTGATTTGCATTGTTGAAAAGGAAGGTGTAAATACCCGTTTTGTTTATAGATGCAGTTACCGTGTTATTTTGGCAAGCGGCTTTTACTCCGTGCGATTCGGGCAGAACAATGGCATTTTTCAGCTCAACATCAGCACCCGTTATCTCAATGTTGAACGAAAACTCTTCACTTGAATCAACATAAATTTCAGAGAAGGAATGGAGAGTACCTGTATCGTCAACGCGTATGAAAACCACCGAAGCATAAACAGGGATTTCTTTCCCGCTTATCTTTGCCGTGTAATACGGCGAAACTGTTATACCGTTTATATCGTCATATCCGCCCGACTGAACGTATTCGGGAAGCTCAGCCGATGCTCTGCCGACAAGCTCCTGCTCGGTAAGACCCGCTTCTTCAAGCGTTATAATTGCCTCATCGGGATACTGAAGAAACGAAAAATCAAAGTTTTCGCTTTCGGGATAAACGGTAGCTGGGAAGAGCAGATTTGTGCAAAGAATAGAAACGGTTGTGAAAATCGTAAACACAAATTTGATTATAGCTTGCATTTTATTCTCTCCTTTATAATAAATATAATGTCATTTGAGTTCATTCAATTTAAAAGGTTGCGTTTTTCAAAAGCCCGTACTCCTGTTCGGTAATATGAAGAACAGAGCCGTGGCGCGGTTTCAGATGATTGAGAGAAAAATTGCTTTCATCAACTTTACTGAAATTAATCAGATCAGTTGTTTCCTGCATAAAATATCCGCCCTTTTTGAATTGGTCGGCAATCAAAACAAACTTATCTGTGCCAAGTATTCTGTAAATACAGTTACCTTCAAGTGCGGTATCGGCAACGGAAACCTTGTTATCATCAGGCTCATAGTAAGGTCCGTCGGGTTTATCTGCCACGCAATAACAAATAGCTTCTTTTTCTCCGTCAGCCTGAAAAAGATAATATTTTCCATTATGCTCGATTATATCCGCATCAATTGCACACATACCGCTTTTAGGTTTAAAAAGAACTTTGGGCGAGGTTGTGAGACGTCGAAAATCTTTGGTATAAGCATACCAGGTGATTGTATCCAAACCGTCATCGGTGTTGTGGTGAGTCCAGTAAATCATATATTCATTTCTGAATTTATCATAGATAATCTGCGGTGCCCATACTCTGTCCGCGTTCTTTGTTTCTTCAAAACGGGAAAAATCAATTATGCGTTCGTTATGCCAATTGATTAAATCACTGCTGTCCCATAAAATCATTGAATTGTTACTGCTCCAACCGTCCTGAGATCTCATATCCGTAGCAATAATGTGAAATATATTGTTTTGGTCACGGAATATAAAAGGATCACGGCAGCATTTTTTGCCTTTTGTCTGGATGATTACGGGCTTGCCGTGATTTATACCGGTATAATTATAACCATCGTCGGAAACAGCAAAATGAATTCTTTCCTCATCGGGCGAATTACCTGTAAAATAACAAAAAAGATATTTTGTAAAATCCATATCAGTCTCTCCTGAAAAGAAAACGGTAATAAGTTCAAAAAACTCAAGTTTATCTTGACCGTTCAATATATTTGAATTCACCAAATAATACACTTCAGTCATATCTGTAAAAATTATATCACAAACACAACAAAATACAACTTGAATTTTTGTGCGGACATATAAAAAGAAGCCCGCAGAAAACCTGCGGACTTCATAGTTATTTAATGAAATGCCTGTCAAGGGCAGTCTAAAAAATTATTTATTATTTCACAGAGCATATTTTTATCGGATGCTTTGGGTCAATTTTTATTGTGCTTTCGCCGAAAACAACGTTTTCTGTTTTTATCAAAACCTCAGGATACACGAGCTTATCAGCTTTTGTCAGGGCATCAAAACAAAGCTTTGAGTTTTTGAAATCTATATTTTTGAGCGTTATGTTTTCCGATGGATAAGTTGAATGCAACAGAATATCCACGTCATTTTCAAGAACGACGTTATCAATTGTGATTCCGCTTTGAGGCGTGCACGTGCAACCGGGGTAATAACTGCGTGCATAGGTGTCGTAATTAAGACTTATTGCAATTCCTGTGCCGCGCTTTTTCTGAAGGGTGCAATTCCGTATTGTAATATTACGGCAACCGCAGTCCAATTCTTCCGTATCGCGTATGGCAACCCAGTTAATGCCGTCATATTCTGCAATTCCCTTTTCGTGGCAGGGCGGAGTTTGGGAGGTATAAAGCTTTCCGTCTTTCGGATTCATAAGAACGCGGTATGTTTTGCCGTTAACCGCAACGGTATCCGAGTGCTGAACCTGCATTCCTTTGTGCCATCTGCACCACGCACCGCCAAGAATTCTGCAGAAAAAGCCTGTTGTTGAGTTGTCATCCAGATCAACGCAGTTTTCGATTATTCCGTTTTCGATCCAGCCTACGTGAGTGTTTGATGTGGCGTAATCAAAAGCGTTGAGAGCTATCGGGTCATCAAACGTGCGGAATCTGCCGTTACTGATAACAAATCCGTCGCCCCAACCAAGATGAACAAGTCGGATCGTAGCCATGTCGTTCTGTGAGCCAAGGAGTTGGTGAGTTTAATTGTCTTCCTAAGACCGCTTGGCCTCCGACTTAATCAAAAGCGTTGAGAGCTATCGGGTCATCAAACGTGCGGAATCTGCCGTTACTGATAACAAATCCGTCGCCCCAACCAAGATGAACCCCGTCTTTGTTTCCTGTTATGTATAAATCGTTAAGAACGATGTTTTTGAATGCACTGACCTGAATTGCATAGTCCTTTTCAAGTAAACCGTGACATTGGAAACCGTCGACTTTCAAATCTTCAACGTAAATCATTGCAACCTGTGCACGCAAGCCCGCAATGCGGCTGTTCACACCAAAGTCGTTGCTTTCAACACCGTTGCATTCAAGATGCAATCCGATAATTTCGATGTTTCGGTTGTATTCACCCTTAAGCGCACCTTTATTGATAAATGCATTGCCGTTAACGCCGCTTTCGCTCGCCTCACGTTGAAGAATAACTCCTTCACGGAACACAAGCTTTGTGTTATCTCCGATTTCAATTTGTTCGGAAATTTTATAAACACCCGCAGCGGTAATTTCAATTACTCCGCCGTTGTCAATCGCTTTTTGAAGAGCTTCGGAGTTTTTATGTGCATTATTTTCAGGTAAAAAACCGTATTCATTAGCGTTAATCATAGCTTTTATCCTACAAATTCTGATTTATCTGACTGTTCAACATATTGTAATTATTGCTCTTTCATAGGAATCGTGTATCATTCCGCATAAAGTGTTACAGGTCCGTAAAGTCCGCCTGAAACCAGATCTTTGGCAAATTCAAGCTCTGCCTCAAAATACGGAGACAGCTCTTTGATGTTCCGTTTGTCAAAGTAGTCTGTATGAACATACCTGTTTGCCGACGTGTTGGTTACAACTATTTTCAGTTTGTTGTTTTCGGCAAGAATGTTTGCAGGTATTTTCAGTCTGTACGGAGGCATCAGAGCAGTTCCTAACGGTTTATCGTTGAGATAAACCTCAGCCGCATAATGCACTTTGCCGAGATCAATTTCTCCTTCTTTTCGGATCTTTTCTCTCGGAAGTGTAAACTCAGCTTCATAAACTCCGCTTCCTGAATAATCACTGCCGATTATATTTGCCCAATCACCGAGATTAACGGAAACGAATTTTTCGGAATATCTGATATTTTCAAATCCGTTTTCACCGAATGAGAGTTCGGTCTCTTTACGGAAAAGGAATCCGTCGGAAATATCGGCTTTATAGCTGAATTCTTTCTTGCTTTCAGCATCAAAAGTTTCGTCTGTAAGCATTATGACAGCCGTTTCGCCTATGGCAAGAGAAAGGTTAAGATATCCGTTTTCTGTTTCGAAACGTTGTAATCTTCCAGTTTCCAAATCAAGCAGATAACCGTTTGACGAGGGCAGATGTATAGCGTAATTTTCGCTGTCGCCGCATTCACGGAATAAAAAGAACAGCTCTGCGTTTTCGGCTTCATTGTGCATCGCTCTCAAACCTTTGCCATCAATATCAATTACAGGTTTAAGATTTGTAAGAGTATGTGAAACCCTTCCGCCGCCTTTGATAAAACGCTCAAGAACCGTTTGAGTCTGCGGCGGAATGAAAGCTCCTTCGGGAATGACGATATTTCTGTAATTTGCATTGCCTATGCGAATACAGCCGTTGTCCGCACCCTCTGAAGCCTGAATAACGTCATCGTCAACAATATCAAAATCTACTGTCATATCTTCGAGCGCTCTGCCGAGATTATCAAAAGCTTTCGCCATAACGTCAGCCTTAAAATTGCCCTGAAAATCGGAAACAGGATAGTAAAGCCCTGTTTCGCAGACACGTTTGCCGAGTGTTGACAGATATGAAAGACGTTCAACGTACTTGTTGAACCGGCTGAGATAACGGCAGTACGGCTGATTATCTGTGAAAACAGGTAACTCCTGTGCAAGAAGCTGATCTTTTCGGCCGAGAGGAAAGTTGAACGGATTGAATATGTTAATTCCCCGAACAGTCTGATATCCGACGGTGTAACGCATTGTACCGTAAGTCATTGCGCAACCGCCAACGCCGAAAATTTCGCTCAATGCAAACTTTGTGCCGTTCTGTGCGGCGGCACATGAAGCTTATCTCGGGCAAAATCCGTTGTAGCCGTTCATATCGTTCTTCTTTTCGGTTTTATTTTCGGGATAAAGCTTACGCCATATAATATCAATTCCCGGAATATCAAAGCAGCGAAGAGCACGCATAAGATTGAAACTAAGTCGGAGGCCAAGCTGTCTTAGGAAGACAATTAAACTCACCAACTCCTTGGCTCACAGAACGACATGGCTACATCCGACTTTATCGTTTTTCTTTTCGGTTTTATTTTCGGGATAAAGCTGACGCCATATAATATCAATTCCCGGAATATCAAAGCAGCGAAGAGCACGCATAAGATTGAAACT
>JAZQKN010000008.1:0-3100 GCA_045542175.1 Acutalibacteraceae bacterium | reverse complement strand
GCGGTTGCGTTTGCGATTCCGATTGCTCCGATTATTTTTATCAGCGTTATCGTCTCCGCGCAGATTTCCCTTATTAATGAGGGGTTCAGAACTTATAATTTCGCCGATTCGATATCCAAACCGAAGTTTATCGTTATGCTTCTTGCATCGGCTCTGCTGCTCTATGCCGCATCGTATTTTATCTCCGTCATCA
Source organism: Acutalibacteraceae bacterium (assembly GCA_045542175.1). GTDB lineage: Bacteria > Bacillota > Clostridia > Oscillospirales > Acutalibacteraceae > CAG-177. The sequence continues at coordinate 2,907 of JAZQKN010000008.1, read as the reverse complement.
TCGAAACGAGAAGCGGCAGGAAAAAGCTGAAAGCCGTTATTGCGGCTGCGGCGGTGCTGACTGCCGTTGCAGTTGCATTTTCGGGCGTGACGGTTTATGCACTCAACAAAGACGGTGCGTTTGAGAAGGATGATTTATTCGGTACGGAATACGAAGAGAAACGTCAGGAGCTCGATGAGGAATGGGAGCGCAAAAATCAGGCTGCACGCAAAGCAACGTATGAATATATGGAAGCGTTAAGCGGCGAAACGCTCGTTGACAAAAAGATTGACGATATCCGTGCAAGGCTTGGTGAAATCGGCTTCGGCGGCTGCCTTGTCGGAAATGACGAACTCTATTCAGCGGATAAACCTCTTGCCATTGCCGTTGTGACCTCCGACCTTTCGGCAACTCCCGAATATCCCGAAACGCTTTTCGTTGCAACCCAGGTGCAGGCGACGGTTATCAAAACGCTTGATGCCGAGGAAAAGTATGCGGAAATCGAAGCGTCATTCATCGACGGTATGCCCGAGGCGGATGCGGTTGCGGTTATGAAAAGCTATGACCTTTGCCCGAGTTATATCGGAGAATATCTTGATAACGGCAAGCCCTACAGAAATTACCGCTTCGACGTTGTGCTCGAGGATTCTTTCGGAAATGACGTTGCCGATATGACCCTGAGCATTGATATTATCGACGGCGTTATTCACGATGCGAGAGCTTATTATTATGAAAGATAAAATCAGAAAAGAGGTGGCGGAATGAAAGGTCTGCTTTACAGAAAATTCGCTTCGTCCAGGGCTATGCTTTTCTTTTGGTTGGCAATTTTTATCGTTTCCGCAGTTCTCAAGCTGTTTCAGAACGAACTGTTCGCACCGTTTTCGGTTGATATCTATATGGTTTATGTGGCATTTATGCTTGTCAGAGGTATGGATGAGAGCGACAAATCCTCCTGGGAAAGCTATGCGAGAGCGTTGCCCTGCAAGGCATCTCACCGTGTCGGCGCGGAATATATTTTCGGACTCATTGTTTTTGCTGCCGTTTTTGTTACGTTTTCTTTTTTGTCTGCGGCAACAGAGCTGTGGGGACGGAGAGTCAGCTTCGGCGAAAAGTTCGTTGCATGGGCCGAATACGAGTTTCCGTTATATCTGCTTTACTTTGCAATGTTCATTTTTTCAACGGCATTGGTTCTGCCGATAAAATACGCAATGAAAAAAAGCGCGGGCAGAAGCGCCCTGATGGCTCTTATATATTTTCTGCCGTTCATATCGCTGATTTCTATGGCTCTCTTCAGTGCTTCGGGCGGCTACGAGGCGTTGCCCGATGTGGTGATGACCCTTGAATTTGCAGGTATGTTTTCGGTTGTGGCGGTTTCCGCTTTTGCCGCATCCTTCTGCTTTTCGCTGATATACGAAACGAAAATCCGAAAAGAAAAGCTGAAACCCGTCAAGGTCTGTGCCGCCGTGCTGACGGCAATTGCAATTGTGTTTTCGGGCATCATAATCGGAGATCTTTACGCCAAAGGTGCGTTTGAAAAGGTGGATTATAACAATTACGTTCCCGAAGAGCCGATTGTTTTCAGCGAAGAGGAAAAGCGCACCGCAATGCTTGAGATAACCGAAAAAATATGCGGCAAAACCTTCGTTGACAAAACGTCAAAAGAAGCCGAAAGGCTGTTTGAGGAAATGGGATTTTATGATGAAGTATCCATCAGTCCGTATGAACCCGAAACAAGGCCTGCAAATATCTATATCGAGAGAGGCTATTCAAATCCGCGCAAAGGCTATTCAAATCTGCGCAAAGGCTATCCGATGCATATATCAATCACGTCAGCGGTTGAGCCGTCGGTTGTCATTTACCCCGATTCGCCCGAAACCTTTGACGATGCGGAAAGAAAGCACGCCGAGGTTATGGAGCTTTTCAAGGTCGGCACAAGGGAAGAAGAGGCTCTTGAGCATATAAAAAGCCTCGGACTTTGTCCCAATCAGATAAACGAAAGTACGGTAAACGGCATTCCCATGAGAAGCTATCACTTTGAAATAAAATATTACAGCGAATATAAGAAAGCCGCAAAGCCGAAGGTGAATTTTTCCTTCAAGGTCACCGAGGGCAGAATAAGCGACGTGGGCTGAACTTAAAAACGGTGCAACGGGTTGTTTCCCTGACGGGGACAGCCCGTTTTTTGTTGACACTTGCTTTTATGTTTGATATATTAATACATATCAGTTTTGTCACAAACCGTTTGTGTTTTCGGGCGTTCAAAGAACGCCCCTACGGTGACAGCCGAATAATTTGCAAGCATTTCATTAAAAGGAGCGATTTTTCGTGGCATTTTTCAACAGCGTAATTTCATTCTTTATGTCAGCGATTCTGACGGTGCTTTCTCTGTTTATGCCCTCTGCAGGCGACAGAATCAATAACTACAGCTTCACCGTTGACGCTTCGCAGACGGGCGGCATTCTTGCCAATCCTGCAAGCAACGTCAATATCTGGTCAATTGAGGGCAATCCCTTCGTCGGTGCAAAGGCAAGCGAAGAATATAATATTTTTGAGTTTGTCAACTACGTTCAGCTTATGCAGTGTACGGGCGGCTCGGCAGAGCGTGACCTTTTCAAGAATCCGCTTGACAGAACGGTGCTCGACGATTACGATTTCACAAAGCTGATTGAAAACTGCCGCGGCGTTCTTGAACTCGGTGCAAAGCCGATGCTCAAGCTCGGCAGCGTCCCGCTGAAATATTCAGCAAACTCCGTCAGCGAGAATTTTTTCGGAACAAACGTCTATCCGCCCGATGACTATAACGTTTACTATAATTATATCCGCGCAATCATTGAGGCTCTCGTTGAGGAATTCGGCAAGGAAGAGGTGCTTTCGTGGCGCTTCGGCGTTATGACCGAATATGAAAACAGTGCTTGGTTTATGACTCCC
>JAZQKN010000007.1:0-10038 GCA_045542175.1 Acutalibacteraceae bacterium | reverse complement strand
CAGGGCGTTCCCATTTCAGCATTCGTATTCGGCGGCAGAAGAGCTAAACTCGCTCCCCTCGTATATCAGTCAAGAAGCTGGAACCACGGCGTATTCGTTGGTGCTATCATGGCTTCAGAAACAACCGCAGCAGCTGCAGGTGCAGTAGGCGTTGTAAGACGTGACCCCATGGCTATGCTTCCCTTCTGCGGATACAATATGGCTGATTACTGGCAGCATTGGATCAACATCGGTGCAGGTCTTGACCCCCAAAAGGCTCCCAAGATCTTCAATGTTAACTGGTTCCGCAAGGATGACGAAGGTAATTTCCTCTGGCCCGGCTTCGGCGATAACCTCCGTGTTCTTGACTGGATTATCGACCGTTGCGAAGGCAAGGTAGACGCTGTTGAAACTCCCATCGGCTTCGTTCCCAAGGCTGAAGACATCAACCTTGAAGGTATTGAAGACGAAGTAAGCGACGCTCAGCTTGCTGAAATCCTCAGCGTTGATACAGCTCTCTGGAAGGACGAAGTTGCAGGTATCGAAGAATTCTTCGGTAAATTCGACAGACTTCCCGCAACTCTTAAGGACGAACTCAACACTCTTAAGAGCAACATCGAATAATTAAATATTAAGGGGTCGCTCGCGCGGCCTCTTTTTTGTAATTGAGGTAAATTTATGAATAATAACCAAGAATTCAAACCTTACGTTCCCGCATCAAAGGTTACTCCCGAGCTTACGGTTACATCCGTTATTATGGGTATTTTCCTTGCCGTTGTTTTCGGTGCGGCAAATGCATATCTCGGTCTGCGCGTTGGTATGACCGTTTCGGCTTCAATCCCCGCAGCAGTTATCGCAATGGGCGTTATCCGTGTTATAATGCGTAAAAACTCCATTCTCGAGAGCAACATTGTTCAAACAACAGGCTCTGCAGGTGAATCGCTTGCAGCAGGCGCAATTTTCACCATCCCCGCTCTTTTCCTCTGGGCGGCTGAAGGCAAAATGGACAAGCCCGGAATCCTTGACATCACCATCATCGCTCTTATCGGCGGTCTTCTCGGTGTTTTCTTTATGATTCCTCTTCGCAACGCTCTTATTGTTAAAGAACATAACACTCTTCCTTACCCCGAAGGCACTGCCTGTGCCGAAGTTCTTCTTGCGGGTGAAGAGGGCGGCTCAAACGCTTCTACCGTTTTTGCGGGTATGGGCTTTGCGGCTTTCTTTAAATTCGTTATCGACGGTCTCAAGGCTGTTCCCGGTGAAATCTCACTCCGTGTCAAAGGCTTTGCGGGTGAAATCGGAACACAGATTTATCCCGCGGTAATGAGCGTTGGCTTCATTTGCGGTCCCAGAATTTCATCATATATGTTCGCGGGCGGCGTTTTAAGCTGGTGCGTGCTTATTCCCCTTATCGTAACTTTCGGTGCTGAGACAATCCTCTACCCCGGCACATCGACAATCGGTGAAATCTTTGCCGCAAGCGGTGCCAGCGGTATCTGGAGCAGCTATATCAGATATATCGGTGCGGGCGCTCTTGCAGCGGGCGGTATTATCAGCCTTATCAAGACTCTGCCTCTTATCATCCGAACATTCGGCGACTCACTTAAGAGTATGAAGGGCGCTGCAGCCGGCACAAAGGACAGAACTTCAGACGATATCAGCATGAAGGTTATCCTTATTGCAATCGCGATTCTCATCCTTGCAGTATGGCTCGTACCTGCTATCCCCGTTTCACTTATCGGTGCGATTATCGTTGTTATTTTCGGCTTCTTCTTTGCAACCGTTTCATCAAGAATGGTTGGTCTTGTAGGCAGCTCAAATAACCCCGTTTCAGGTATGGCAATCGCAACTCTTCTTATCGCAACAGTTGTTCTTAAAATCACAGGCTCTGTCGGTGCAGAGGGTCTTCAGAGCGCAATTGCAATCGGTTCAATCATCTGCATTGTTGCCGCTATTGCGGGCGACTCATCACAGGACCTTAAAACAGGTTATCTCCTCGGTGCAACCCCCAGAAAGCAGCAGTACGGCGAAATTATCGGCGTTGTGGCTTCGGCTCTTGCTATCGGCGGCACACTCTATCTTCTTGACACAGCATGGGGCTTCGGCTCGGAAGAGCTTGCCGCTCCTCAGGCAACTCTTATGAAGATGATTGTTGAAGGCGTTATGGAAAATAACCTTCCCTGGGCTCTCGTTATCATCGGTGCGGTTATCGCAGTTGTTGTTGAGCTTATCGGAATCCCCGTTCTTCCCTTTGCTATCGGCGTTTATCTTCCCGTTCATCTTAACGCTTGCATTATGGTCGGCGGTCTTATCAGACTCTTTGTTGACAAGCTTAAAAAGTCAGACGACGAAAAGAAAGAAATCACCTCAAACGGTACTCTCTTCTGCTCAGGTATGATTGCGGGCGAAGGTCTTGTTGGTATTCTTCTCGCTCTTCTTGCGGTATTCGGCGTTGACAAGATTATCGACATTTCAGGCTTCATCAACCTCCCCGAATGGGCAATGAGCATTCTCGGTCTTGCAGTATTCGGTCTTATTATTCTCAGCGTTCTTAAATTCTCCGTCTGGAAGAAGCGTGCGAAAAAGAATGAAAAATAAAAAAGAAATAATTCCGCAGAACTACCTTGAGAAAATCCCCGTTCACAAGGAAGGCCTTAAATGGTCAACCGATGATAACGGAAAAATTTCTCTTCACGTTGAAAACAAAGGAGTTTTCAACAGAATATTTCAGCTGATTCTGAAAAAGCCTAAAATCTCTTTCGTTCACCTTGACGAAACAGGCAGTTTTATATGGCCTCTGATTGACGGCGAAAAGAATCTTATTGAAATTGCAGAAAAGGTTAAGGAACATTTCGGCGAAGCGGCAAACCCGCTTTACGAAAGAGTTGCAAAGTATTTTCAGATACTCAGCAGCTACGGTTTTGTAGAATTCAGGTAATAAAAAAGCTCGTACCAAAATGGTACGAGCTTTTTTGTTTGTTAAATTATAAATCCCGTTACGAACGCTCCCGCGCTTGCGGCAAGGGCAACTATCACAAGCGGCACCTTGAAATATGCAAGCACAACCGCAATCACTGTTCCGACTGCCGCCGAAACCGTACTGTCCGTTGAATAAAAAATCGCAGGAAAGGTCATTGCGCTGAGCACGGCATAGGGTATGTAATAAAGCACACTCTGAAAGAATCTTGACTTGATTTTTCTTCTGAAAAGCGTAAACGGAAGCATTCTTATAAGATAAGTAACGCCCGCCATTACGGCGATATAAATTGCAATACTCATTCTTTCTCTTCCTCCGTTTCTTTTTCGGTTTCAACAGGGAAAAGCAGAGCGCCGATTATTGCCGCCGCAATTGCGCTGATTATAATTGCAAAGCCCGAGGGAAGCGACGGTAAAAGATAATAGAAACAGGTGCTGATAACCGCCGCAATAAGCACAACAATCAGAACCTTACGGCTTTTGCGTGCGGGCGGCACAATAATTGCAATGAACATACCGTAAAGCATTATTCCCATTGCAACGGCAAGCTTTTCGGGAAGAAGCATATTGGCGATTGAGCCCGCAACCGTGCCTCCCGTCCATCCGAGCGCCGAAACCGAAATCAGACCGTACATATAAGATGGGTCAATCTTACCGTGTTGCGAAACAGCAACAGCAAAAATTTCGTCTGTGATGCCGAATGCCGCAACCATTCTGTGGAAGGTGTTGAACTTATCGGAAAGCTTTTGCGAAAGCGTAATTGCCATTAGCGAATATCTTAAATTGATAACAAGCTGAGTTGTTGCCATTTCAAGAAGCGTTCCGCCCGCGGCAATGATTGTTATTCCCATCAGCTGACCCGCCGAGGTCAGATTCGTAAGCGAAATTATAAACGCATTAAGCGCTGATATACCGAGATTTACGGCGGCTATGCCGAAACCGAACGATACCGAAAAATATCCGAGAGCAATAGGGATTCCGTTTGAAACTCCCTTTGCAAAAGGCGATTTCACGTCAAGGACTTCCTTTCTTTTTAACAATGCTACGATTCTAACACAAACCGTCAACGCTTTCAATATCACAAAAGAAAATATTTGAAAGCGTTGAGCGTATTCTATTGACACGGTACGTATTATATTCTATAATGAATGTGTTAATTGCAACAAGGATGTGACAATATGCACAAATACATAGGGATTATTAAAATGTGTGAGCTCTTTGCGGGCATTCCCGAAGATGAGCTGACATCTGTTCTCCATTGCCTTAATGCAGAGGTCAAAAGCTTCAAAAAGGGCGATACAATCTGCTCTGCGGGCGAATTTGCAAACTCGGCGGGGGTTGTTCTTTCGGGCAGAATTTACCTTGAAAGCAACGACTTTCTCGGCAACAAATCCATCGTTACGGAATTTGTGCCTGGCAGATGCTACGGCGAAAACTACGCCTTTGCAAGAAACACGGATATGCCCTTCAACATTGTTGCAAAAGAGAACTCGGAAATCCTTGTTTTTGATATGCGCCGTCTTTCGATGCCCTGCATAAAAGACTGCAACAATCACCGTCTGCTGACCGACAATCTGCTTTGCACGATGGCAACAAAGCATTGTGAGCTCAATAACAAAATCACTCACCTTTCAAGACGAAGTACAAGAGAAAAGCTGATTTCCTATCTTTCCGAGCAACAGAACGTTCAGAAAAGCACGCTTTTCACAATTCCGTTCAACAGACAGGAGCTTGCCGATTATCTTTCGGTTGAAAGAAGTGCAATGACAAAAGAGCTTACCAGAATGAAAAACGACGGAATAATTGATTTTGACGGAAGAACGTTCAAGTTGAAGATATAAAAATACCCTCCGCACCGAAAATGCGGAGGGTTTATTTTATTCTGCTACACGAATAGTCATTTCAAGAATTCTCTTAACGCACGCTTCAAGGTCTGCTCTTGTAAGCTCGCCCTTATCGTAAGCCGCTTTGAGGTCCTCAGGATAACCGCAGTGCATCTTCATATCGTTGCCTGCCTTAACTTCCTTAACGGGGTCATTCTTTACGCCCCAGTCGGTTGTTACCATACCCTTGAAGCCCCATTCTCCGCGGAGAATTCCCATAATAAGCTCATAGCTTTCCGAAGTGTGCTGGCCGTTGATGAGGTTATATGAAGTCATAACCGTCCAGGGGTCTGCTTCCTTTACGCTGATTTCAAAGCCTCTGAGATAGATTTCACGAAGAGCTCTTTCGGAAACTCTTGAATCGGAAGCAAATCTGTTGGCTTCCTTGTTGTTACAGGCAAAGTGCTTGACCGAAACCGCAACCTTCTGTGACTGCACGCCCCTGATTTGAGCCGCCGCCATTTTACCTGTGAGCACGGGGTCTTCCGAATAATATTCAAAGTTTCTGCCGCAAAGGGGGTCTCTGTGAATATTGAGTGCGGGAGCAAGCCAGATGCCGATATTGTTTTCTCGGATTTCAGCTCCGCCGCCGGCACCGCATTTATAAGCAAGCTCGGGATTCCACGAGCAGGCAATCAGAGTTGCACAGGGCCAGGCGGTTGTGAAGATTCCTACCTTGGGGTCAAGGCGGAGTCCCGCGGGGCCGTCTGCTGTGGGAATGGGAGGCACGTCAAGTCTTTTAAGTCCACCGAAGCAGCCTGTATTTGCAACGCCTGTGGGAGCCTGACCGCCAACGAAATCCATAAGCTCTTCAAGAGTAAACTGAGCGATGAATTCGTCAAGAGTTACTTTTTCGCCAACGTCATCAAACATTACAAGCTCATCGGGTGCCTTTGCGCCTGTGGGCTCATTCTTGCCGTAATAATAGGTTTCTTCGCCCACGGGAAGAGCTTCATAGCTGCCGTCGGCAAGCATACGCTTTGCAAGTTTAAAAGGCTTGCACCAGCTCTTAAGCTGCTTTGTTACGGTATCTTCGGCAACGTTGTATTCGAAAGCGAGCTTTTCGCAGTCTCTTACCGAAGTGCCGAGATAAAACTCATAACTGCCCTTTTCGAGAATATAAGCTGATTTGGCAATCTTTCCAAGGTCATCGAAGCTTGCCATATCGTTGATATCAAAAGTGATTGCAACCGTTTCGGATTCACCGGGAGCAAGAAGAGAGGTCTTTTTAAAAGCCGCAAGCTCTTTGCTCGGTTTGCCGAGCTTGCCCTGAGGTGCGGAATAATAAAGCTGAATTACCTCTTTGCCCGCAACGTTACCTGTATTTTTAACGGTTGCAACGGCAACAATCTTGCCTTCGCTTTCGCAACAAACCTTGCCGCTTATATCAAAGGTTGTGTATGAAAGACCGAAGCCGAAAGGATATCTTACGTAATCCTTTGCGCCTGGGATTGTTTCAAAATAACGGTAGCCGACGTAAATATCGTCGGAATAATCAACGTATTCAAAGCATCTCCAGAAATCGTCTTTACAGGGTAAATAATCGTAGGATTTTGCAATTGTATCGGCAAGCTTGCCCGAGGGGTTAACGTCGCCGCAAAGAATATCGGCAATTGCTCCGCCGCCTTCAATACCGCCCTGCCAGCCGAAAAGCACGGCATCAACGTCGTTGTTTTCCGCAAAGTATTCGCAGTCAACCGTTGCTCCCGAGTTGATAACAATAACAACCTTGTCAAAAAGCTTGCCCGCTTTATCGATAAGGTCTTTTTCGATATCGGAAAGATAATAATCGTTGCCGATGGGTCTGCGGTCAACACCCTCTGCCGAGAAACGGCTGATTGTGATAACAGCGGTGTCTGCCCATTCAGCCGCCGATTTTATTAAATCATCTGAAACTGCGGGCTCTTTAACGTGCATACTTGCAAAGGTATCGTAGGTCATATCGTCACGCTTCTGGCAGAATTCCATTGCGTTAACAATATCCCACGTTGCGTCAATCTGAGCCTGTGTGGGAATATATTTGCTTTCAGCTTCAACGTAATCCTTGTAGAAGTCGATAAGCGGCATATAAACGGAAACCTTGCCCTGCTTTTCTTTTTCTTTGAAGCCCTCGAAAATATTGAGGATATAGGGAGTGAAAACGTCACCGCTTCCGCCGCCGCCCTTTATGTATTCGATTGTTGCCTTGCCGAAAAGAGCAACCTTACTGCCCTTTGCAAGAGGAAGAGCGTTATTGTTGTTTTTAAGAAGCACCATACCTTCGGTTGCGGTTTTTCTTGAAAGCTGAACGTGCTCTTTTGAAGCCGTAACGCATCTGCCGTCCTTACCAAGAGGAAGACAGGGCTGATATCTGAATCTTGCGAATTTATCCATAAAAATAATCCTTTCGCTTAAATATAATATACTAATTATATCATATCACTTTAAATCGTCAAGAGAAAAGCACACAGTATTGGCTGTGTGCTTTTAATAATTATTTACCTAATTTATTTACCATTTTAACAAGGTCAAGGTAAAACGCCTGATAGTTTTCAACCGTTTCAAAACCTCTTGTGCTTGTACAGAAATCAAAGTGATCATAGTTTTCCATAACAGGCATCGTATACCAGATTCCGGGCTCTGCTTTTTCTGCACCCGGGAAAGGCTCGGTGTTGTCAGCATCGCTGTAAGGATAGAGCGCACTGTTGAGAGGCACGATTCCGTCGCTCACCGTCCAGCTCTTATCCATATAATATCCGTCTACCGTAAGACCCTCGCTTGTTGAAATGAAGCCGAAGGTGAGATAGAAAAACGGGAACATTCCGCTCTTTGGCCATTCAAGACCGAGGAAGCCTTCCGTTGTTGCACGGCAAGCATAGGAAATATAATAAACCGAATCAACCGTTTTGATTTTTTTGTTTATTTCCTCTGCGCCCCTCAGGGTCATATCATAGAAGCACTGGTCTTTTGAGTTAAAGAATTTCATCATTTTAACAAGGTTGAGCATCACAAACTCTCCGCTGCCGTTGGGTGCGGAAAGTCCCCAATGGTCAAGAATGGGGTCCATCATTGTTGAGCCTGTTACGCCCATAAGATGCTCCACAAAAGTGAAAATGAAGCCGAGAACAAAAAGGTCGTTTGCGTGGTTTGCAACAATCGTTCCGTTATGAGGTGCGGCAAGAGTTATAACCGCATTGATTGCGTCTGCGTGCCCGCCCTTGAAAAGTCCGCTGCAATCATCGCCCGAAGCGGCAATTTCAGCTTCATCGCCGTAAGCCATAAGAGAAGTGAAAAGTCTTATTGTTGCACCGCCGAAGCTGTGACCGATAAGGTTAATCTTGCTTTCCATATCCCAGGGCTCACCCATTATTGCCTTGCCCGTATAATCTCTGCCGTATCTGTCGTGGCCGTGCTCTCTTGAATGAGCTTCGCCGTAGTCAACAACAGTACCGCAAAGCCAGGCATAAAGCTCGCACGCTCTGTCCCACGCACTGCTTATTCCGCCGACTGCGGGATAATAAACGTCATAGCCGAGCTCTTCAAGATAGGTTATGATGTGCGCTTCCTCCGAGCCGCCCCAATAGGGTCCCATAAAATCAAGCATAGGTGCGCCCTCACCCCAGCCCATCATACCGTGGCAGAAGATGAATGGATAGCTTTCCTGTGCATCGTCGCTCTGTGCCGCAAAGCAAGGAAGAGTTGAAACAAGAATCATTATTGCGGCAAGAAATACTCCGAGAATCGCTTTAAAAGTATGTTTTTTCATATTAATCCCCCTTTGGATGTTTTAATAATATCACATTCTTGAAAATACCGTCAATATTTAAACTGTAAACATTGCCCAAAATTCTTGCAATTACTGATAATGCGTGATAAAATCAAATATATAAATTTTGGGAGATGAAGAAATTGAAGAGATTTTTAAGCATTTTTCTTGCTCTGACAGTTATTCTTTCTGCGTGCGGTACAGCTTTTGCGCACGTCGGTGAATGCGACTGCGGAAACGTACCCGTAATTTTCGTAAGAGGCTTCGGCGAAGCAATTTACGAAAATCCCGAGAGTGAAGACAGAGTTGAGATTTTCGGCACAATCGGCGACACCGCCAAAAACACAATTCCCCAGATTGTTTTCGGTGTTATGGGTCTTCTGACTTTTAACTACGATTTATTCGGCAAATACGCAATCGAGGTTGCCGACGCAATGCTTGAAAAGCTTGAATGCGATGAAAACGGCGTACCGCTTTATAATACGGGTACCGTGCCTCAGGAAGCTCCCGATTATCAGACTCACCTTAACGAGGTTTCTCTTCTAAGATGTGATGAATATGAAGATAAATATACTGATAATTGCTATTACTTCCATTATGACTGGAGACTTTCGCCCATTGACAACGCAAAGCTTCTTGACGAATATGCAAAAGAGGTTATGGAAGTTACAAAGCATAAAAGCTTTTCTCTTGCCGCTCACAGCCAGGGCAACACCGTCATTGCTTCTTATTTATATCTCTACGGCAGCGAAAACGTTGAAAAAGTTGCTTTCCTTTCTCCCGCATATCAGGGCGTTTCGCTCATCAGCAGTCTTTTGACAAAGGATATTGACGTCAGAGGTAAAGCCGATTTCCTTGAGCTTTTCATCAACGCTATGCTCGGCGAAGACCAGCCCGCTGTTTCGGTGCTTATAAAGATTTTAAACAAAACAAACGTAATCGACGGTCTGCTTTTATGGCTTGACGGCGTGCTTGACAGTCAGTATGACAGAATTTATGACGAATATCTTTCTTTTGCTTTCGGAAACCTTGCGGGCGTCTGGTCATTCGTTACGGTTGACGACTATGAAAAAGCAAAGCTCAATAAATTCGGTGAAAACCACGCTGAAACCGAATTCACCAAAAAAATAGACGAATACCATTATAACGTTCAGAAAAAGCTTCCCGAGATTATTCAGACAGCTATGGCAAACGGCACGGAAGTTATGATTGTTTCAGGCTACAACATTCCGAGCATTCCCGTAACAACAGGCGATGCAATTCACTCGGATATGCTTATCTGCTCGGAGCATATGAGCATCGGCGCAACCTTTGCTCCCGTAGGCAAAACCTTTGTAAACGGCTACGTACAGGCTGTTGACTGCGGTCACAACCACGTTTCAAAAGATATGATTGTTGACGCTTCAACCTGTGCCTTCCCCGAAATCACCTGGTTTCTCAAAGGAGTCAGCCACA
>JAZQKN010000006.1:0-3975 GCA_045542175.1 Acutalibacteraceae bacterium | reverse complement strand
CTTTATAAAGGCGATGCGGTGTATATCGTTTATTCGGGCAGCGGCTACAGCTCGGGAGAATACTGTATGGGTATGCTGACTCTTAAAGGTGATGACGTTATGGAAAAAACCTCCTGGAAAAAGAGCCTTATGCCCGTTTTTAAGAAAAACAAATCTGCGGGTCTTTATCATACGGGTCATTGCAGTTTTCTTTACCGTGAAAACGGCGATATCTATATGGTTTACCACGGAACGGATGACCCCGATTTCTTTGCAAAACGCAGATGCACCTATATCAAAAAAGTTGAGTTTTACGGCAATTATCCGTTGTTTAACAGTTGATACTGTGAATAGTAGGGGAGGATATTATCCGCCCGATAACAAAAAACCACCGATTTGTCTCGGTGGTTTTGCTCTTATAAAGTAATATCGGTCTTGATACCGTCTTTTGTGAATGCGTGAAGAGTGATAGCGCCGTTTGCTCTGATATACACGATTGCTCTTCCGTTGAAGGTGCGGCGGTGTTTCTCTGCATAGCAGGTCAGGTCATCGGGTTTGCCGTTTTCAATTCCGAGGATTTCGCCGTCACCGATAAGCTGATAATAAATGCACTTATCGTCAGTGCCCGAAAGGTTGCTGTCTGCATCGCAGAGAGAAACCTCAACCTGAATGATACCGTCTGTCTTTTCGGCGGAAAGAACGATTTTTTCAGCCTTTTGAGGTGAGGCAAGCGTATCCGAGACATCGCCCGAAACTGCGGTGAGAGTACCTTCTTCAAACGGGAATTCCCAGGTTGCACGGAAATCCGTCACATCCTTTTTGCCGAGCGATTTTCCGTTAAGGAAAAGCTCTGCCGTCGGCTGATTCGTGTAACAGCTTGCCGAAACCGTTTCGCCGCTTTCTGCGTGATAAACGAATGAATCCGTCCACACGTTGCTCTGCTCTTTTTCGCCCATTGAAACGGCAATCTTCACAAACGGAGTGTCTGTCCACATAGCCTTTCTTCTGAAGAAAAGCGGTTTTTCGTTGCCGCAAAGGTCGAGCATACCTGCCTGCGAAATTCTGATTGGCCAGCCTCTGCATTCGCCGAGAAAATCGACGCCCGTCCAGAGAAACTGTCCGCAGATATAATCGTTATCCCTTACCGCATACCACGCCGCAGGGTCGTGACCGTTTTCGCTGCCAAAGATGACCTTGTGATAGAAGAAGCGGTGATGTTCCTCATAAAGATGCTCTCTGTAGTTATATCCTAAAACGTCGAGTACTTCAGAAAAGCCCGTCCTTGTTGATAACTCGGGGAACGAAAGTGCCGAAAGTACAGGTCTTGTCGGGTCAACGGCGTGTGCGATATCTACCAGCCTTTTTGCAACGGTTGTGAGTCTGCGTGCATCAGGTTTTTTGTTATCGTATCTTCGCTCTCTTGCAGGTTTATTGGCATCGTTGTTGCCGAGCACTTCATCAAAAAGGGGAGTGACGTAGGGGTCGTTAGGATAGTCTATTTCGTTGCCGATTGACCAGAGGATAACCGAAGGATGGTTTCTGTCGCGCAGGATCATAGCCTCAAGATCATCCTTGTGCCATTGCGTGAAATCCTCTGCGTAGCCGAAACGCTTGGGCGGATAAACGTTGTGTCCCTGCCACCATTTGTTTTTTGCGCCCTCCCATTCGTCGAAAGCCTCGTCCATAACGAGCAGACCGAGTCTGTCGCAAAGGTCGAGCAGGTCAGCAGACGGCGGATTATGAGCCGTTCTGAGTGCATTACAGCCTGCCTGCTTGAATTTCTTCAGTCTGCGTTCCCAGACGGCAGGAGGTACGGCGGCACCGAGCGCACCTGCATCGTGATGCACGCAAACTCCCTTGAGTTTCATATTGATTCCGTTGAGGAAAAATCCTTCGTCAGTATCGAATCTGAAAGTACGGATACCGAAAGGAATAATAATCTCATCGGCAACCTCGCCATCCTTGATTGCTCTGCAAACAAGAGAATACATAGCAGGAGAATCGGGAGACCATAAATCGGCATTTGCAACGGTTATTTCGGTATTGCCTGCCATACCGTCAGCTTTGGCTTCGGCAACGCAGATACCTTCTTTCATAACCGAAAATTCTGCGCCGTCGCAATCCGATGCGGAATAACTGATTCTGACAACTGCATTTTTGTTTTCGTCAACGCTCTTTGTTGTAACGAAAATCCCGTTTTTATCAAAACAGCTTTTTTCGCAGATTTCGATTTCAACGTCACGGTAGATACCGCTGCCCGTAAACCATCTTGAATCTGCGGTTTCGTTGTGCTCACAACGGACACAGACAACGTTTTCACCCTCACGGATAAAATCGCTTATATCAAACGTAAAGGTCGAATAGCCGTAAGCCCACGTGCCGAGATAGTTACTGTTTATCCATACCCTTGCGTGCTTATATACCCCGCCGAAGGTGATGCGAACGGTTTTTTCGCAGATATCCTCGGGGAGGTTGAAATGTTTTCTGTACCAGGCGGTGCCGCCGGGGAGATATCCCGTGCCGCTTGAGTGCGCCGTATCAAACGGATGCTCAACCGACCAATCGTGCGGCAGAGTAACGTCTCTCCAGGCGTTATCGTCATAGCCCATGTAGTCCGCACCGACTGCATCACCGAGATGGAATTTCCAGTTTTTGTTAACGTTGATTATCTTACCCATCAGAATACCTCCGATGAAGATTTATTTCTTTTTTCTGATAACGAATTCGCTGAACATAACGCCCATTTCAGGCTCGCTCAGCTCAAGCTCTGCACATCCGTTGACGAGAATATCCTTCGGAATAGTGTAGGCTGCGCTGACAAATCCGTCGCAGAGCATAGCCTTGTCATATGCTTCGTCGGATTTGCCGCCAAACTGTGCACCCTCATAAACGGTCACGCCGTTGACGGCAACTCTGTGGCTGTGTGAATCAATTTTTCTGTCGGCATAGGTAACTCTCAGCTCGTAATCGCAGTCCGCCGTCAGACCGCCGATTCTGCATCTGAAAGTGAGGTTATCATAAACCTTGAACATACATACAGGCATCGTGCCGTTGTTGACGTTGGGTCTGTCACCCTGTAAATTCATATATATTTCTCCGCTTTGTGCAACGCCGCACTGTTCAAGACCGTTGAGGGCAACGGAGAAGTAGTATTCATCGCCGTCAACCTTATTGCGGTCAATGATTTTCTGCATATAGCCTTCGGGGTCATTCGTTTCAAGGGCAGCACCGATTCTGCCGAGAAGCCATTTTCTGTCGGTAATGGGCAAATCCATCGTTTCGAGGATTGCGCCTCTTTCCCAGTTATCGGCACAGTAATTTTCAATATCGGACTGCAGACCGATGAGGTCGAAAAGCTTCTTTGCAAGGTCGGTTATATCGTTACGGATTTTTTTATAATTATCGTCAAAATCGTTGAGAAGAATTTCTCTTGCCGTTTCGATTCTGCCGAGCCTGATTTCACGTTTTGCCTTTTTGATAAGGTCAAGCTCAAAAAGGCGTCTGTGACGAAGCACCCAATCGCATTTCGCCCTCATATAAAGCTGGAGGAATCGCCAGTTATCGTTGAGGAAGGGATAGTCTGAGGAAAGCTCATCGTAAATGCGAAGAGTGTTGTCGATTGAGGGGTTCTCCGCAGGGTCGCACTGCCAGCTCAGCTCAAGAAGAAGAATCGAATCCGCAATTTTCTGTGCATCTGCACCGAAGAAGAAAAGGCGGCAATAGTCGAGCAGAGTGGTGTTCAGGTCACAGTCGGGAAAGAAATCCATATCTGCCCAGACTGCCTTGTTGACGTCGTCTGTTATGCCCTCGGAATAGCTGACAGAGCCGATGACGTAGGGTCTTGTCAGACGGTGAATGAGTCTGTATTCACGGGGTCTGGGATTAGTACATTCACGGCTCAGACCCGTTGTGAGTGCGAAATGCCAATCGTCACGGTCAAAGTGTACGGGGTATTCGCATCTGACGTTGTGCGTGATATCGGGATAAAGTCTGAGC
>JAZQKN010000005.1:0-8931 GCA_045542175.1 Acutalibacteraceae bacterium | reverse complement strand
CTTATAATTTTTTAAACAGACCCTTCAAGGTGTCGCCCAATCCTTGCTTCTTTCCGCTTTTAGGCTGCTTTGATTTTTTAACTAATGCTAACGTCTTTTTATAGTCCTTGCACCTTTCGGCAACAATTTTTTGCTCTTCTTTGTGTTCGCTGCTGAATTTCTCCATTTCAGCAATAAGCTCTTCAACATAAGGAACAAATTGTTCGTCCGAAAAAATCTTTTTTTCTTTTAATGATTCAGGTTCAAATTCACTATAAAAAGATTTGAATTTAT
Source organism: Acutalibacteraceae bacterium (assembly GCA_045542175.1). Lineage (GTDB taxonomy): Bacteria > Bacillota > Clostridia > Oscillospirales > Acutalibacteraceae > CAG-177. The sequence goes on along the minus strand of JAZQKN010000005.1, from coordinate 8,658 downwards.
TATCAAGAATATACCTTACCGGTGATTGGTTTCCTTTGTTGGATACGGCAAGAATTATGACTCCGGTAATGTTTTGGATGTTCTCAATAATATTAATGCTTTCAGAAAAAATTTCTGCACAGATTTTTAATATGATATTCTTTTCATAAGGACTGAAAACGAATTCGCCTATATCCTGGTTAATTTTGTGGATTTCAGATGTTAATTTTTCACACTCGTCTTCTTTAGCAAGAGAGACTACCGAAAGGGCTTTTTTCACTTTCTTGAAGGGTGCAAATTTGGGCATACTGACTTCGTCTGCTATCTCAACGTTGTTTTTGCTGAGATTAGAAAAATCAAATTCTGACCAGAATTTTTCAACAATTGCAGCAAAGCATTTTGCTGCATCTTTTTCTCCGCATATTGCTTTGATAAGACTCTTTGTTTTGTCAATTTCGCTTTTGCTGTATACATTAAGAGTCTTATAGAACGATTCAACGGTTTTACTTAACAGCAGCTCCATGGAATGCTTGTTGTAAGGAAGAGCTCTTACAGCTGCGCCGAGGTTGATCATTACGTTATGATCGTCAAAATATCTCTCTATTGTATAAGCGTAGAAGTAATCAACAATCTCCTGACCATCAGCACTTTTTATTAACTCTGAGCGGAGCATTATGAAATCTTCCGAATCATAGCTGTAATTGGATACGAGATGTGCCTTGGCGTTTTCAACGCCCATTTTCAACACAACAAGACTTTGATAAGCACAGGCGGTGTCTTTAAGAGCTAAGCTTGAACTGCCCTGAACAAACTTGATAAGTCGCTTGTTGATTTGTTCATTAAGCTCTATGTCTTTTTGAATTACGCAGCCAAGTACCCACGAGACTAAATCGTCATAATAGTCACTGTGAGCGATAGGAGCTTCCAACAAGCCGTATAAAAATGAAACGGTTTCTTCATCAGAAATATCAAGGTTGTCAACATTTTCATATTTTAATATAAGATCAGCAATTCTGAAATTATCGAAACTGGCAGTATTGGAAATACCGAGCTTAACCAGCAACGAATCAAAGGCTGCAAAATAATCTGCAGCATCAGAGAATTTTTTGAAATTTAAAAAGTTTACTTTTGAATATTTGGTTATTTCTCTTTCGGAGAGGGCATTATTGCTTGAAAGAACCAAATCTATGCACATTGTGCCGCTGCAGGGACTTTTTTCAAAAATAATCTTATCGTTCTGGCTTTTTGTAAACGTTGACATTGATATGCTGCGGCATAATGACTTGGGAAGAAGTCCGAATAAAACTGTCGCAACACTTTTGAACATTTCATAGCTTTCATCGTATCCGATAAAAAGCTTGTTTGTTCCGCACAAGGATTTGCATGCAGCATAAAGCAGGTTTATTCTTGTTTCATTTGATATATTCTGAGCGGAAAATATTTCATGAGCTTTTTCAACGCTGTCAAATATTATTTCCTCGGGTACAGTCTTTGTAGCCTCTACGAGTTCATTAAGGCTAAGACTGTTAGAAATAACGAAATTATCATCTGAAAACTTCAACAAATCAACAGGATTGCTGCATATGTAATCGAGAGAAAAGCAAAATCCCTGTGCAAAATGGCACGATCTGTTTGTTGAATCTTTTAAACCGTATATTATTTTTGAGATGAAAACGTTTCCACCTCTGCAGGTAATCTGCATACCTGTTTCTTTTGATGTGTCATCTCCAACACCGATGTTGGCGTTCTGAAGAGATGCAAAAGCTTTCAAAACATCCTCCGGAGTATCTTCAGAGGCGTTCAAAGTTTTCCAACCGTCAACATTAGAGAAGCATATCTGATAGAAATTCTTTTTCATTTGATCTTCGCCTTTCTTTTAAATGTTTAGGTTATCGGTGATTAGTGCTTTTTAAATATTTCCTTAATTCTTTCCCAAAACGATTTGGGTTTTTCCTCGGGCTTGATGGTACATGAAGGAGGATTTACCGGTACGTTTGTTCCAACAAAACCAAGTTTATGAAGCATCCAGAAAAGAGGTTCCTCAATTCTTAACGTTGTTGTTACGTCGGTAAGCTTGTTATCATTGTCGATACCGCCATGACCGAGCGAACTGAAAATGAAATAATTGAAATGCTTATAAAGCGTTTCAAGAGTAAGATTTAATGTTTCAAATTTTTGGAAATAGTGGTCAAGAGGAGCCTGGATTACCTGATTATAATCCTCTGCATTAAACTGCTTTTTCTTAATCTGAGTGCTTGGCAAGGAATCTGCCACGCCTCCGTCTTTGCCCAGCGCAATTCTGTATGCCATATCACCCTTGGAGATACACATAGCTAACGGAACCCGGATCTGTTCTTTTCCGCCGTCATTGAATAATCCGTTAATAACGTCTAACGCTGAGGTGATATTTGCAACGTCCTCACCGCCGTCGTTTGTTAATCCGACCTGTTTGGGATCAATAAGCATAATGATACCGTCAGAGTTCTTAATAAAGTCGAATCTGTTTAACAGAGCAGCAGCCGTTGCGCTTTTATCAAACAGCTCGCCGGCAATATCATACAAAACGAATGTCTGCCTGTTAAGTCTGTCAGCACTATCCTTATATAACATAGTGAAAGCCATCGGCTGGACAAAAACATCCGTACCTGTACCTCTCGGAAGTTCACAGCCGGTTTCAACACGGTTTTCTGCAAGATAGCTCTGAACAACAATTCTGTCAGTCTCAAGCACGTAGCCGAACGATGCGAAATAGCTATGGATTTCTTTTAAAAGCTGTGAAATATATACCGTTTTGCCGGCGCCCTTAATACCGATTACCGAAATATACTTGATACTGTATTTTCCGTAGTTTGCCGGGAAGGGGTTGTGGCAATGGGGACAAACTCTTCTCTGTGTTGTTCTGCCGAAAACATCAACGGCTTCTTTTACAAAACCGTCACTGTCTCTGATGATTTGAGGAAACGCCTTTTGGTCTTTACAACTTTTTACGGGTCTTAACCATGGCTCAATTTTAGCTCCGATTTCTTTGCATTCTGTTGTCTGTCCGCTGTAAATATTCCAGAATTTGTCATATTCGGGGCTTGAACCTGCCATAAACATTTTGCAAAGCTCAGCTTGTTTTGCAACTTCGCCTCCAGCGGATACTACTTCGTGAAGTTCTTCAAAATCACCCAAACCTTGCTTTTTGATAAAGTCTAACACTTCATCTTCTTCTCTGAAAAAAGTTTCTGCTCTGAAACAAACTTCGTCATCCTTTGTCCATTTAAAACAATACGGACATCTTATATCTACGCTCAATTCAACATCTCCTAATTCACACTATTTGTATTAAACCGTAACACATCTCAATGTGTTGTCAATTGAAAAGAATTCTATTTGATCTGCATTTTCGCACTGAACAAAGAAATCCCTTCCGAGTAATTCTTTTGTAATAGGATACTTTGTCTTTTTTCCGCTAACCGTATAGTACAGTGTTCCGTTTTTATAGTTTTCAATTGGGCTAATGTTAATTTTAACTATAGCCTCATACATAAGTTTCTTTTTGCAAGTTTCTTTTCTGATGTTTATTACCTTCAAGCGGTTAACGCAGAATTTATAGATGCTCTTCAGATCTTCTATTTTTCTGCCGTTTTTGGGGTAATAGTAAATCAATCTGTCACCGTTGCCTGAATCACGGCACGCAAAAATGGAGTATGTAGCAGATTCCTGAGTAATGCTAAGACTTTTTGCTCCGTTAAGGATGAAAACGTCTCCGACATCAGGAATATGATATTTTTCTCTGTCACCCAGCATTTGATGCTGGTCAATAAATTTCTTTTGAATTGCTTCGTCTTCAAAATCAATGATAACACCGAAGGGGGCCTTGACAATTATATAAAACGAAATGGTGTTGTCGTTGCAATCCCATTGAATTGTATCGTTTCTTTCTACTGCGTTGTTAATATAACCCTTATCAGCTTTTAAAAATTTATACATTGCCATCAACCTCCTATCAACGCCTCGTAGTCGCATGAATAAACGGCAACGAACTCAACAAATCTGTTGTTTCCGCTATCAAGGAATGCGAGACTGAATCCTGTTCCTGTTGTTGCATTTGAAATGCAAGTTTTAAGGGAAGAATCATTAAGCATAAATAATTTATAAACCAGGTCGTGTCTTCCTGCCATATTAACCTTCAATGCCATATTATCAGCAAAGTTTTGCGTCAGCTCTTCGTTAATCTGACTGTTAATCTGGGCTTCGTGAGTGCCTGGGTTACGAATTCGGATCTCCTCAGTAAAGTCTGCATCAAACGTGTCTCTGTCCGCATCGTAGACAAACTGTGCAACGTCTGTGATAAATTTTGTGAAACGGCTTTCAAGTTCACCTTCATTATCAACAAATGAAAAGAATGAATTGAAATACGCATCCTGTTTTCTGAGTATCTCTGAAATCGCCTTGTCGCCGTAGAAGGTTCTGATGCTGCCATCAATGTTAATGATTTTTGTTGAATTGTTAATGGCATCTTTGAGGTCGCTTATCATTCTGTCGCAGTAATTGATGTAATTCTGTGCATTCTGAATTTCCTTAAGAATAACCTTTTTCAGCATCGGCTTGATTCCTTCAAGAATCATATTTTTAGCTTCAAGTTCAAAATATTTGAGTACAACGGTATCCTGACTGTTTGAGTAGGGTGTCCACGAATCAATGTCTGAAGGTCTGAAGTGCCTTGCTATATCTATAAAACTGTGTTTGGAGAGGATCTCTATAACTTTTAATCTGACATCCTCTTCTCTGAGACTGTTTTTTAAGTAATTGTCAATTTCAGCGGCATAATTCATCTCATAATAGACGTTTGTTGACTTACCGTTCGAGCTGTCGACAACATGGTAGGGCTCGCCAAGGAGTGTGTTGGCGAATTTCTTCTTTGGACGGGTAACGAGAGGAATGAAACGGAACTCGTCATTTTTGGGGAAAAGTCCAACAAGAGTTGAATAGATATAATCAACCAGATGGTCTTTAATCTCTTCGCCTATTCTTTTCCAATTTTCTGTCTTGTCGTTTGAAGAAGATTTTCTTGCCGCTATTTGTTTTTCGAAGGTATCCAGAGCGCCTAAAATAACAGCAGCGGTTCTCTCTTTATCCGGACGGGATTTGTTTTTATAGGAAACCGTAAAAAATCCGTTTGGATCATAAAATGAGCTGGGAGAAACCGTCTGTCCGTCGGAATCCATGAGCTTGGAATTTGAAAGTAAAATAATATCAGCAAAGAGGTTAAAATCTCTGAATACTTCCTGTTTTCTGGGAGTAACCTGAATAATTGAGTTATTGTTACATCTGTTACTTATAACGGCAGTTCCGTTGTAAGAAAAAGCTCTTAATTCCTTTAACTTTCTCTTGATATTGTTCGCGTTATCTTCTTTGCCGATATTTTCGTCAAGAATGGTTATAAGCATGCTTGAAGAGTTTTTCAGCTTTTCGGAAATCTCTTTTCCTGCCTTGAACAGGCATTCAAACTCTTCCGGGGTCATGTTTGACGTTTCGGCAAACATATAGCTGTGTACGGTTGAGTATCCCTCGCCGAATTGCTCGATTACTTCACTGGCCTTTTCGATAAATCCGGTTTCTGATAACTCCTGACCGTCGATACCCGAAAGGCTGTAAGCTTCTCCGTCAGCCTCAACTAAAAAGAATCCTATCGCATCCACGCTGTTACCCCAAACGTTTTTCAGGTCAGCACAAAGCTCGTCGTGAAGACTTGCAGAGGCTTTTGAAAGATAAAAAACAAAAACGGGATTAAGCGGAGAGGAAAGCGGAATATCTGTTTTTTCCGAATTTTTATTTAAGCTTTCAAACGAATCTGAAAAAATCTTTTTTGCATCTATAGCCATCGTTTTTCAACTCCTTTAGATATTAGGGTGCAGACTGAGTCTGCACCCCGTTAGTATTTGACGGTATTACTGAATATACATCATCTTAAAGTTGTTAATCTTTGCTTCGATATCCTTGATAGTCTTAAGAATATCTTCTTTGTTTTCAGGATAATCATTCGCAATTGTTGTGTACAGACGTTTCTTTTCCGGAACAAACAGTGCAGCAATCGCATCGCAGGCTGCCTTGATCTTGTTGATATCCTCATCGGATAAGGTGTTCAGTATATTGTCAACAACTGCTTTGCACGAATCCTTTGTTTCCTGTGAAAGGCCCTTGAAGGTCTGGACTGCCTGATAAAGAGCAATTTTACCAAAGGTCATTCTGGGAAGTGAAAGTTCTTCTGAAACATCATATCCGAAGCTGTCGGTAAATACAAGCTCCATCTTAGGACCGGTGATCTTAACAAGTCCGGTGCAGAGTGCGTTAACAAAATCATCAAGCACGTTGCCCTTATGCATCGCTTCATCGTAATGCTTTTCTATCTTTTCAAGACCTTCCGTAACAGCAATGATTCTGTCAAGCTCGGTTTTAACCAAGTTCTGAACCTCGGGATATGCGCAGAAATGGTCCTTGACAACTCTTTCGCTGTTTTCTCTTGCAGTCTGCTCGTCAGCACCTATATACGCATCATTAAACAAGGTGAGAACCTTATCGTCTTTGATATCCATAGCCTTCATTTTTCCGAGAATGTCATATATTGAAGCGGCATCCTCAAGAGAAAGAGCTGATTCTTCAAGAGCCATAAATTCTGCAAACTTTTCATCGCTTGTCTTTTTAACGATGAACGTTGAATTATCAACTCTTTCGATTACGCCTTTTTCAACAGCTTTTTCAAACAGCTCAAGTATAGGCTTAACTTTCTGTGCCGAAAGGGTATCGCTGTTAATGTCAATCAGGCTGGCAGGTACGGGTGAGCCGATTTCGCGCCAGTCCTTATCTGATGTACGAACTCCTCCGACTTCTCTTACCTTACCTTCGTGAAGGTGTTTGCCGATAAACGTTTTGTGTGCATTGTAAATATTTTCATATACGGGAAGACCGTTATATGAATACATTGCAGCAGCGCAACGGCAACGGATAATGGAAATCTTGTTGCTTGCTTCAACAGGTCTGAGAGTCATCTTTCCAACGTTGGAAATGCTTGTGGAAGCGAGCTTAACGGCATTGCAGATTGAAGGAACGGTGAAGTATGAGAACTCAGGATAGTTATCGCTTACACCCTGACTTGTGAGCCAGAAAACAGGACTTGATCTGCTGACGATTGTTCCGATTTCATTTGCGCTGAGAAGAGCTGCAAGTTCCTCGTCGTTGCCCTTCATATATCTGCCGGCATACTTTGCCTCAAGATATGTGTTGATTGTCTGGTTTGTATAATCCTTGAAGATACCTGATGTGGGATCACCGAAGAAATCTGAAACAGTTTTTGCAATTGCGTTTTCATCTCTGCTTCTCCAGTTATCAGGATCGTTGATGAAATGCTCAACAAAGCGTTTTACCTGTGTAGCGGCATCAATATCCTTAATTGTTTTCTTGAGGGATTCCTCAAGATCGGCAATTGTCATAAGCGGGAATTCAAATGAATCACCGATATCACTCTTGTGGCTCTCAAGATAGCTTCTGTTTGCGTTAAACGTATCTACAAGGTTTCCGCAAACCTCGGTAAGTACGCCGAAGTATTCCTGCTGCAGCTTGACTACCTTGTCTTTGAGGTCAATGAATACTTCTTTAACCATACCAAGTTGATTCAATCTGATCCAGTGAGAGGCATAAGCCGAAATTGCGCTGATAAGATCTCTTGCCTTGCGGCTTTTTGCAAGTGCACCTGCTGTATCGAATTCTCTCTTTGCCTGTTCATATTTATCGAGCAGGAAGCGCTGGGCTTCTTCTGAACGGATTCTTTCGTTGCTTTCCTCAATCAAACCGTCGATAACGTTGATAAGGTCTGTCGAAGCGGCATTTTTTAAGAGTGCATCAGCATAATACGGTCCCTTTGCAGGGTCTGCAGCGTATTCTCTTAATTTAACAAAAATACGGGCGATAAGTGACGTGGGGATACCAGCACCTATATCAAGCTTATAATCATCGGGAAGAGCGGTTCTCAAATCGGATCTGTTTCTTCCGAAGTTTCCGGCTGCCTGGTCATAAACTTCGTTAAGCCATCCGCCGCACCAACCGCTACCCTGAGAGACAACGTCTCTTGCAGCAAGGGGAGGAACGGGTGTTGTGTTTGCGCCCTTCTGGAGCTCACCCATAACATATGCGTGAGTGAGGGTGATGTCTCTTGCAAGATTCTTTGCGTCTGCCGGAGTGATTGATTCTTTACCGCCCCTGAGTCTCTGTTCAAACTGTTCGAACAGGAATGAAGCGAGGTAAGTCATAATTTCTCTGTGAGGAATTATGGCTGTTGATGCGCCGAGAAGGCAGTAATTATGCTTGGCGCCGCGGGTCTTTTGATACATTGCTGTTGTGGCAACAAAGTTAGCTATATGGCCGTTGAAGTCCATTATATCTCCGCTGCTGATTTTTTTGGCCATGAAGTCCATGAGGTAAGATGAAACAACACCCATTGCGTAATTGTAGGGATTGTTTACCATGTTTCCGTTAATATCTGTTGCAGAAATGAGGTGACACATATCAACAGGCATTTCCTTGCTCTCAACGGTAACGGAGCCGCTGCAATAAGTCTCACGCCACATATCTCCGTTGTTTTCAAACTGCATGCAGTAGTCGAGTTCCTTCATGCTTGCATATCCGTTCATCTGGATA
>JAZQKN010000004.1:0-2997 GCA_045542175.1 Acutalibacteraceae bacterium | reverse complement strand
TGCCCAAGGATTTGCGCTTTCGGGCTGACGGATACCGACAAGGATAAACTGCTCCCAGAGATACCATTTTCCGTCCTTTGCCTTGCGCATCTGAACGCTTCTGGGAGCGTCTGCTCCGCCCGATGTGATATAAAGCGTTGCATAACCCTCATTCTGATATGAATAGGGACTTTCGCTGACGATTATTGTATAGGGCTCTGCAGGAGTATAATCGTTTGCAGGAGTTGAGCCTTCAAAATAGGAACGGGGAACGTAATCGCTGTCACGGAATCTGTCCGCAATAAAGGATATATCTCCCCCACTCAGAGGTCTGGGACCTCTGAGGTAATTAACCATCTGCAAAGCAAGGTCTTTGTTCTGCGGATAATAGCAGAAGGCAAGAACTGTCATTGCGGCTGTGTCAAACGGAGTTGATAAAGCTGCCTGAGGCAGAGAAGTAAACTCTTCAAAACTTGAAGGCAGATTTCTGAAAACAATCTTTTCTTTCTTGTTTCCGAAATTGCCGACTGCTGACGTAGCTTTGTTGATACCCTGTGTTACGGCGGAGTTCACACTCTTTTTAATAGCGTTTTCCGCTTTGCTTTTAAACATATCAAAAAGTGCCATATATAATCACTCCTTAGAATTTAGCACCTGAACCGTTATGGGTTCTGCCCGATGAGCTTGTGTGCGTTGAGTCATCGTCGCTGCTGTCGCTTGTCTGCTTGGGCTTTGTGTCAACGAACGAATATGCATATACATCCTGAGCGCCCGTAACAACCATACTGCCCTGACGGGTATAAACCTTTGCGTGATTCTGAGCAACAACGCTCTTGTTCTTTGAAGTCATTGAGCCTGTGATAAGCAGACCGACAACTGCACCGACAAGTGCAAGAACAAAGAGCCAGATAACGGGAGTGCCGGGCTTGAGCTGTTCTTCCGCTCTGTCAAGGTATGTGTTGAATGCCTTTTCGTAGTCTTCGGCAATAAGATAATCCTTCATATCGGCAATAATGCCGTCTCTGATTCCCTCAAAGAAAACACCTGAGCCATTACCGTGGGTTGTGATATAGATTTCTCTTTCGCCTTCTTCGCCGGGTTTATAAACAACAAGCATACCATCATCGTTTTCGCCGTAGCCGTAGCCGTTGAAATCATAATAATCATCGGCATAAGCCTCAGCTATAAGTCCGCCGAAATCGTAAGTTGTGTGGATTGCAACTTCCATTTCATATTCTTCTGCAATTTTTTCGCATCTTGCAAGAAGCTCCGCTTCAACGTCATCGGGAATGATGTCTGCATCGTCGGTAACAAGAGGAAGTGTTCTTTCAACCTTTTCAATAATTGTTACATATGAATTTGATTCTGTAACAGACTCTTTATCACCTTCGGAAGGTTCAGCATATGCAGCGTTTTCGAGAGCTGTTTCAGCTGTTGCATAGAAGCTCATCAGACCGCCGTAATAACTTTCATTTGAATCGTAGGCAGTTTTCATAGCATTAAGAATATTATCGTTGAAAACATTCTTTTCATCGCCTTCGATGTAATAGTCATAAACCTTTTCTTCGGTGTTATGAACATAAACGATTGCATTTTCCGCATCTGTATATGCATCGTATGCTTCCCTTGCGTATGCGGCATTTGTTTCGCCGAAGTTATCGCTGATAATGCAGAAGATAACGGCATAACCGCTTTCGTTTTCTATGCTCGCAGCATAGTTGTTGAGTTCTTGGAGTTCGCTGTCCGAAAGATGATAATCGGGGTCATAAACATACTGGCTTGTATAAGCCGATGCGGAAAGCGCCATTGAAAGGCAGACCGTAGCCGCAATGAGAATTGCAAAAATCTTTTTAGTCATTTCTTCCGCACCTCCTTAAAGTGATGAAATAATGTTGATAATTATGTAGATAAGAGCGCCCACAGCCGCACCGCCGAGACCGCCGATGAGCTTGGCTTTCTTTTCTTCCGTGGGGATATTGCCGACGAATTTACCCGTTTGACCGTTCATTGCGAAGGTGTGATTCTGACCCTTCCACTTTACATTGAGAATCCACACGGGATAAAGAGCATACTTATATGAGCCGTTTGCAACCTGCATTGCCGCCTGAATCGGACTTACGGAATCGTAACCGTCAACGGTATCTTCAAATGCATTGAGAGCGCTTGCCTGAATTCTCTCGTTTGCTCTGCCCATACTCTGGTTTACGTCAACGTCATATTTATCTGCAAGGTAGCCTGCAAGATACGCCGTGTTGAAAGGTACGGCTTCGTTGAGATTGAAGGGCTCGATTGATTCCATAAGGTCATCGGGCATTTTGGTTGAGCCGTCAACGGGAACGTTATCAAAACCGATCGATCCGCTTCTGTAAATATTGAAAGCGGTGGTTTCGGTATAGTTATTTTTACTGTCAGACCAATGTCTGTATTTTTCAGCCTGATATGTTGCATTTATAACCGCATCACAGCTGAAAAGCCAATGGGGAACATAAACACCCTTGATTTCATCAAGCTTGTTTTCGGCTAAAAATGCCTTGGGAACAAATTTTTTGCCCTTGAAGTGCTTTTTGAGAGCTTCCTTTGCGGCTTTTTTATCGAGCTTGAAGGGAATTACGAGGTCGGGACGGAGTGCACCCGAGAACTGACCCTTCATAACAACCTGATTGCCGCAATAGGGACAGCTTGTTGCGCCCGTTGTCTGGTCGGCAACGATTTCGCCGCCGCAGGAATTACAGGCATAAACACTCATACCGTCCGTTTCGCCTGCACCCCACTGACTGCCCTGCGAATTCCAGTTAATCTGTTCAACAGTATTTGCCGCAAATTCTTCTGCCTGCTGCATTGCGGGAATATCAAATTCCGCATCACAATAAGGACATTTAAGTCGCTGTGCACCGACGTTGAATTCAACCGCACCGCCGCAGCACGGACATTTCTGTTCAAGTAATGTTGACAAGGTTAATTACCTCCTTGCGTTTTGTATTGTTCAAGAATTTTATAGAACGCCGAAAAGAAACCGTA
>JAZQKN010000003.1:0-19218 GCA_045542175.1 Acutalibacteraceae bacterium | reverse complement strand
GTACTGTTGAGATTACACCGCAAGAGCGCGGGTCACTTGAAAAAGAAGTAGATAAACTGTTTAACAGAATAAGTTTTAACTGAAAATGAAACTACGCGTGGAAATGGAGCGGGGTTGCTAAGGACAGAAAAAGAATACTATCGGGAAGTGCTTCAAAAAGTACTTCCCAATTTTTTTACAAAAAAACAGACACTTTCAGCTTGAAAGTGTCATAGTGGGTTATATACTTTAAAGCAATTATGGCAATCTGAAAACATTCTTTTTCGGTATGCATAAGTGATATTGCAAATTAACATTTGCAGTTATATTTTTGATAAATCAAAAGTGATATTGAAGCCTTGAGGCTTCAGTGTTATTTTATTCGCTAAATCTGTCCGAAGGACAATAACACTGTGCAAAGCACAGTAAAACTGCGTAGCAATATCACTCGCCTTAAGCGAATAAAACTGCCGAGTGTCCTTACGAACACTCGGCTATGAAGGTGGGGATTTTTTTACGGTTTCAGTATGCCTGCGTTTATCGATGTTTCGATTATGCCCTCAACTATTGGCCAGAGCTCGGGACAGGTTGTGCGTATAATATCCATTCGCTTTAAAATCTGCGTTGAATGAACGTCGCCGAGCTTCCAGGTGTGACCGTCGGTAAGATAGTTGAGAATCAGAGGCTGAATGCGGTCAATTGCGTTTGCGTAGCGTGATTCGGAAGTTTCTTTTGCTTCGAATTCATCCCATAATGCTCTGAATTGAGCGCACTGTACGGGGTCAAGAATTCCGAAAAGCTTTGTTGCCGCGTCTTTTTCGCGTTGCTCTTTATCTTCATAACCCTTTGAGTCATAGGCGAAGGTGTCGCCCGCATAAACCTCAACAAGGTCGTGAACAAGTGCAATTTTTATAACCTTTTCAATATCAACCTTATCCTTGCTGTATTCTTCAAGCAAAACCGCCATTATCGCAAGATGCCACGAATGCTCCGCGTCATTTTCTCTTGCCGAGCCGTCGGAATGAAGATTCATTCTGAGAATACGCTTCATTTTGTCTATTTCAATTGCAAATTTAATCTGATTCGCAAGCTTTTCGTTTTTTATAAAATCAAAATTATTCATTGTAACACCTCGGAAACAATATAACACTTTCAAAGTCTTTTTTCAAGAGGTTGAAATGAGCATAATAATATAGTAAAATAAGTAACGGGAAATCACGCAACAGAGGTGATAATTACGAAAACGCTGATTGAGCTTTTTGATCAAGATCCTATATACAATTACCTTGCCGCAACGGTTTTTGAGCCTGAAAAGGTAATTTTTGTCGGTGACGGCGAAGCAAACAGACGTGAAAACGTTGCCGCAACAGAGGAATATGCACGCATTATGAAGCTCGGCTGCCGTTTTGAAAGAGCCTATGCAAAGTCCGAGGATTTTTACGACGTAAGAAGAACCGTAAAAAATCTTGTTGAAAAAGAAACTGCAAAGGGTAACGAATGCATCGTTGACGTTACTGGCGGCAGAGACCTTGCTCTTGTTGCCGCGGGAAGTCTTATGAGCGAAGGTACGGAGGTTATTTACTATGACCTTAAAACCAATTCGTATCAGTTTCTTTCGAGCGAAAAAAAGGTTGAGGTTGACGTTGAAATTCCCTGCAAAGCTTTTATAACGATTGCGGGCGGCACGGTTTACGAAACGGCACGTAATATAGATTTTTCGCAGGAAGAAAAAGTAATTGTGCGCCGTCTTATCGACGTGTTTTTTGAATATTCGGAAGTATGGACGAAGTTTGTCAAATACCTTCAGCAGGTATCCAAAAAAGAGGGCGGAAGAGTCGGAGATTGTCTTGAAATAGATGCTCCGATGAGCGTAAGCTATGATGGACGCACTTTCAGTATCAACGATGAAATAATGCGTGATCTTGAGAAATCGGGTGCGGTAAAATCGCTTGTGATTGATAAAAACCGCGTGAGGTTTGAGTATTTCAGCCGTGATATTGCGAGCCTTCTTGTGAATGAGGGAATATGGCTTGAACTGAGTGTTTATCTTGCGGGTAAAAGCTCGTCTGAATTTTGTGACGTGCAGACTGGTGTTAAGTTTGTCTGGGATATACCCGAAAGAGATATGCCGCTAAGCAGTCTGCTTTCCGAAAACGTACCGCGAAACGAAGTTGACGTCATACTTACAAGGGGAGTAAAGCCGGTGTTTGTTTCCTGTAAGACAAGACTTCCCGCAAATGAAGACCTGAACGAGCTTTACACAATAAAAGAAAAATTCGGCGGAGGTCTTGCCTGTGCGGTGCTTGCAACAACAAAGCGTGTTGCAAAAGATTTGCCTGTTTATGAACGAGCGAGTGAAATGGGCATTGAAATTATTGACGAACGTTTCTTTAAAAAGGGAACGGTAACGCAGGAACTTGAAAGAATAGCAAAAAAATAAAAGAACTCCGTAGCCTGATGCTACGGAGTTTTCGTTTAGTTATGAGCTATATCCTGCCATACGAAAGCAACGTCGGGACCGACCTGAACAAAGGTGTCGATTTCATTTTTGTTAAGCTTATTAACTCTTCTGAAACCGTTGGCTTCAAAGGCTTCACAGAAAGCGTTTGCCATTGCTTCGTCTTTGAACGTTATGTGATGAACAAGGCGGAACTGCGAACGGTCGTTGCCCGTTTCAAAGCCGACAACAAAGCCTGTGCACCACCAGTATTTGGTGTAGTCACGGTTGAAAACGGCTCTGTAGTTGCCGTCTTTGTTTTCGTCCCACATAAAAGCCATTTCCATATTGAGCCAGTCTTTTTCGGATGCGCAGTTATAATGCGTTCCGCTTGAGCCGACGGGTCTTGTATAAACGCCTACCTCACCGCCGACAAAAGAATAGCCGTACTGACCCTTCCAGAGCTGGATAAGCCATTCCTGACCGTCATAAATAAACTTTGTTCTGACGGTATCGTAGTTCATCATTCCGAGGGGAGCCATACTGTCATAACCTTCGTTAAAGCCGAAGTTTTTCTGCCAGCAGTCCTTGTCATCGGTGTAATAGAAGTTTCCGTCGGGGTCGAATTTGTATGAAGCGAGAGCCGCTGTATCAAAATTGATATCAACGTCGGGGGGATAGTAAATCGGAGCGGGGGGAAGTGTGAATACCTGTGAAAAAGCAACGTTTGAAGAGGGTTTTGTTGCCTGTGTTGTGTCGCTTGCAGGCTCACTTGTGTATTCGGAAGTGCCCGCAGTTTCGGACGGATTCGTTAAGTAAGGATTTGTCTGCGGTACGAAGGGTGCGGTTGTGACGATGTCACGGAATTCTGTTGCCGTGCTGACTTCGCCCGCTTCGGGTACGGGGTTGTCGCTCTTTCCGAAATAGCTTATTGCGAATATGCACGCAACAAGAACAATTGCAACCGAAAGGCAAGCGGCAACAATTATCATTTTCTGGTTTTTCATTTTATTCTCTCCCAATTCATTAGTTATTTACAGTATATTCTGTAGTTCCGCCGAGTTGAACGGTGTTGATTTTACCCGCAAGTTGAATGGTTGCTTGTGCACCTTCGGGAACAGTGATTGAAACGGAATAACCGTATTCCCTCTTTTCCCAACGGCATACGGCTTTGCCCAGAGGAGTGTTTACCGAAGCGTTGACAAAATCAAGTCCGCAATCAAGTACGGGCGCAACGGTGAAATTTTTCCAACCGTTCAGCACGTTTCTGAATCCTGCAAGGTGAGTGAAGAAAGCTTCGTCGTAGGTCGCAAGGAAATAGTGGTTTTTTGAGCGGGTTGTCTTTTCCCAGCTTTCCCAGGCGGAATCTGTGCCGTTTTCGAGCCAATAGCCCCATCCGGGATAGGTTTTCTGGAGAAGAACTTTCATTGCAATATCGGTATTTCCGCTGTCGAAAAGAACGGGAAGAACAAATCGGGTACCCGTACATCCGGTATCAAGATGAAAATCACGGTTCAGGAAATCCGAAGCAAGGTTTTTGATGACTGTTTTCCGATTATCTTGGGGTACCATTCCGAAATAAAGAGGCAGAAGATTTGAGGTCTGTCTGTATTTTGTTCTGTTGCCGATTTCGTGCCAGAACGTTGTTTCGTAAATACCTTTTTCTTCGTTATAGAATTTTTTGTTGAATGTTTTGAGAATTTCTTCTGCAGCATCTTCGTATTCTTTAATATCTTTGTTTATACCCAGTTTTTCGCAAATGCGGGCAATCGATTTGAGCATTGCGTAAACGAATACCGTTCCGCAGATTTCCGCCCCTTCGGAGGAGTCGTTGAAAACTTCTTCAAGACCCGAGGGAGCAACCCAGTCTGAAAGCCCTCTTGTGCCCCAGGTCCAACCGAGTTCACGGAGCTGTTCGATATTTTTCTGTGCATAGAGTCTGAGGTTGGGGTAGAGATTTCTTACAAAATCTTTTCTGTCGCAATAATCGATAAGAGCCTCCGCACCGAAAACGTAAATCGTGTTCCAGACGGGGGAGTTTTCAATGCGTTTGTTTACCGACGGAACAAGAACGGGAACGATTCCGTATTCGTTGAAGCAGTCGTTCATAATGTCAACAAAATTTGCAAGGTATTTGCTCATATCGAAGTTATACATCATTATGGGCAGAGCACAGTTTGCGTCACCGAGCCAGCCGTTCTTTTCCCAAACGGGAGTATCGGTAGGCTTGCCCTGAAAGTTGTTGAGAAGAGTGCTGACCATAATTCTGTGCATACGGTTGAGTGTACCGTCGGAGCACTCAAAATTACCTATTATGTCAACGTCGTTTGCGATTTTATATAGTGTAATATCCGATATTTCAAGATTATCAAGATTTTCAATTTCGATATATTTGAAGCCTTTGTAGCTGAATTTCGGCTCAAATTCAAAAGGTTCTCCGTTGCTTATAAAACAATCGTGCTGAATATATCCGTGAGGCCACCAGTTGCCGTCGCGGCCTTTGCCTTTGCCTATCTTCGGAACGTGACCGTCGGGTGCCAGACTTTCGCCGTAGGTTATTTTTATCTGAGTGTCTTTCGGGGCGTCTATTCTGATTTTTGCCCAGCCCGTCATCATTTCGGGAGCCTTGATTATGTAGCTTCCGCATTTGTGACGGGTAATTTCTGCGGGGGTAAATTCCGCAATGCGTCTTATCTGCGGCATATCCTGAAGCTTGAGTACACCCGTGGGCGGTGTTGCTTCAACTGCATTTTTCCAGACGAATTCCGTGCGGCGTGAATCATAGGTTTCTCCCAGATAAATACTGTTCGCAACGGTGGGACCGTCAAGGGTGACAAGCCACGATTCGTCTGTTTCAATTCTTTCGGTTTTGCCGTCGGAATATTCGATGTCAATCTGTGCAATAAGCTTCGGGGCAGAGCGCCACGGAGCGATTTCCCAGTTCCAGACGTTGGTTTCTTCGTTGAAAAAGCTGTTGCCGAGTTCAACCGTTACGGTATTGTTACTGTGAATTAAATCCGTAATGTCAAAAATTCGGTAAAGCACGGTTTGGCTGTATTGCGTATGGGCAGGGTTAAGAACACTGTCATCGGGCAATCTGCCGTTGATTTTAAGTTCGAACAGACCAAGACCGCATATACCGATTTCAGCTTTTTTTATTTCTTTTCCGACGCGGAATTCTTTTTTGAAAATCGGTGCAAAACGGTCATTAACCGTCATATCGGCACCTATCCATTTTGCTGTCCAACTGTACATAACGCACCTCGGAATAAAAGCAGTTTTTATACAATGGCGTATTCTCTGACAAATGTGTTAACAAAAATTGCGCCAAGATCAATGGTGATAAGATACGGTTTTCCGTCTTTTACGGTAACGGTAAGGCCTTCGCCTTCGCTGAAACCGATAAGGTTACGGTCAATATATTTTACGGCTTCACCCGTAGAAACGTCAATCTTATAAATTGCCTGTGTTTCGTCGTTTGTGGCGGCATAGAGAGTGCCGTTATAGATTTCCGCACCCTGAATTGACGGCACGCTGAAAGAAAGCGGAATTTCTTTGACAAGGCTCATTTCGTTTGCAGTGTCAAAAACAATCAGCTTTGTGGGCTGCTTTGAATGGTCTGTGCAGTAAAGATAACCGCTGTCGGGGTCAACGCATACCCACGGCAGACCTCTTGTGATTTTCTCACTGTCAAGTATGTAATAGTCAACAAGCTCCAGCGTTTCGGCATCGTAAACACCGATTATGGGGTAATCCCATACCTTGCTGTCTTCAAGGCCTGCATAGATACGTCCGTTATAGTAACTCATTCCGCCGATATGGGCAATGCCGTAATCGTCTTTAAGCTCATCGGGTATTGCCGAATAGTTTGCATTAACGGGAGTTTTGTAATCGTCTTCGGTACGGATTATTGTTGTTTTGGATGAAAAATAAAAAGTTTCTCCGTCGGTTGCAATTCCCTGTGAGCGGAAATATGCACCGATTCCCGCAACGTTAGTTTTTGCTTCTTCGCTGTGACCGCCGGCACCGAAAAGGTCAATTCCGTATGTCAGCACAGAAAGCGGAAGCATAATCACCGAAAGAAAAACAGAAACGATTTTGCTTATCACCATAAAAATCTCTCCCCGTAAAATTAATTTTACGGTATAATATTATATCAAAATTATATGGAACAGTCAATTCATTTATATCAGATTTGCATATCAACAATAAGCGGCTGAAAAAGTCTTTTATATTCGGCGAAATGCCGATAAATAACACTTGAAAATATTGACATAATAATATAAAATATATAATTGGTAAAGTATGTTCCACAAATTATAAATCTGAAAGGACGAATTAAAAATGAGCTTACTTAACAAGAAAACAGTTGATGACATTAACGCAAAAGGCAAAAAGGTTCTCGTTCGTTGCGATTTCAACGTTCCCCTCAAGGAAGGCGTTATCACAGACGAAAACAGAATCAACGCTGCTCTTCCCACAATACAGAAACTTATCAATGACGGCGCAAAGGTTATTCTTTGCTCACACCTCGGCAAGCCCAAGAACGGCCCCGAAGCAAAATTCTCACTTGCTCCCGTTGCAGTAAGACTCAGCGAAAAGCTCGGCAAGGAAGTTGTTTTTGCAGCTGACGATACAGTTGTTGGCGAAAACGCAAAGGCAGCAGTTGCAGCTATGAACGACGGCGACGTTGTTCTTCTTGAAAACACACGTTTCCGCGCTGAAGAAACAAAGAACGGCGAAGCATTCTCAAAAGACCTTGCAAGCATCTGCGAAATGTACGTTAACGATGCTTTCGGTGCAGCTCACAGAGCTCACTGCTCAACAGTTGGCGTAACTGCTTTTGTTGAAGAAGCAGCAGTTGGTTACCTTATGGGTAAAGAACTCAAGTACCTCGGCAACGCAGTTGAAGATCCCGAAAGACCCTTCGTTACAATTCTCGGCGGTGCAAAGGTTGCAGATAAGCTCAACGTTATCGAAAACCTTCTCAACAAGGCTGATACACTTATCATCGGCGGCGGTATGGCTTACACATTCCTCGCAGCTCAGGGCTACGGCGTAGGTAAGTCACTCCTTGACGAAAGCAAGATTGATTACTGCAAGGATATGCTTGCAAAGGCAGAAGAAAAGGGCGTTAAGATCCTTCTTCCCATCGACGTTGTAACAGCAGCAGGTTTCCCCAACCCCATCGATGCTGAAATCGAAACAGAAGTTTATGCAGCAGACGCTATCCCCGCAGACAAAGAAGGTCTTGACATCGGTCCCAAGACTGCTGAACTCTATGCAGACGCAGTTAAGAGCGCAAAGACAGTTGTATGGAACGGTCCTATGGGTGTTTTCGAAAATCCCACTCTTGCAGCAGGCACAATCGCAGTTGCAAAGGCTCTTGCTGAAACAGACGCAGTTACAATCATCGGCGGCGGCGACTCAGCAGCAGCAGTTAACACTCTCGGCTTCGGCGACAAGATGACTCACATCTCAACAGGCGGCGGCGCTTCACTTGAATTCCTTGAGGGTAAGGCTCTTCCCGGCATCGAAGCAGTAAACGATAAATAATTTTTGCGGCCTTTGACTCTCTCATTCGCTCGCGTATAAAATTGCGATTATTAACTAAATAAATAAACGGAAGGTAAAATACAATGGATAAATCACTTCGCAGACCTGTTATCGCAGGCAACTGGAAAATGAATAAAACTCCCGCAGAAACAAAGGCTATCATTGAAGAAATGAAGCCCCTCGTTGCAAACGCTGACTGTGACGTTGTTATCTGCGCTCCCTATATCGACCTTTATGCTGCTATGGAAGCTGCTGAAGGCTCAAACATCAAAATCGGTGCTGAAAACTGCCACTGGGCAACCAGCGGTGCTTTCACAGGCGAAGTTTCAGCTGAAATGCTCAAGGCAGCAGGTGTTCCCTACGTTATCATCGGTCACTCAGAAAGAAGACAGTATTTCGGTGAAACAGATGAAACCGTACGTGACCGCACAAGAGCTGCTCTTAACGCAGGTCTCAAAGTAATCCTTTGCGTTGGTGAAGTTCTTGAAGAAAGACAGCTCGGCATCACTGCTGAAGTTGTAAGAAAGCAGACAAAGGTTGCTCTTTCAGGTGTTTCAGAAGCTGAACTTGCAAACATCATCATCGCTTACGAACCCGTTTGGGCTATCGGTACAGGCCTTACAGCAACTCCCGAACAGGCTAACGAAGTTTGCGCAGTTATCCGTGCTCTTATCGCAGAGCTTTACAGCAAGGATGCTGCTGACAAGTTCGTTATTCAGTACGGCGGCTCAATGAACGATGGTAACGCAGCAGACCTTCTTGCACAGTATGACGTTGACGGCGGTCTTATCGGCGGCGCATCACTTGTTGCATCAAAGTTCGCAGCTATCGTTGAAGCAGCTTCAAAATAAAATTTCGCGTAGGGGTCGGCTTCGACCCCTATCTTTATGAAAGGATAAATTAAGTTATGAGCAAAAAACCCGTACTTCTTTGCATCATGGACGGTTTCGGCAAGAATGACAGCGATTACGGTAACGCAATTGTTTCAGCCAGAACTCCCAACCTTGATAAGATTATGAAAGAAAACCCCATGACTTATATCGGTGCTTCAGGCATGGACGTTGGTCTTCCCGACGGTCAGATGGGTAACAGCGAAGTTGGTCACACCAACATCGGTGCAGGCAGAGTTGTTTATCAGGAGCTTACAAGAATCACAAAGTCAATTATTGACGGTGATTTCTTTGAAAACGAAGCTCTTATCGGAGCAATTGAAAACTGCAAAAAGAACGGCTCGGCACTTCACCTTATGGGCCTTCTTTCAGACGGCGGTGTTCACAGCCACAACACTCACCTTTACGGACTTCTTGAGCTTGCAAAGCGCAGCGGTCTTGAAAAGGTTTTCGTTCATTGCTTTATGGACGGCAGAGACGTTCCTCCTTCATCAGGCAAGGATTTCGTTGCTGACCTTTACAAGAAATGTGCAGAAATCGGCGTAGGCGAAATTGCAACAATTATGGGCAGATACTACGCAATGGACAGAGATAACCGCTGGGAAAGAGTTGTTAAGGCTTATAACGCAATCACCAAGTGTGAGGGCGTTGAGTTTGAATGCGGCTGTCAGATGATTGAAGAATCATATGCAAAGGAAGTTACCGACGAGTTTATTCTTCCTGCCGTTTCAAAGAAAGCACAGCCTGTTTCGGATAACGATTCGGTTATTTTCTTTAACTTCCGTCCCGACAGAGCAAGAGAAATCACCCGTGCATTTGTTGACGGTGAATTCAGCGGCTTTGAGCGTGAACAGATCAAGAATCTTTTCTACGTTTGTATGACTCAGTATGACGCAACAATGCCCAACGTTAACGTTGCTTTCAAACCCGAAGGTCTTGATAAAACATTCGGCGAATACCTTTCAGAAAAGGGTATGACTCAGCTCAGAATTGCTGAAACCGAAAAGTATGCTCACGTAACCTTCTTCTTCAACGGCGGCGTTGAAAAGCAGTATGAGGGTGAAGACAGAATTCTTGTTAAGTCACCCGCAGTTGCAACTTATGACCTTCAGCCTGAAATGAGTGCCTATGAAGTAACCGATAAGCTTCTTGAAGCTATTGCAACCGATAAGTACGATGCAATTGTGCTCAACTTTGCAAACTGCGATATGGTTGGTCACACAGGCGTGTTTGAAGCTGCGGTTAAGGCTGTTGAAGCTGTTGATACCTGTGTTGGCAAGGTTGCAGAAGCAGTTATGGCAAAGGGCGGCGTAATGCTTATCACTGCCGACCACGGTAATGCTGATAAGATGTTTGAGCCCGACGGCTCACCCTTCACCGCTCACACAACAAATCCCGTACCCTTCATCGTTATGGGCTATCCCTGTGAGCTTAAAGAGGGCGGCAAGCTTTGTGATATTGCACCCACAATGCTTCAGATTATGGGTCTTGAACAGCCTGCACAGATGAGCGGCACTTCGCTTCTTAAATAAGGATTGCCTCACGAAGCGAAGACCAAAAGAAACTAAATAAAAAATAAGCGGCTTGCATTGTTTTTTCGTTGCAAGTCGCTTTTAATTTTTGATAATATTGAGTATAATATTTTGATGTGTTTCTTTTTAACCGTTTTTTTCGACTTGACGTATTTTTATACGCCTGACGTCGAAAGAAAACGGTTTCTTCATCTCCGTGATTCCAATCCTTTGGAAATTATTATTCAAATTTAATTCCGCAAATGTCTCTGATCTGCTTCATAATCTGCGATGTCTGTAAAGCTCTTAACCTTGTCACTTGATAGTAAGAGTCGCTCGGATCGGCTATAAAACGCTCAAAACCGACTGCTTCATACCCCATAAGCTTTTCTTTGATAACATCACCGATAATCTCTTGTGTATCAACGGTTTTGGTGCTTAAAAACATATTTGTAAGCTTCGATATTGACTCGATTTTTACCGTTCCGTCTTCACCCATTATCTGTGAGCCGCATTTATCCTGTCCGATCTTGCTGTATGTAAAGGTAATGAGCTTGTCGGGATAGTGCAAAACTGCAGTTCCGCTGCCGTCTGCTCCGCTTTCCATAAAGTGGGCAACGGCGGTTATTTTTTCGGGCATACCGAATAAATCAAGTGCCGGATACACACAGTATATGCCCAAATCCATAAGACAGCCCGTTGCAAGGGCGGGATTGAAGATGTTGGGAAGCTCTCCGCGTTTATATGCGGGGTGCTTTGAGGAATACTGCGAAAAATCAAAATGGACGCTTGTGATTTTGCCGATTTTGCCGATTGCTTCTTTCAGCAAATCACGGGCGGGGTTGAACATATACATTATTGCTTCAACGTAGATGAGCCCTTTTTCATCGGCAAGTGACTGCAATTCTTCAAGCTCTTCGGGCTCAACGGTTATCGGCTTTTCGCAGATAACGTGCTTACCGCTCTGAAGCATAAGCTTTGACTGCTCATAGTGACAGCGGTTGGGACTTGCTATATAAACGGCATCAAAATCGCCGTTTGCAAATTCGCTGATATCTGTATAAACGAGCGGAATGTTATTTTCTTTTGCAAATTTATTTCCGCTTTCTTCGGTGCGTGAATATACGGCGGCAAACTCCGCATTCGTCATCATTCTTGCACCGTCAATGAATGATTTGGCAATCCAGCCTGTGCCGATAACTCCGTAACGCATATCAAAGCTCCTTTGCCATTACCGTTCCGCCGCCAACGCTCATAAGCGGTTTGAAACCGTGTTTTTTATAGAAATTTATTCCTCTTGCGTTATCACTGCCGACGATAAGCATAACGCCTTTTACCTTTTTCTCTCTGAGGCTTGCAAGCAGAGTATCCATCATTCTTGAGCCGTTGCCGTTACCTCTGAAGCCTTCATTTATGTCGATGTGAAGGTGAGCGGGGTATTTGATTGAGCAGATGCTGTAAGCGATATGCTCGCCGATAACCTCTTTAAGGCAGGAGGGATTGATTTTGCGAAGCTGTTTAAGATAAGGTCTGAACGCTTTAAGATATTTTTTTACATCAGGAGCAGAGAAAATATAGCCCTGTGCGTTGTCGTTTTCATCAACAAGCGCAAAACTGTTTTCGCCCTCAACCTCGCAGTAATAATTGCAGTAGGTTGTGAGGATTGTATCGCGCACAACGGGGTCGGTTGCTGCTTCAAGAGGGCCTGTGTTTATGCAGACCTGCTGTAAATCTTTATAATATTTCGGATTATAAGGTTTAATGCTTACCATTGCAAACCTCCGTTAAATCTGGAATGTGAATTCAGCACAGCCGCTGAAAGACTTTGAAATATCGCCGTATTCAAAAACTGCTTCAATAGCCTCATCGGCACACACTTTAAGGTTAACCTTGCCGTTTTCTTTGACGTATTCAACCGAAACAACGCCCTTGGGAGTGGTGATATGGCCCTTGGCTTTGTTCATACCGTCAACAAAAGCGGGATTGATGATAACTTTTTCATAGCCTGCCGAATTTTCGGGCTGACGGATGCCGAGAAGATACATAAAAATATATTTTGTTACTGCACCGAACATCGGGTGATTGCGCGAATCTCTGCCCGACCAGTTTTCCCAGAGGGTTGTTGCGCCGTTTCTTGCCATATAAGCAAACGAAACTTCCTTGTCGCTTGCGAGTAAATCAAAAGCAATCTGCGGCTGACCGAATTCAAAGAGATTCTTTGTCAGAACGTCGGTAGCGATGATGCCTGTATCATACATTCCGAGCTCTTTGTATTTATTATAAATGTTTTTCTTTGTCTGTTCATCGCCGAGACCTATTTCAAGCGCTAGGCTTGAAGCACCTTGAACGTCGCCGATATACTGATGCATTGCGGGGCTGTAATAGGCAACGTTGATTGCGTTCTTTACGCGCTCAATTCTTTCAGGCAGGTGAGCGGTTTCGGATTCTCTGCCGAGGATTTTGCCCGCTTCGATAACCTGATACATAAATCTGACGTAAAGACAGGTGTTCACGAAAGATTCGGGGATTTTGAGTGAATCGGGGGGCAGCCAGTCGCCAAGGCACCAGCCGTCTTTTTCTTCGCGGCAGACAAGACCGTTTTCACTGCGGCTTTCAAGATAATCAAGATAGTGCAGCATCTTCGGGAAGAATTCGTCGAGAAGTTCCTTTTCGGCGTAGGTTTTATAGAATTTCATCGGCACTTCAACAATGGCACCACCCCAGCCTGAAGGGCCGCCTCCGCCGCCCATAAGAGGGGCAGTGTGCTGAACGTGGCCGCTCTTTTTGCACTGACAGTCAGAAATATCATAGAGCCATTTGCGATAGAATTCGCGGCTGTCAAGCAGCATCATAGCGGTTTCGGCACAAAGCTGACCGTCGCCCGTGTAGCCGAGTCGCTCTCTGTGAGGGCAGTCGGAGGGCACACCGCTGTGCATATTTGCAAGCTGAGTTCTGATGTACGCTTCATAAAGCCAGTTGAGGTTTTTATTGTCGCTTTCAAATGAAGAGGTTACGGGGCAGTCGGAGTGAACAATGTCAACTCTGACAGGCTCAACTTCTGCATTGACTCTGAAATATCTGAAACCGTGCCAGGTGAAATGGGGGATATATTCACGGTCTGTGCCGTCGGTGATAAACGTATCTTCCTGATAGCCTTCTTCAAATTTCATGCCGTGATAGGGTCTTTCGTCATAGATTTCTTCGGCATAATTGACTTTGATTTTTTTGCCATTTTCTGCGCATTTGAAAACGGCATAGCCTACAGTGTTTTCGCCAACGTCATAGAGTTTTGTTTCGCCTTCATCTTTAAGCAGAACAGGTTTAAGCGTTCTTACAGCTTTATCGGCGGGTGAAAACTGAATGATAAATTCGCTTTCGGGGGCGGGGATAACCGAACTTTCTGAAAAATCGCCTTCTTCGGGCATAAGATTATAATCGTGTTTTTCGCCGTAATAAAGATTGTTATAGGTTACAAATCCCTTGTGAGAAAGGGTGTTTTCATCGGAAATAACGTTTCCGCTTGTTTTTTCGATAATATAGCAAAGCTTTGGTGTGCCGAAGGCTACTACGCCTTCGGCGTGACGGTCAAGCTGATTGTAATAGCCGTTGCCGACAATAACGCAGAGAGTGTTTTCTCCGTCCTTGAGATAATCGGAAATATCATATTTCATAGCGTAAATTCTGAATGACATTTCGTCTTCGAGCGGGAAGGTGAGCAGAGAAAGGTCACGGTAATTGTAACAGGTTGCGTTGGGTACAAGCAAATCGTCGCTTACTTTTTTGCCGTTGATATAAAGCTTGAAAAAACCGAGACCGCAGATTGTGATTTCAGCTTTTTCGCCCGCAACGGCATTTATCTTTCTGAAAAATACAGGAGCGTCACTGCCTGTGCATTCAATCCATTTTGCGTTCTTGAAAATCTGTTCGTGTGTCATACTATATCTCCTGTTCGGTAAGCTCGGTGAGTCTTGTATTCCATTGCTCCCATTCATCCATAAGAGCAAGCTGTTCTTCGGTAAGCTTTTCTATTTTTGATGAGAGTTCGAAAATTCTTTCGTAATCTGCAGAAGCTTCGGGGGTTGAAAGCTCTTCGTTAAGAGCGGCGATTTCTCCGTCAAGGCGGTCAATTTCGGCTTCACCGCGTTTGATTTTGCCTTTAAGACGGTTGATTTCACTTTCACGCTCCTTGCGGAGCTTGTAGGTGTTGACCTTGACTTCCGCGGTTTTGGGCTTTTCCTTTGCCTGATTAAGAGCAATCTGAGCGTAATCGTTGTAGTCGCCGTCGAATTTTTCGAAGCCTTCGGGATTCATACGGTAAATTTTTGTTGAAAGCTTGTTGATAAAATATCTGTCGTGCGAAACGGCGATAATCGTGCCGTCAAAATCTTCAAGAGCGGCTTCAAGCACTTCTCTTGAGGGAATATCAAGGTGGTTTGTAGGCTCGTCAAGAAGCAGAACGTTTGCGCCCGAAAGCATAAGCTTCAGCAGACAGAGTTTAGCTTTTTCACCGCCGCTGAGGTTATCAACGTTCTTGAAAACGTCATCGCCTCTGAAAAGGAAAAGGGCAAGATAGCTTCTGACCTTTGTTTCGGTGAAAAGTCTGTGCTCATCCCAGATTTCGTCAATAACGGTTTTACCGCCGCGCAGACTTTCAAGGCTCTGGTCGAAATATCCGACCTTAACGTTTGCACCGAAGGTGAAAGAGCCTTCGTCGGCTGACTGCTGACGGGTCAGAATGCGCAGAAGAGTTGTTTTGCCGCAACCGTTTGTGCCGAGAATGAACACGCGGTCGTTTTTGTAAACTTCCATATCCGCGTTTCTGAAAAGTCTTTTACTGCCGAATGCTTTTGCAAGAGATGAAACGTTGAGAACGTCGTTTCCCGTTTCGCATTCAGGTTCAAATTTCATTCTCATTTTTGCAAGTGAGGGCTCGGGGATAACAAGCTCCGCCTTTTTCTTTTCAAGCATCTTTCGCTTGCTTTCGGCGGTTATGAAGTTGCGCTCTCTTGCAAACGAACGCTGCTGCTCAATAATGCCTTCAAGCTTTTTGATTTCCGCCATCTGGTTTTCATACTGGCGTCTTTCGCTTTCAATGCGTTCTTCTTTGAGCTTTAAATAAGTTGAGTAATTTCCCTTGGCACAGTGGCAGCCTTTGTTGGAAATTTCAACGGTTTTGTTTGTGACCCTGTCAAGGAAATAACGGTCGTGAGAAATAACGATAACCGTTCCCTTGTAGGTTGAAAGATAGTTTTCGAGCCATTCCGTACCCGAAATATCAAGGTGGTTTGTGGGCTCGTCAAGTAAAAGAAGTTCAGCGCCGCTTAAAAGCAGTTTACACATACTCAGCTTTGACTTCTGACCGCCGCTGAGCTTATCGCAGGAGAGAGAAAAATCGTTTTCGCTGAAACCGAGACCGAGAAGAGCCGCTCTTGTTCTGCTGCGGAAGGTCAGACCGTCCTTGGCCTGGAATTCCTCGTGCAGAGCGTTCTGCTTTTCAATAAGCTCGGTGCGGCTTCCGATATGGGCATCGATTGCCGCCGCGATATCTTCAAGCTCGCTTTCCATCTGCATAAGCGGTTCAAAGATGCTGAGCGCTTCATCATAGACCGTACGCACAGAGCCGTGACAGGCGTGCTGTTCAAGGTAGCCGACCTTGGTCAGCTTTGAAACAAACGCACCGCCCTCCGTGGGCTCGATTTCGCCTGTGATGACTTTGAAAAGCGTGGTTTTACCTGTTCCGTTTGCGCCGATGAGTCCTACGAAATCACCGGAATTGACGTCAAACGAAACGTTTTCAAACAGCACCTTGCCGCCGAAATCAACTTTTAAATTCTGAACACTGACAACTGCCATAACTTATCCTTAAAGATTGGTTTTAAATTCTTGTTTCAATTATTTCAAGCTTGCCGCTGAGCTTGTATTCGCCGCTGTTTGCGGGAATGAACAGGCTGTCGCCTTTTTTGAGTGAAAGAGTTTCGCCGCAGCTTTCAATTGAGCCTTCACCGTCCATAATCAGAAGAGAAACGAAGGATTTTTCGTCTGCATTGTCGGTGAAACAGCCGTCAATATCAAGCTTCCAGGTCTTGAAAAGAGGACAGTCTGCGAGAAGGTTTTTGCCGTCTTTGTTAAGCTCGGGATTTGAAAAATCGGGCTGAGAATATTTCTCAAGCTTTGTAACGGCAACGCCGTCGGCAACGTGAAGCTCACGGGGCTTACCGTCATTTCCGAGTCTGTTATAATCGTAAATTCTATAGGTTGTGTTGGAGCTTTCCTGTACCTCTGCAAGCAGAATTCCCTTGCAGATAGCGTGAAGAGTGCCCGATTCGATAAAGAAGAAATCGCCCTTCTTCACCTTGACTTTATCAACGTACTCAGTGAGAGTATTGTTTTCAATAGCGTCTTTGAACTGCTCGGGAGAAATCTTATCTTTGAAGCCGAGAATAAGATGAGCATCCTCGTCACAGTCAATGATATACCAGCATTCGGTTTTGCTCTGACCTTTGCCTGTTTTTTCACAGTATTCTTTTGTGGGGTGAACCTGAACGGAAAGGTCGTCGCGGGCATCGATGAATTTTATAAGAATGGGAAAATCTGAAAAATTCTTTGCGTTTTCGCCGCACATATCGGGATTTTTTGCAATTGCTTCAGGCAGAGTAAGGCCTGCATATTCGCCGTTGACAACACTGCTTGAGCCTGCACTGTGGCAGGAGAGCATCCAGCCTTCGGCTGCGTTTGCTTTTTCTGTTTCAACGTTGTATTCTTCAATAAGTTTTCTGCCGCCCCAGATTGTTTCGGAAACAAAAGGACGCAGTTTTATGGGATAAAGCTTCATGTTTTTACCTCCGTGAGCCAAAAAATTCATTATCTGTATTATTCTATCATATTTGTCCAATAATTGCTATAGAATATTTACGGGAGGATGAAAAAATATGGAGAAAAATTCAAACAAAGCAAAACTTTTCTATTTTGAAAAAATACGAAAACCCTTGCCGTCTTTTACCGAGAAAAACGAGCTTATGCGTCAGATACGCGACACCTCGCAAAAGCTTGAAGCCGCATACAGCCGTTTTGAAATTGAAAACAATGAAGATTTGCTTGATTCGATAATATATGAAATACAGTCACTCAAGGCACTTTACCGCTATCTTATCAAGCGTGCAAAGACGGAGGGCTTGCAGTGCGGTGAGATTTCCGTTTTCGGCAGGGAGGTAATCTGATGAATGCGGGTTTTATTGCGGCGGCGATAATCTGCTCGGTCTGTGTGCTGGGCTGGATGATAAAAAGCGAAAAAGGCGGAAAGTGTTTTATCCTTTCCGCCTTTCAGGGTGTTGCCGCAATGTTTGCGGTTAATATTGCAGGGCTTGTTACGGGCGTTACGCTTTCGGTAAACTGGTACACCATTTTAACGTCTGCACTTATGGGCATTCCCGGAGTGATAGGTATGCTTACCCTTAACTGCATACTCTGATTATTTTGCTTCAACAAACCATCTGCCGTCTTCTTCAAAAAGATAGGTTTCTTTGCCGTGAATCTGCACGGTATAACGTATGCCGCTACCGCCTACTTTCAGCGAAGCGGCCCTGCAACGGTAAAGCAGACGCTCGATTTCAAAAACCGTACCGTCTTCCCAGACGATATGCAAGGGTCTGGTGTTGCCGTCTTTATCCTGTTTTAAAACAACTTCTACATATACTTTTCTTCTCATAAAAACCTCTATTTAAACATCGGCGACGGCAGATTGACGTGGTCGGGCTTATGGCGGGGGATTTTTGTTTCCTCAATAAGACAGCAGTTGAAAATTGATTTTTCCCCGAAGCGTTTTCTGATATCCATAACGGTGTTGTCTATTTTCTCCTGACGCTCGTGCTTTTCACGGCTGCAGAATAAATCAAGCTGACAGGGTGAATCTTCGGGCTGAAGGTCGATTGCTCTTATTGTTACCGACCTTATATCGTAATTCCATTGGTAGTTTGCATTAAAAAGGGCAATTCCTGCTCTGGCAATTTCAATTGCGCTCTGCGTCGCAATCGGAACGGGGCATTGATACTGCCTTGTAACAAGCTGATTGTCGCGTATTCCTATCTGAACTGCACAGGCAGAAAGCTTGCCGAGTTTAAGTCTTTTGCTCACGTCCTGTGAAAGCTCGAGCATAACCTTCCAGACTTCGTCGGAGCTTACAAGGTCGGAAGAGCAGGTGATACCGTGACCGATGCTTTTTGCGGGCACAACGTATTCATAATTCTTTACCCTCGACGTGTCGAGACCGTTTGCAAATCCCCACAGCTCTTCACCGCATTTGCCGAGAATCCGTTTGAGGTATTCGCGGCTTGATTTTGCAATATCGCCGATTGTGATTATTCCGCAATGCTCAAGCCTGTTTGCGGTTGAGCGGCCCACACCGAGCAAATCCGAAGCGGGCAGGGGCCACACCTTTTCTTTGAATTCATCATACCCGATGCAGGTGGTTGCGTCGGGCTTTTTCATATCCGAGCCGAGCTTTGCAAAAATTTTGTTGAATGAAACTCCGATTGAAACGGTCAGCCCAAGCTCGTTTTTGACGGTTTCCCTTATTTCTTCCGCAATTTCATATCCGCTGGCAAAAAACTTTGTGTTGGCGGTAACGTCAAGCCAGCATTCGTCAAGACCGAAAGGCTCCACAAGGTCGGTGTAACGCAGATAAATTTCGTGTGCATAGCGTGAAAAACGGCTGTATTGGTCGAAATGCGGTGAAACGATTATAAGGTCGGGGCATTTGAGCTTTGCCTGCCAGAGAGTTTCGCCCGTTTTGACGCCACATTCCTTTGCCTCCTGAGATTTTGCAAGAATGATTCCGTGGCGTGATTCC
>JAZQKN010000002.1:0-11978 GCA_045542175.1 Acutalibacteraceae bacterium | reverse complement strand
GGCAAACTGTATGAACACAAAACAAAGTACAGCCCCGAAATGGAAAAGTTTGTTGAAATGTGCTTTGACCCCAACTCCAGAGCAAACCATCAACTCAAGGCAACTCTTCTGAAACTTCTGAGTTCTGAGGGGGTGACAGATGATTGAAAGCAGTTATCTACGCACGATACTCAACCGAAGGTCAGAGAGAAGAATCTATTGAGGGTCAGTTGAGAGAATGTACTCAATATTGTGACAAGAACGGTATTACGATTGTCCGACATTATATTGACCGTGCGTTTTCCGCAAAAACAGATAACCGTCCCGAGTTTTTGCAGATGATTAAGGACAGTGCAAAAGGCTTGTTCGATATGGTTATCGTCTGGAAGCTGGACAGATTTTCCCGCAACAGATACGACAGTGCTCACTACAAAGCAACGCTCAAAAGAAACGGCGTAAAAGTTGTATCGGCAACGGAAAATATTGCTGAAGGTCCCGAAGGAATTATTCTCGAATCGTTGCTTGAGGGAATGGCGGAATATTACTCTGCTGAACTTGCGGTAAAGGTAATCCGAGGTCATACGGAGAATGCATTGAAATGCAAATACAACGGCGGCACTCCGACTTACGGTTACACAATTGATGAAGAAAAGCATTATCAGATTAATCCGTTGACCGCACCTGTTGTTCTCGATATTTTCAAGATGTACGATGACGGAATGATAATGAAAGAAATCCGTGACCGACTCAATGAACTCGGTGCAAAGACAAACAAAGGCGGCGAAATTGATCTTAACTTTGTTTCGGGTATTCTTCATAACCGAAGGTATATGGGCGAATACAAGTATCGTGACATTGTGATTCCCGACGGAATCCCCGCCATCGTTCCGAAAGACTTGTTTAACAGGGTTCAGGAACGGATGGAGAAAAACAAAAAAGCTCCGGCTCAACGTAAAGCCGAAGACGATTATCTGCTGACAACAAAATTATTCTGCGGAACCTGCGGTGCATTTATGGTTGGCGAAATAGGAACAAGTAAATACAAGAGCAGAAAATACAGATACTACCGATGTGCCAACACAAAAAGAAAAAAGACCTGCAACGCAAAACACAAATCAATCCGCAAAGATAAGATTGAATATGTTGTTATCAAGTATGTCAAAGAAATGATTTCAGATGACGATTTTGTAAAATACTTTACAGAAATGGCGTATGAAGCACAGGGACAGGAATGCGGCGAGTTGCCGATGATGAGGAAACAACTTGCTGACACCGAAAAGGGCATAGAAAATATGCTGAATGCCATTCAGGCAGGCATTATAAATGACTCTGCAAAGCGAAGACTTGATGAGCTTGAAGAAACGAAAAGAAAACTTGAATTGAGCATAATTCAGGAAGAAATCAAAAAGCCGACTTTCTCTTATGAACAGATAATGTTCTACATAATGAGTTTCAGAAATATTGATACGAATACTCTTGAAGGTCGCAGAGCATTAATCGACAGATTTGTAAACAGTGTAGTCGTTTATGACGACGAAATTCTCATAAATCTTAATTACCGAAAAGGCGCAAAGCGTGTTTCATTCAAAGAGATTGAAACCGCTTGCGCGGGTTTGGATATATCATCTTTACTCCGACCAGAAAAAAGACGGTTGTGAAAACAATCGTCTTTTTTATTATCTGCCGTTAAGATTATTCTTATCGTGTGTGGCGGGGTTATCTATCAGCTCGCCGCTTTCGGTAAACCTTGAGCCGTGGCAAGAGCAATCCCACGAATGCTCTGCCGCATTATACTTCAGCGCGCACCCTAGATGCGGGCACCGAGGTGCCGTCGGAGTAAGCAGTCCCGTTATCGATTCAAAGGCATTAACCGCAAGCTGAGGCAGCAAAACACTCCTTGAAGGGCTGAAAACCGAGGCGTATTCGTTGCTTTTTTCCTGAACAAGGTCGGTTAATATCATTGCGGATACCATCGACGAGGACATCCCCCACTTGTTGAAGCCTGTTGCCACGTACGTCTGCGGAGTGCTTTTTGAATATTGTCCGATATACGGCACACCGTCAAGTGTCATACAGTCCTGCGTTGCCCATTTGTTTGTGATTATTGCTGACGGATAGTATTTTCGGGCAAAGGTTTCAAGCTCATTATAACTTCCACCCTTTTTGCCTGTGCGGTGTGCACCGCCGCCAAGCAGAAGAAGATTTCCGTAATTTCGGAATGACAAGCCCTTTTCCGCTTCGTCAACGTACATTCCGTCAGGAATTTCCGCTCCGTCCAACGCCAGAACGTACGAACGGTGCTGATACATTTTTATAAAATAACCGCCGTGCTTATTGATTATAGGGAAATGCGTTGCGACTATCACCTTTTTAAACCTGATTTCGCCGCTTTCCGTAACGGCTTTGTCTGGCATAAGCTGTGTGACTTTTGTTTTTTCGTATATGGAAAGACCCTTCGCAATTTCAAACAAAAATTTCAGCGGATGAAACTGTGCCTGATTTCCGACTTTCACGGCGCCTGCAACCTCAAACGGCAAACTGACTTTTTCACAGAAATCCGCCTTAAAGCCAAGCAGATTCAACGCTTTTACTTCTTCTTCAAGCTTTTTGCGGTCATTGAGGGAATAAACGTAAGAATCCTTTATTTCATAATCGCATTCTGCCGAATGACACAGATGTTCAAACTCCCTGCAAGCCCTCTTCTGGGCTTCAAGGTACAGCCTTGCCTTTTCATATCCGAACTGTTTTATCAGTTTACCGTATATGAGTCCGTGCTGAAGCGTAATTTTTGCAGTTGTGTTTTTGGTAACGCCGTCGCAAATCCGATTTGCCTCAACCAGAACGCAATCTGCTCCCGCGTTTTTGAGCATAT
This sequence comes from Acutalibacteraceae bacterium, assembly GCA_045542175.1. GTDB lineage: Bacteria > Bacillota > Clostridia > Oscillospirales > Acutalibacteraceae > CAG-177. Next base: position 9,127 of record JAZQKN010000002.1, on the reverse strand, counting down.
ACGCACACAGTATGCCCGCCATACCGCCGCCGATAATCAGCACGTCTGTTTCCGTGCTTCCTTTAAGCTGTTCAAAGCTTTTTCGCCTTGCACTCTCTGACCATACGGAATTCATATTACCACCTCACTGATTTATTATCAGCGGTTATCGGTGAGTTATTCCGTCGGGTTAATTCAGTTTTTTATTAAACCTTTTGCTTGTTGCTTTCACACATAAATAAACCGTTACCCATATCACGAAATAGACCGCAATGAAAATTGCCGTGAAAATCATAACTATTTCTGCCTTGAACGGAATCCAGGTGTTGAGCAGATAACAAGAAACGTACGCAACGTAAAGCGTTGCGAAGTGAAAGAATAACGATTTCGCCAACGGCCACTCTTCAATCTGATTGAAAACCGAAGCTCCCGCCTGCAAAAATGCAAGCAGATAAACCGAAATTATTGCAAGGCACACCTGAGTTCCCGTAAGCGAAAAATTGCTGTGAACGCTTGCCAGAACGGCATAAATTATACCGACAATAACGGGGCCGCAGCCTCCGAACATAAGTCCCCTGTGTAAAAAAGCTTTTAAGTATTTATTCATTATATTCCCAACCTTTCTTTAACCGATTTTACCTTTCTGCGTGAAACGTAATCAGTGTTTCCGTTTTTGAATCTGACCGTAAGGCTTCCCGAAAACGAAGCTCCGAAACGGTCTATTTGATTAATATTTGCTATGCAGGACTGATTGATTTTGATAAAGTTTTGAGGCAAAGATTCTTCCAGCTTATAAAGTCTGCACTTTACCAAAAGCTTTTCGCTTTGAGTAAAAGCATAAACTCTGTTATCTTCAACCAAAAAACAGTTTACGTCAAAAAGATTCAGCTTCACCGCCTCTCTGTCTTTGTATCCGATAAACTCAGTCGCTTCCTCGGCAACAAGTTTCTCTATTGCTTTAACAAGCTCTGTTTTTTCGTGTGCATAAATAAGCACCTCTTCTTCGCGCTCTTTATCGATAAAGATTTTGCATTTCATACGATTCCTCCTTGCAAGGTCATATTACACCCCTGATTTTTCTTTTTCAATCGTTTTTAAGCATTCGGTCATTTTTTAAAAGCATTCGGTTATTACAAAAAACTAACATAATTCAAACATATAAAAGATATAATCCGTTTTACTATTGATTTTTTATGCCAATTTGTGGTATTATATAGTGTATGATATTTTTTGGAGGTAAAAAAATGAAAAAAATTGCAGTTCGTTTAACGGCAGTTTTTCTTGTTCTGATTTTTATGCTTGCAAGTGCTACTTCGGTTACTGCAACAGGCTCAGAAACAGAAGCTCCTGCCCCCGATTCGGAAAGCACAGGCCACGTTCTTGTTCTTCAGAGTGAAGCCCTTTCCGTTGTTAAGAGAAAAACTATTCAGATGACCGCTTCGGTTTCAAACGTTGAAACTCAGCCCGTAATCACCTGGACTTCTTCCGATGAATCCGTTGCTACCGTTAACGAAAACGGTCTTGTAAAGGGCATTGATACAGGCAGAGCCGTTATTTTTGCAACAGCTGTTGTTGACGGTCAGACTCTTCGCGGTGAATTCGCGATCAGCGTTGTTACTGACACAAACTTTGTTAAGGACCTTCTCGAAGGTCGGCAGATTCTCAGCTATCAGTACAGCTACGTTGACGACTACTATTACACCAACGACAAGGAAGCATGGCAGTATAACTTCGGTTTCGGCAAGATTTACGACTTCGTATCCCCTTATATTCTTCTTGAATACGACTATATCCGCATTTTCTTCACTTATGAAGGCAAGGACTGGATGCTCCAGATGTGGAAGGGTCAGTACGGTCTTCTCTTCTACGGCGGAGAAATCGGTATTTATAACAGACCCCACTCCGAAGAAGGCATCAACGAATGGACTTTCTTCAACTGCCCCGCAAGCGAAGACTGGCTTATGATGGAAATGACTCTCTATCATCAGGAACTCAACGGCGAATACGTCCGTCAGTTCACAAGAGAATACGATAAATACTGGTGGTGCACAGGCTTCAAGAACGGTCACCTCAGACAGCAGGAGCCTGCTGATGAGCTTCGTCTTGAAGGCAGAATCACATTCAAGGATGCAGAAATGACTCAGCTTGTTGTTGACGGTCTTATCGAATGCGGATTCGTTGTAAGCGAAACCAAGGACGGAATGGGTCTTGACCAGCTTTTCGTTGACGGCAACGACGTTTATTTCCGTTGGCAGAATATCAACGAAGCTGAAAGCACAATGGCAATCAAGGTAATCGGCGGCAGCCTTTACGCTCTTGCCGCTCTCCCTTTCTTCCCCATCATTCTCCCCTTCGTTAACGCATTTATGACAATCGTTGCAATCATTTATCTGATTGCCTGATTAATTTAAAAAGCATAACGGCAGTCCGTCTGGACTGCCGTTTTTATTTTATATATTTATTTTCCTACGCAGAATCTTGAGAAAACCTCGTCAACAACCGCCGAGGTCGCCTTTTCGCCCGTCAGCTCAAGGAGTGCATCAATCGCACAGTCGGCACAGACGTTGACCGCGTCAAGCGTTATACCACATTCAATTGCGTTGATTGCTTCATCAATATGACCTATCGCCCTTAAGCAGCACTGTCTTTGTCTTTCACTCGTAAGGCACGCGGCGGCGGGGTCGAATTCATCGGTCATAAGTATTGACTCAACGGCTTTTTCAAGCTCGTCTCTGCCCGCACCCGTTGCGGCTGAAAGCTCAACGGTATGGGCAAAAGCATTTTCAATAATTGCCCTGTCCGCTTCGGCGGGAAGGTCGGCTTTGTTGATAATTGCAACACTTTTCTTTGCCTTGCACTGCTCAATTATTTCAAGGTCGTCGGCATTGAGCGGCACACTGCTGTCGAAAACCGCAAGAACAAGCTCTGCCCTCTCAAGGCGGCGTTTTGCAAGGTTAACACCCATATTTTCAACAACGTTTTCGGTTTCTCTGATGCCCGCTGTATCGGCAACTCTCAGAATAATTTCGCCGAGCATTATTCTCTCTTCAACAATATCTCTCGTTGTACCCGCAATGTCGGTAACAATTGAGCGCTCAAAGCCTGTGAGCATATTCATCAGCGTTGATTTGCCGACGTTGGGTTTGCCGACTATAACCGTATCAACACCCTCTGTGACCGCTCTGCCGCAATCGTAACGGCGCACGGTTTCGGAAAGCTCGTGCTTTGCTTTTCTGAAAACAGGGAGCATTTTTTCTTCGGTGATTTCTTCAATTTCGTCATAAGGGTAATCAACCCAAGCCGCAAGGGATGCGCAGACTCCGATAATTTCATCGGCGCATTCGCGGATTTTTCTGCTCAGTCTGCCCTCAAGCGTATTCAGAGCGGCGCTTGCCGCCTGTTTGCCCGAAGCTCCGATAAGCGCCATAACGCTTTCGCTGCCCGCAAGGTCGATTTTGCCGTTGAGGAAAGCTCTTTTTGTAAACTCTCCCGCCTCGGCAGGCTCTGCACCCGCATCAAGCGCTGCACGCAAAACTCTTTTTGTTACGTAAAGCCCGCCGTGACAGCTGATTTCGGCAACGTCTTCACCCGTATAGCTTCTGGGTGCACGAAAAACGAGGCATACCGCCTCGTCGATTTTTTCGTCTTTATCGTATACGTATCCGAAAGAAGCGGAGTAGCCTTTCTTTTCGGTCAGACTTTTTCCGCTTTCGGCTTTGAATATTCTGTCTGCAATTTCAATAGCATTCTTGCCCGAAATTCTTATAATTCCTATGCCGCCCGGTGCATTGGGTGTTGCGATGGCGGCAATTGCTCGCTCATTCATCATAAATTCCTCTCATTCGCAAATCAGCGGCACTCTCTGACCGCAGAGTCGCTTTGCAATGCGTGAAAACGCAAGGGTTGAGGGCGAAAATTCGCCGGGAGCCGTGCCCGTTACGGAGCAGAAGCCTACGTTTGCATCACGGGGCACGATGCCGAGAAGCTGAATTCCCGTTTCGTCGATACACTGATCAATGTTGAGCAACTTGTTTTTGCAAACAGGCTTTACCTCAAACATATTTATAACAAGACGGCAATCGTTTATACCGTTTTTCTCAAGCTCCGAAAAAGCTCTGTTGCAGCTTCTTACGCAAACGCTGTCTGGAGTTGTAACGATAACCGCTTTCTTTGCGCCCGAAACCGCAAGCTGAAATCCCCTGTCGATACCCGCGGGGGAATCGAGGAATATATAGTCGTATTTGCTTTTGAAGCTTTTTATCATATCCGCAACCTTTTCGGCGGTGAATTCTTCGCTGAAATTTCTCGGTGCGGCAAGCAAATCAACTCCGCAACCGATAACTGCCTGCTCTGCGGAGCATCTGCCCTGAAGAAGGTCGCCCCAATCAAAAACCACCTTATCCGAAACACCGAAAAGAAGGTCGAGTGAGCGCAGACCGATATCAAAATCTATTGCAAGCACCTTTTTGCCTGAGTTTACAAGGGTTCTGCTTATACCCGCGGTAAACGAGCTTTTACCCGAGCCGCCTTTGCCCGATGCAACAACGATAATCTCTGCCATTGTACTCTCCTTTCTTACGGAATAAGCGTATTTTCTGTGCCGAAATCTTCAAGGTTTTCCGCTTCACCGAAATAATAGTCAACTATATCGGCAACAACGGGAGCAACGTAAACACCCGAGGTCATACCTTCGCCGACAACGGCAATGGCAATTTCGGGGTTTTCATAGGGTGCAAAAGCAATAAGGAAACCGTTATTAATCTTGACGGATTCACCGTTGATTCGGCGGATTTCCTGTGACGTACCCGTTTTTGCGGCAACCTTGACGTCAAGGTGTTTGAAATATTCTTTACAGTAGCCCGTTGTACCAACCTCAAGCATACCGCGTTTAACAATATCAAGTGTTTCGGCGGAAATGCCTGTTTCTGCAATGATTTCAGGCTGTGTTTCATCAACCGTAAGAGAATAATCGTAACTCTTTATACTCTTTACAAAATGAGTTCTGTACCTTGTTCCGCCATTAGCGATGGTGGCAACGTAGTTTGCAAGCTGAATAGGTGTGAAAAGGTTACCTGCCTGTCCGATTGCCGACTGTACGGTGTAACCGGGAAGCCAGGTCTGACCGAGTGAAGATCTGTATTCGGGGCTGTCAAGAACACCCGAAGCCTCACCGATTTCACAGCCTGTTTTTGAGCCGAGACCAAAAAGGATACGGTACTCATTCATCTTTTCAATACCCAGCGTTTTGCCTACTTCATAGAAGAAGGTGTTGCAGGATTCGTCAATTGCGTTAACTACGTTTACGTGGCGGGTTTCATGATTCTGTTCGCACTTGAAGTTCTGACCGAGATACTGATAAAGACCCGAGCAGTAAACCGTTGTGTCCTCGGTGATAAACCCCTCTTCGAGAGCGGCAATTGCAACCGACGGCTTCATTGTTGAGCCCGTTGCGTAGGTTGAAAGCAGAGCTCTGTTCCAGAGCGGAGCACCCGAAGCGTTGTTGAGCTCTGAAGCATACTGTGCATAGGTTGAGATGTCGTAGGTAGGATAGGTTGCGCAGGCAAGGATTTCACTGTTGTTACAGTCAATAACAACAACCGCACCCGCATCCTCAACCATCATATCCTCGTGAGTTGACGAATAATTGATAAGTGCGTCACGCAGAGCATTCTGAGCCACTCTCTGCAGCTCTGCGTCTATTGTAAGCACAACGGTATTGCCCTGAACAGGCTCGGTTGTAACCTGAGTTGAAGTGTTTCCGTCAGCATCGGTATAAATGGTTGCAACTCCGTTTTTGCCGCGGAGATATTTCTCCATAGCATACTCTATACCGCTTTTGCCGATTGTATCGTTGATTCCGTAGCCTTCACCCTTGAGTTCGGAATATTCTTCGGCATCAATTGCACCTATTCTTCCGAGAACGTGCGGTGCAAGCGTACCGTCAAAATAATTTCTCACGGGGTCAACCCTCACGTCAACACCCTGATAAAAATTGCTGTTTTCTTTAATAAGAGCAATGGTTTCATCGGGTACATCCGTTGCAAAGGTGTAGGTTGTTCCCGTGCGGAAATAAATCCTTTTCATTCCGTAGCAGACCGAAGCAATTTTTCGTGCCTCTGCAATCGGGTATTCCTGAAGAGAATAACGCTCAATAAGGGTATCGAGGCAGTTTTGTGCCGTTGCGTATTCGTTCAGGTCGAGCATATCCTTGCTCTTCATTTCTTTGATAAGAGAATCGGAATCCTCTTTGAATGCCGCATTGCCGTTTTCATCAAACTCAATCGGCAGTATATCTATCCATTCAAGCGATCTTTCCTCAAAATGACGGATAAGGCTTGCGATTATTCTGTTTCTGTTTTGCTGCTCGCTTGCAGGGGGAAAATATGCAGCGTCAAATATAAGCGAATATCCCTGCGTGTTATAAATGAGCGGAGTTCCGTTGCGGTCAACTATCTCCCCTCTTGCGGCGGGAATTGAAGCGGTCTTCTGAGCGATTGCAGTGCTTGCCGCATCGTATTCGGGGCCGTCTATAATCTGAATTTTTACAAGATCAAAAGCAAAAAACACAAAGAAAAAGAGAATTACGCAGACAGCGGCAACTCTTCTGACTGCGGTTATTTTAACGTGCATATCTGCAACTCCTTTCTGAAAATTATTCTTCCGTATAGTATTTTTCAATGCTCCTTACGATTATAAACATCAGCGGAGCAAAAACAAGCGTATATGCAATGCCGGGCAGATAATAGCGCAGAAACATAAACTGCGCACTGTCAAGGCCCGTAAAAACAAAGTGGAAAAGCCAGTATCCCACGTGGTAAACAGGAATAAAAACCGAGCTGAGAAGCGTAGCCGTTACAATGTTGTTACGCATAACGGTGTTAATCAGCGTACCGCAGATAAATCCGACCGTCAGCAGAAACAGGGCATTGAAGCTTGCCCCCGAGGAGTAAATATCCCATACCGCACCCGCAAAAAGTCCAAAAAACATTCCCCAGATATCACGTTCATACATTGCTATGCACACAACTGCGGGTATAAGCAGTAAAGCCCTGACTCCGAAAATCTGCGGAAAGAATCCGTCGGTGTTTTGAAGCACCGCAAGAATCAGCAGCATCAGAGCAAGACTTCCCCTGCGTATTATCAACTTTTTGCGTTCGTTTTCAATAGTCATAATCCAGAGTGACGGAAATAATCCGAACTGTGTTTTTTATCGGATAATTTCTGTCTTTTATTCGTAAAATACTCGCAAATCTCTATTACTCTGCCGCTCCCTGTCCGTTGAAAGAGGTTATAACAAAAACGTCTGTTATTTTTCCGAAATCAACGCCGGGTTCGATAATTGCACTTGCAGAAATATCAACCGTGCCGTCAACAACGTCGGTAATCGTGCCGATAATCAGGTCACGGGGGAAAATTCCGCCAACACCCGAAGTGCAGACAATGCCGCCCGCCGTAACGGAGGTTGTGGAGGCAAGACCGGGCATATGGCAAAATCCGTCCTGTGCAAGCTCAACGGTTGTTGTAACGTAGCCGAGGTCTCTTGTGCGTACCTCGTAGGCACTCACGTTTACCCTGGGGTTGAGTACGGTGTTAACAACGCACTGCGTGGGAGTTACGCTTGAAACAACGCCGACAAGATATTCGCCGTAAATAACGGGGTCGTTGACGCTGATTCCGTCAAGCGAGCCTCTGTTGAGGGTAAACGAGCCGAGCTGGTCGGCGCCGTCTCTGCCGATAATGGCGGCTTCGGTGAATTCATAGTCGGAATGCTCCTCTTTAAGTTCAAGGAATTCCTGATAGAATTCGTTTTTATGTTTAGCCTGTTCGTAGCCGACAAGCTGGTCTTTGAGGTCATCAATCTCTTTTTCAAGAGCCTCAACCTCTTTTGCAAGGGTTGAGGATGAGCGGAAGGAAACGGGAATATTCGAAAATTCAGCCACAACGTAGGAGGAGAGCCTTGACAAGGGGCTGAAAACAATACTTACCGCACTTGTAAGCGGCGACGAACCGCTTCGTGATGCCAGAGAGAAAAGCGAGCCTGCAAGCAGAGCCGCCGCTATAACCGCAAAAATTTTGAATGCGGTGCTTTTGAAAAAGCGAATCATCGCAACCTACTCCTTTCGTAAAATTAAGAATGATCAGTTCAGGGTGGGTTTCACCCGCACCCTTTTCACCAATCAGATATATTTTTTGTTGCTGATAACGTTGAGGTTATCGTTTTCAAGGCAGATACCGGTACCGTCTGCAACGCAGTCAAGAGGATTGGCTGCAACGTTAACGGGAATCTTTGTTTCTGCCGAAATAAGCTTGTCAAGACCTCTGAGAAGTGCGCCGCCGCCTGTGAGCATAATGCCGTGGTCAATAATATCAGCGGCAAGCTCGGGAGGAGTCTTTTCAAGAGTTGTCTTGACTGCATCGATAATCTGTGAAACAGTGTCGGCAAGAGCTTCACGGATTTCTTCTGAAGTGATATCAACGTTCTTGGGAAGGCCGTCCATAAGGTTTCTGCCCTTTATGTTCATTGTGCCCTCGCCCTCATAGGGATAAGCCGAGCCGATTTTGATTTTGATATCTTCGGCTGTTCTTTCGCCGATAAGAAGATTATATTTCTTTTTGATGTAAGCTATGATAGCTTCGTCAAAGTTATCGCCTGCAACTCGGCAGGAATTTGCAGTAACAACGCCGCCGAGTGAAATAACGGCAACCTCTGCCGTACCGCCGCCGATATCAACAACCATGCTGCCTGTTGCTTCGCTTACGGGAAGACCTGCGCCGATAGCGGCTGCCATAGGCTCTTCGATAAGGCTTACGTACTTTGCGTTTGCAGCCTTTGCCGCATCGTAAACTGCTTTTCTTTCAACTTCGGTAACGCCCGAGGGAATGCAGATAAGAACTCTGATTCTTGCAAAGGGTGAACGCTTTGTTGTTCTTTTGATGAAAGAAGCAATCATTTCTGCAGTGATTTCAAAGTCAGCAATAACGCCGTCCTTAAGAGGACGCACTGCGATAATCGAGCCGGGAGTTCTGCCTATCATTTCCTTTGCTTCGGTACCGACTGCAACAACTCTGGGGGGATTGCTCTTCTGGTCAACCGCAACAACGGAAGGCTCTCTGATAACAATACCCTTGTTCTTAACAAAAACGAGGG
>JAZQKN010000001.1:0-2473 GCA_045542175.1 Acutalibacteraceae bacterium | reverse complement strand
AATATATTTCAACGGAATTGCTTTGAAAGATGTCAACAACCGTGACCAATCTGCAAAAATCGGTTATGTCATGCAGAATCCCGATGACCAGATTGTGACGGATAAAGTATGGCACGAGCTTGCATTCGGTCTTGAAAGTTTGGGTTGTGACCAAAAAACCATGCGTTCCCGTGTTGCGGAAATGGCTTGTTACTTCGGTATTCAGGATTGGTTCCACAGAGATGTCGCCGTTCTTTCGGGCGGTCAGAAGCAACTTCTTAACCTCGCTTCGATTATGGCAATGCAGCCCGAGGTTCTTATTCTCGATGAGCCCACAAGTCAGCTCGACCCTATTGCGGCATCGGATTTTCTCAACACCGTTCGAAAAATCAACACCGAACTGGGCACAACGGTAATCATAACCGAACACCGCCTTGAGGATATTTTTCCTTATGCCGACAGAGCAATTGTTATGGATTCGGGCAAAATCATTGCCGATGATACTCCGAGAAATATCGGCAGACTTCTTTATGAACAGAACAACCCGATGTTTACCGCAATGCCGACTCCCGTTCGTGTTTTCTATAATGCAAACGGTAACGGCGACTGTCCTCTGACTGTCAGAGAAGGCAGAGCGTGGCTCAATAAAGAATTTTTAACCGAACCTGAAATCAAAGAAATTACTTGCGGAAATATTGAAGAAGATATTGAAAATCCTGCATTGTCGCTAAAAGAATTATGGTTCAGATATGAAAAAGACACCCCCGATATTCTCAGAGGTGTCAGTATGGATATTCCGTCGGGAAGTATTTCCGCAATAGTCGGCGGAAACGGTGCGGGAAAATCTACAACGTTGAAAGCAATCTGCGGAATCTGTAAGCCTTACCGTGGCAAAATCAAGGTTTTCGGCAAAGCCGTCAATAAATTCAAATCTGGTGAGCTTTTCAGAAACTGTGTATCAATGTTACCTCAAGACCCCAAAAGTCTATTTGTCAAAAAGACTGTCCGAGAAGATCTTGAAGAAATGACAAAGGACAAAAACAAGGTAATCGAAGTTGCAGAAATCTGCCAAATTACAGAACTTCTCGCAAATCATCCCTACGATTTGTCGGGTGGCGAACAGCAGAGAGCTGCTCTCGCAAAAGTTCTTCTCACCGCGCCGAAAATTCTTCTTTTAGATGAACCCACAAAGGGTATGGACAGCTTCTTCAAAGAAACGTTTGCCGATATTCTCAACAAGCTCAAAAGTCAAGGAATCACAATTCTGACGGTCTCGCACGACGTTGAATTCTGCGCAAAATATGCCGACAGAGTGAGTATGTTTTTCGACGGTCAGGTGCTTACAACCGACACGCCGCAGAATTTCTTCGGCGGCAACAGCTTCTACACAACGGCGGCAAACCGTATGAGCAGGCACGTATTCAGGAATGCCGTCACGGCAGAAAACGTTGTTGAGCTTTACTGCAAAAACAAGGGAGGAGCACAATGAAAAAATCAAACGTCGCAATGCTCATCGTGTTCCTTGCTTTGATTCCGTTGACTTTGTTTCTCGGCGACAAGCTCCCGGGCAAAGGCTACTACATAACGGGTGTTCTGATAATCATTGAACTTGCAGTACCCTTTTTTATGATGTTTGAAAGCAGAAAACCGCAGGCAAGAGAGCTTGTTATCCTGTCGGTTATGATTGCTCTTGCGGTCATCGGCAGAGTCGCAATCCCCATCCCCCATTTCAAAGCGGCGTTTGCAATAATTATGCTCACGGGCATCGCTTTCGGTCCCGAAGCAGGCTTCATCGTCGGAGCGATAACCGCATTTGCAAGCAACTTTTTCTACGGTCAGGGTGCATATATGCCGTGGCAGATGATTGCTTACGGTGCAGGCGGAATGCTCGCAGGCTTTGTGTTCATTAAGAATAAAATCCCGAAAAAGCCGTGGATTATGGCAATATTCGGATTCCTTGCAGTTGTTATCTGGATAGGACCTCTGCTTGACACTTCACATATCTTCATTATGATGCCCGAAATCAATATTTCAACAATAACAGCAGCTCTCGCATCGGGCTTCCCCGTGAACGTAAGTCAAGGGCTTTGCACTGCAATTATGATGTTTGTTTTCGGAAAACCGCTTCTCGAAAAGCTTGACAGAGTGAAGCAGAAGTACGGAATGCTGGAAAACGAAAACGGGGTCTGAGGCAGATAACAAGCCAAATTTTTCTGCTCGGATTCCTCCGGTATTAATATCAAAACCAAAAGCCTGCACTTTCGGAGTGCAGGCTTATTTTATATCACATATTTATATTCTCCGCCCGTTACGGTTGCGGAGATTTTCTTTTTGCCGAAAACGAGGTTAACCTGAGCCGTTGAGCCTTCGGGAACGGTTATATTCACGGTGCAGATGCCGTTTTCCTTTTTCCATTCGCAGGCGGCAATGCCTCTCGGGGTTTTGATTTTCACCCTGACCCAATCAAGCGTGCAGTCAAGCGCAGGGGCAACCG